>CAOKJJ010000123.1 GCA_948468465.1 uncultured Eubacterium sp. | reverse complement strand
AATCTTTCAAGGTTATTTCACTGTTCAGTTATCAAGGTTCTGTTTGTTTGCTGTGTTTGGCAGCTTTGTCATTATAGCAGCTCTTTTTCTGTTTGTCAAGAACTTTTTTAACTTTTTATTTCTTTTAAGTTGTTCGATTGACTCGCTGCAACTCATATAGGCTATCATATTTTTTCCATCTTGTCAATAGCCTTTTTTAATTTTTTGAAATTTCTTTTTGATTTCCTTCTTAGTATTGCTTTCTTGGATAATCATTGCAAAAATCTCTGTATTTCCCTTTTTTTGCTTTATGAAATCTCTTTCAAATGTAACCCGCTTTCCTTGCGGCGAGTGTTATAATAGCATAGATATTTTTGAGTGTCAACCATTTTTTTACATTTTTTATTTTTTTTATTTTTTCTTATTTTTTCTTACGACCGTTGCTGACAGTTCTTTTTTCTTTCTCTTAGATTTGCAAAAAAATTACTTAACATCGAAGCGCACTCTTCTTCTAATATGCCAGACACAATTTCAACCTGATGATTAAACTTCGGCATCTGCAGTAAATTCAACACAGATCCCGCACAGCCTGCTTTCGGATTCATCGCACCAATAACCACTTTCTGCATTCTTGACTGCACAATAGCCCCTGCGCACATCTGACAAGGTTCCAGAGTAATATACATCGTACAATCTTCCAGTCTCCAGTCCCCGGTTTTTTTGCTTGCTTTTCGTATCGCTGTAAGTTCAGCATGCGCAAGTGTATTCTTATCTGTATTTCTGCGGTTATAACCTCTCGCAATAATCTTGTTGTCTTGTACAATCACACAGCCAATCGGCACCTCATCAATCATACAGGCTTTCTTGGCCTCTTTCAACGCCGCTTTCATAAATTTTTCATCCGGGGACATTTTTGATGGCATTTTCTAATCTCCTAACCTTTTTATTCTTAATCTTGATGTATTTTTTTTATTATACTATACTAAAACTGCGTTCTGCAATTCTGTTTTATTTATTAGATTACATATACGGAGGTCAACATGAAGTTTTATTATGAAACAGATCGTCTCATCCTCAAGATTCTGGATGGCGCTAACGCTGACGACATTTTGCGTTTTTATTTATCGAATCGCGAGCTATTCGAATTATGCGAGGCCACGCGCCCTGAAAATTTTTATACAGAAGACTATCAACGGCGTGTCTTAAATCACGAATTTCAAATGTGTGTCAAACAGTCAGGCGTACGGTTTTGGATATATAAAAAAACAGACCCTGCCCATGTCATCGGTACGGTCTGTTTTCGTAATATTGTACGGCATATCTATCAAAGCTGCGAGATTGGTTACAAATTCGATCCTCATTCATGGCATCACGGCTACGCAAGCGAGGCTCTTCACAAATGTATTGCTATTGCATTTTACGAAATGAACCTGCATCGTCTGACTGCACATATTATGCCGAATAATACCTCTTCCATCCGTCTCGTGGAACGTGTCGGCTTTGAATTTGAAGGCATAGCACGCAAAAGCGCATTGATCCGCGGCGTTTGGGAGGATCATGCCATATACAGTATGATCCGTCCTTAGAACGTGTCTTAAAATTCATGCATATCCAGGATCCGATACCAATATCCTGGCTGTTCTCCCTTATCATTTTTTTCTTTTTGCGGGAGAAAGTCAGGAAAACCAAATACAGATGCCATAACATGTTCTTGTTTTTGATATACTCCTGGTACCCCTATAAACCAATTTTGATCAACCCTGCCAAAAACCAGATACCTATAGTTAAAAAAACCATGCAGAAGAAAACTATTATTTATCATGCTCCAATATTTTTCTGGCAAAAGCCGGACATCTTTGATTTCGATCCTTACACAAAGCACATTATTTTTGTCTGTAAACTGGTTCAGCACCGGATATGTTTTCAGCATGTATCTCCAGGTCTGCATCCACGTATTGACCGGCTGTGCCTGCAGCTCCGCCGTTTGAACATTTCCGGATGGCTTCGCTTTATCCTCTTCTTTCATATGCTCTTGCTGTATAACTGGCATTGTTTCCGGTCGTTTTACTGCCGCATCTGCAATTTTGTCTCCTGCTCTGCTTTCTTTTTTATATTCTGCTTTATTTTGCTCTGCATGATCTGATTTCTTTTCCGGATCATCTTCTGATTCGTTTTCTTTTTTCTGTTTTACGTCTTCCTTTCCTGTATTATTGATAATATGATTCTCTGCTATAGGTTTCTGTGCCATATTCTTTTTGTTCTGTTCATATTCTTTCGCGCTTTTTATATCTTTGTTATTATCTTTGTTATTATTTAAATCTGGTTGATGCGCACTTTCCTTTTCTGGTTCAGGACTGGAAATCTGCTGTTCTTCTTTTTCTTGTGCATTCCATATTTCAAATTTTTCAGTATCTACCGGTTGTTCATCCCACTGGCTTAAAAATGCCGGCCGTTCATCTACGACAACTAAAATTCCATTCATTTGCGCAATCTGCCAAGGTGTCTGTCCAATATTTTCATCTGCTTGTTCAAATCGAAAATCTGCCTGATTTCCCCGAAAAATAATATTTCCAATAGAAATCCCCTGTATATTTTTTTGCTTTCTGATAAATAAATATACTGTGCCTGTTTTACCGGCATATCCATTTTCTTTTAAATGAATATCCACCCGATTACGTCCTGTACGAAGTTCTATCCGGGCAAAACCGGCATTATGAATTTTCTGATTGTTATAAATAGAATACAAATAACTCACGAAGCGTTTCATAAACCTGGCTATTCTCCTGGCTGTCATTATTATATAGTATGCGGCCGCCTGAAAATAATACCAGCATATGGCAGGCATGCCATTTATTTTTATACTTTGCTGTATTGACATTTATGATGAATTTTATATAATAATGATAACAATTACTATTTTGAAAGGATTTTAAAAATGAAGTACAGCAGACAGAGAGAGTGCATTCTCCAATACCTTCACTCTACAACATGCCATCCTACCGCAGAAACTGTTTATGAGCATATCCTGCCAGATTGTCCAAATATCAGCCTTGGAACTGTGTATCGCAATCTGTCACTGCTGACAGAGCTTGGTGAGGTACAAAAGATCACTGCTTTTGACGGTCCTGACCGCTTTGATGGGAACAATACCCCGCATTATCATTTTATATGCCGGCAGTGCGGAGCAGTTATAGACCTCAAAATGGACGCCCTCTCACACATTGATCTGCTTGCGGCGCATAACTTTGCGGGTATGATCGAAGGCCATAAGGCACATTTTTATGGCATATGCCCGGAATGTTCCAAACAACATTCCGTTTCAGAAAAACAGTAATTGTTTCTATTTTTATATTGACACTTTTAAAAAAATATGATATAAAATTATCAGCAGGCATTCAGTATTTATCGCTGCATAAATTATAATTTTGCAGCACATATTACAATACTGAACTCACCATATTAATTATAATGAAAAGAAAAAGGAGAAGTAAAAATGGCTAAATTTGTATGTCAGGTATGTGGTTATGTTCATGAGGGAGATTCAGCACCGGCACAATGTCCACAGTGTAAGGCACCAGCTGAAAAATTTACAAAACAAGAAGGAGATACAACATGGGCTGCTGAACATGTAGTTGGTGTTGCAAAAGGTGTTTCTGAAGATATCTTAAATGATCTGAGAGCTAACTTTAACGGTGAATGTACAGAAGTTGGTATGTACCTTGCTATGGCAAGAGTTGCACACAGAGAAGGTTATCCTGAAATCGGTTTATATTGGGAAAAAGCTGCTTATGAAGAAGCTGAGCATGCTGCTAAATTCGCAGAATTGCTTGGAGAAGTTGTTACAGACAGCACAAAGAAAAATCTTGAAATGCGCGTAGAAGCTGAAAACGGCGCTACTGCAGGTAAAACAGATCTTGCAAAACGTGCAAAAGCTGCTAATCTGGATGCAATCCATGATACTGTACATGAGATGGCAAGAGATGAGGCTAGACATGGAAAAGCATTTGCTGGGCTGTTAAAGAGATATTTTGGCTAATCAAAATGCCCTATTTTAAAGGATTTATCAAGAGGAATGAGTGAAAACTTGTTCCTCTTTTTTTCGCCTACTGCTGCCAAAAGTGGAATTATGGTGGAATTATCTTTTTATGTCCTTTTCCTAAAGCCAAAAGGTGGATTTTGAAAAAGTGGAATTTATGAGAAGCGGTTTTCCCGCATTTCTCCGCTATTTGCAGGCTATTCTATAGCCCCATTTCTTTTACTCTGCGATAAAATGTATTAGGCTTTAAACCTATTTCATTCATAGCGGCGGTTGCTGTGATTTCTCCCTCTCTCCAACGCTTGCAAAGTGCTTTAAATTTTGTTGTATCATAATCAATCGGCTTACGCCCTTTATACTTGCCCTCGCTTTTGGCTATTTCAATACCCTCTCTTTGTCTCTCTAAAATATTTTCCCGTTCCAATTCAGCAAGAGCACCAAAAACCGTTAACATAAATCTTCCTTGCGGCGTTGTCGTGTCTATACTCTCTTTGAGACTTACAAATTCAACGCCCTTTTCTGTTAATTCTGAAATGATTGAAAGCAAGTCGCGCGTGTTTCTTGCAATTCGTGAAATGCTTTCTACAATAACTGTGTCCCCCGCTCGAACAAAAGACATCATATCTTTGAATGCAGCGCGGTCTGTATTCTTTCCGCTTGCTTTATCAATGAATAGTTTTTCGGCGGTCTGCTCATTCATCATTTTTAGTTGACGCGCCTCGTTTTGCTCTATCGTTGAACACCGGACATAACCAACTCGCATTTGTCACACACTCCTTTTTCTTAACTGAAATAATCATACCACAACTCCATAAATATGTCAATAGGGTATTTTGTATTTTTGAAATATTTCATAATATATTTATTGACTCATGTGACACACAAAATTGAGTCGCTTTTTTCTTTCAATAGAGTATACCCTAATGAAAGAGAACAAAAGACAAAAAATCAGGCGGGAAACGCGCCCCGCCTTTAATAAATGTTTATAACCCTTGATTTAGTATGTACCCCGCCGCGCTCACTCCTGCCTCATACTCCCGCACATATCTTGAAACAGTATCGGGACAACGGCGCATTTTCTTTGCAACGGCTTTAAATGAGCCTAATTCTTGATATAGCCGCCACATTTTTTCTTTTTCCATTTGAGTAACGCGCGTCCCTTTAGCCATTACTGTTCTGCGGCTGCTGCCGCGTCTCTGTCAATCGTACTTTCTACTTTCTTTATAGGTTCGTCAATAGGTAATTTTTCAATTTTAGAAACTCTTGCATTTGTCACTGTCAATAAACGATTGTCGGTGTCTGCCATAGCAACAGCAAAAGAACGCTTTATTCTATCTATCGCGCCTTGAGGTTGTGCACCAAATTTTTTCAGTTTATCATTTTCTTGTGAAATTTTATTAAAATAATTGTCTGGAATAATAACAAGGTCTCTGTCAAGGTCAATCGTTACTCTCATTTAAAAATCCTCCTAAATTAAAATATATATGTATGAAATCATTAATTTAATTATATATTATATACATACTTTGTCAATATTTTTGTTATAATGTCAAAATCATTTTCATTTTGTATATTTTTGTTGATTTCTATTTATTTTATGCAAATTTATGTATATTTTAATTGATATTGTATATTTATGCAATATTTTTCTGATTTTACATAAGATTATTCATTTAGAAACAATAACGGATAACAAAATATAATTTCGTGAGAAAGTATGCCGGACACACCCCAAAATACAATTCTCACTCTTATTTTTCCCAAATATACCCCGCACCCTATATTTTATTATCTATGGTCTACGCCAACCATACTTATTCGATTTATATAAAAAATTTTGTTATAATATATATATGAAAAATAACAAAATCAAACAACAAAAGGAGTATGAAAAATGGCTACAACTGTTCCTAATCAAAGAATCGTGCATATACATAGAGAACATGCATCATCTGACTTTCTTGGTATAAAAAATGAAAACTGGAAAGCGGCAGCACGTGACCTCGGCGCACATGCTCTATTATTATACCTTTATTTTGCAGCTAATAAAGAGGATTTCTGGCTTGCACTCTCGCCTGCTGCCATACGTCAATCTATAGGTATGCCACCACAAACCTACCGCGACCAATTCTTGAAATTGATAGACAAAGGGTATCTTGTAAAGACTGGCGGTAATGTATATGAATTTTACGAAGTACCACGAGCGGCGCATGTGACACATGAAAATATTGTAAATGACAATACTTGTACCGTTTCCAACCAAACGCCGAACAGTTCTGAAAACCCGCAAGCCGCACAAAATAAAACGGCAAATAGCAGAGAAATAAATATAAATATAGATAAATCTATAAATAATATAGATGAATCTATAAATGATGGAGCTGAGAAACAAGTTTCTCATGCTCCAACAAAGAAAAACTTTGTTTTTTAGTAGAAAGGAAAATTATTATGAACGAAAATGAAATGCTTGAATCTTTAGAATTATTAAAGAAAAATCTTTCCACCAATGGAGATAAAACTATTTACAAAAAAATGCTTGTTCTTTTGGATGATATTCGCTATTTTTTATATTATGATTTACAAATTGATTATCCAAAAGAGTATTACGAAAATATTAGGGAAATTAAAGAAGGTTCTTTTGATTTTTAAAAAGGAAGAGTTTTATCCTCTTCCTTTTTTAGTACCTCTAACACTATTATTATTTTTCATTATTATATTCCTGTTCAATTTTATTCCAATTTTCTTCCATGCTGTCATACACATCAGGCGCAACTCGCTTTATGTAATCCGTAACAGATTTATCATTTTCATTTGGCATTTCATATCCGCCTTCTCCTATCTCCTTCTGACTATTATTATTTTTGGATTTTGATTGTATTTTTTTTCGACTATTCTTTTCCTTTGTAAAATGTTCAATACAATAATAGCTTTTTGAATAACCTGTATTGTGTACACCGCCGTCAGCACTCTTTTCACACAAAACATAATCACATTTATGTTCTGAATAATCTCCTTCTATGAAACCAATTTTTTCACTTTTGGTTATGTTAATTATGATTATAAAAATCAAAACCGCTACCATACTTGCTACAACAATACTTATCATTCTTTTTTTATTTCCACTCATAATTACTCCTTAATAAATAACTTTGTACTTCTTATATAACCAACTGCTTTGTATTTGATTCTTTTAGTACAATGACAATGTAAATACTAAAATTATCAAAAATATTGCGCCAATCACCGAAACAAAAAATAAAATCTTGCTCATAATACATATCTTTTTACCAACATTGTCAAATAACATAATCATTCCCCTTCCAAAATATAATTTTATAAAATCTTATATTTCATTTTAGAGTTTATAACTCTATTTGTCAAGATTTATCTTCTCTTTATTTATACTATTTCAAGAGGTGTTATCTATGAAATACAATGAACGTATCAGAGAAATAAGAGAAGACCATTCCTTAACTCAACAAAAAATAGCTGACCGGCTGCATATCGGACAGAGAACCTATGCAGACTATGAAAGTGGAAAGACAAGAATCCCTGTTGACAGCCTTTTAATTCTTGCCAAATTTTATAACGTATCTATGGACTACATCACAGGTGCAAGCAATATCAAAACAGAATATCCGAAACAATAGGCAGCAGTAGTTATTATTCTTGGACTGCTGCCTATTATTTTTCTACTGCTGCCTTTTTGCTATCTTTCTTTAGCGGCTTGTGCTATGATGTATTTATCCATTCGATTGATAGATTTCTTTAAATCTATTTGCAACGTTTCCAGAAAGTATTTTACACCATTTACAATTAATTGTACTTCTTTTTTCTGCTGTGTATTTGAATTACTTTCCAATACTTTAATTATATGAAGCAAAGACCTTTGATTATATTCTATTTCTAATAAATCTCTCATAATTGAATACAGTTCTTCCATGCTGACATCTCCCATTCAAATTCTGTAAAATATTTTTATTGCTATTGTATCATGATTTTACCGTCTTTTTCGTCTTTTAGAAATTACAGATTGTTGAGATTTCTTGTTAAAATATCTATTCCATTTTGCGAAACAGCTAAGTAATAACGTTCTGTTACTTTGCCGCTTGCGTGTCCCATTTGATTACAAAGAATATGTGTCGGCGTGTTCATTTCTGCAAGCCGTGTACCGTATGTATGGCGCAAGTGGTGAAATTTAAAATCTATATTCAATCGGCTTTTGATTGTCTTAGAATGATACTTCATGGAATTAACCGTCTGTATCTTGCCATTAGGCAGCGTATTAACCAATTCCAAGCTTGACAACTGCTGCCCGTCTATATCCTCTATAAATATTTGATTTTGCGTTCTCTGCGCTTTTAATGTGGTTGAATACGCCTCTCGTTCCTGTGCTAATATCGTAAAATAATCAATGAGGCGTTGGCTTAAATAAACTTTTCTGCGTCCGTTTCTTGTTTTTACTGATACTAATTTAATTAGCCCTTCTTGATATTGCATTTGCCGGTCTATGATAATCGTGCCATTTTTTAAATCTACATTTTCCCATTTCAAGCCGTAACATTCATTAATACGCAATCCACAATAGCAACCCAACAAAAAAGCTGTCTCTGCGTTTGTATCCTTGAAATAGGTATTAAGTATCTCTATTTGTTCATTGTCATACGCTATAATGTCCAAATCTTCATCTGTTTTCATTTTTGGCATTTTTATTCTTGCTTCTTTTGTAACACACAATTTGTTATATGTATCTATATCAAGATAATTACGGGAATAGGCTTGCCCGAAAATCAGATAAAACATTTTTAAAAAACTCTCGACATATTTATAAGCCCGCCCCTCTGTATAGTAGAGTGTCTCAAGATAATCATTTACCTCTGCTACACTGATTTCATCAAGAAATCGTTCGCCAAATTTATTTTTTAAATGGTTCTCCCATAAGCTGTCCTGCTTTTTGATTGTAGTATATGCTTTCCCGCTGCGCCCAGACTCACAATATTCTTGATAGACTTCACCAAAAGTCATGCGCTGTTTTTTCGGTTTACAATTTCTGTTTATCTTATCTTGTGCCAGTGCCTTCTCTCTTGCTTTAACTGCCGCTTTTTCTGTTTTTATCGGATTGCCATTTGAATCTTTGTTCTTTTTGAAGTCTTTTTTCTTTCCATTTACCGTAATGGTATAACGGAAACCCCAATACCCATTATCTAACTGATAAACACCTACATTTTTTTCATTCATGGACTTGTCCTCCTAGTGGAAATTTAGTGGACTTTTTCAAAATTCCATGTTGTGATTTAGTGGAAAGTTGGAAAGATAATTCCAGTGAAAAGTAATGATTTCCCTTTATTTATCCCTAGCGTTTGCGCTTGTGCAAACGCCATACTGTACATGAGATGGCAAGAGATGAGGCTAGACATGGAAAAGCATTTGCTGGTCTGTTAAAGAGATATTTTGGCTAGGATTTATAAGAAATTTTGAATGGAAAGAGGATGGACATGCGGTGTCTGTCCTCTTTTCTATAATCATTCTTCACAATAAAAAGAATCCACATTCTCACTCGTAACTTCAGCATACGGCAGGTAAATGTATTTATCCTTTGTAAACACAATATTCTGCATCCCTTCTCCTGAAATCAAAGCCGCTGCCAGTTGCGCCATAGCTTCTGCCTGTCCTTCTTTATCATTGTATACTGTTGCTGCCAGTTGCTGGTCTGCGACGGCTTTTAACCCTATATCCGTTCCGTCGATTCCAAAGAACACCGGCAGAACCGCCTCTGTGAAATTTAGTTTTTTATAAGCGTCCAGCGCACCAAGCGCCATATCGTCATTATTCGCCAATACAAGCTCAATCTTGTTCTGATGCTGGCTGATCATCTGCATCATACGATTCTGTGCCTGTGCACGATTCCAGTTCGCAATTCTGCAGCCTAATCTTTCCAGCTCGATATCTTTATTTTTTAATGCAGCAACCGCGTATTCTGTCCGGATAATCGCATCCTGATGACCGGCTTCCCCTTCCAGTACAACATACTGTATTTTTCCATCTTTATTACGATCTGCCTTTTTATTTTTATATATAAAATCAGCAGCCAGATTCCCCTGCATCATACCGGACTGTTTTGCATCTGCTCCGACATAATAGAGCTTATCCCACTGCATCATATCCTCTGCAACAGGTTCCCTGTTAAAAAATATAATCGGCACATCATGCTCTCTGGCCAGATCTATAATTTCAGACGGATCTGCCCGATCTACCAGATTTACGCACAACACATTACAGCCTGCGTCAAGCAGCTCTTTTACCTGATCATCTTGTGTACGCTGGGAACCTGCAGCATCCCGGATGGTCGCCGCAATCTCAAAATGATCCTCGGAATATTTTTCAAATTGTTTTTTCAGGCAGTCAATCATCTGATTCAGGAATGTATCGCTTTTATTATAATATGCTATCCCTACAAGAGCTTTCTCTTGTGTCTTTTGCTCTTCTTTTCCACAGGCGCATAAAAATATCATACAGATACCAAAAACGGCCTTTAACATACGATGTTTCTTTTTTTTCATTTCTACCCTCTTCCGGCTACTGGCTCATTGTAAATATAATTTCCTGATTTTTTTCTGAAAATAGCTCTTGTTTATGCATGATTGTATAGGAGACTGTTTTGTTTTCTTTTTTGGCAAAAAAATGTGTCAGACCTTGTGCCGTCAGTGTCAGACTCTGATAGCCCATGTCAAATGTATCCGGAACAATCAGGCATTCAATCGCACGTGTATCCAGCCCATAGACTGCGTCTGTAGAATTCCCAATCCCATACACCAATGCACCGTGCAGATTATTTGCTTCCGCCTGTTTTCCTGCTTCTGTAACACTGCTGTCGTCTAATGCCGCCACCAGATCCACGGCCGGCTGATCTTTCATAACGTTTTCTCCATCCTCCTCAGGAAAATAGGATACATTCCAGATCAGCTGCGCACCGGTATGCTGCAATGCGTCGGTAAATCCTTTTTTTCGCTTTGCCGCTGCTTCTGTCGGATTCTTTTCTGTGATAATTCCAATCGTCTTGCCGCTTAGATTTCCGCAATAGTTTTTTATCAGTTCTTCCGCCAATGCTTTACCCAGTGCATAGTGATCCGGCTCCACGACCGGAATTGCAGAAGCATCCTGCTGCGGTGTACAGGATTCAATCAGTGTTACCGGAACCTTTTTTTGTATCGTATTTAATTCTTTTTGCATTTCTATGCCCGGAACCGGCTGAACAATGACTGCATCTGCACCGTACGCAATTTCCTGACGGATCAAATTGATTTCTTCTGCTTTTGTCAATCTGCCTGAAGTATTTGCAATAACCACTTCTATTCCCTGATCCTGTGCCGCCATTTTAAGCCCATATCGAAAAGCTGCCCACTGATTGTCTTCAGAATTTTGAATAATGACTGATATGCGGTTTAAATCTTCTCGTTTCTTTTCTCTAAGCATAAAGGCAAGCACCACAACCATGACAGCCAGCACCGCTTCAAACACATAAAACCACTTTCCGTTATTTTTCATTTTTATTACTAACCTTGTATTTTACTGTCAGACATCTTTTCCATACTGAATATGTTTCCTTGTTCAAGCTTGTTCCTGTTTTCTTCCGTATAGGCTACTGCAGGAATACGGATAGAAACTGTCGTTCCTTCATCCGGTTCACTTTCTACAACCAGGCCATATTCCTTTCCAAAAAGAATCTGTATTCTGTTATTTACATTTACAAGCCCAACACCGGAGCCATGCTTGTGAACACGGTTGCTGTCAGTCAATATCAGGCTGACTTCTTCCTCTGCCATGCCTACTCCATTATCTGTCACAGATAAAATAATGATTCCATCTTCCTTTCTGCCGGTAACTTTAATTTCCCCGCCGTCATCCTCGTCCAGACTGCTGACCCCATAGTTTATCGCATTTTCTAATATTGGCTGCAGAACAAGCTTTACTGTACAGCAGTTTTCTATAGCAGGATCCACTTCAAAAACAACCGAAAAACTGTTTTTATAGCGAATCTTCTGTATATTCATATAACTTTTAGCATGCTGCAGCTCGTCTTTAATGCTGATAATTGTCCGCCCTTTCGACAGGCTGATCCGAAAAAGCCTGGCAAGTTCTGAAATCATAAATACGGCGTCGTCATTTCGTTCTCCTTCCACCATCCATGTAATCGAATCTAATGCATTGTATAAAAAATGAGGATTAATCTGACTTTGCAGTGCATCCAGTTCACTTTTTCTTCTTTCATTCTGTTCTAAAACGATTTTGTGCATCAGGGCATCAATCTGTTCATAAGAACGCTGTATCGAATAACCAAGGTGCCGGATCTCCTGGGAACCGCCAATATAAATAACCGGTTTTTTCCCTGCTTCATATTCCATAACTGAATCTTTTAACTTTAAAATCGGACTGGAAATCCTGACAGAGATCATCCGATTAATCACCGCAAGCATCATAGCCATTAAAAGAATGAGGATCACAATAAAATATTGAATGTCATACATATCATGCGTAAACGCAGCATCCGGGATAATTCCTACCAGCTTCCATCCCGTATAGCTGATCGTATTAACAATCACTTTTCGATGCTCTCCGTCAAAGTAGTCATCATATACACCATCTTTATATCTGGCTGCCTTTACGCTGTTTTCCGCCGCGTTTCCCCGTCTGATCTGCATCTGCTTCCTGTGATAGATAATCTGCCCGCTGCCATCGCATAAATAATAATACTGCCCATTATTCGAAACATTCATCTTTTTCATCATCCGGGAAATATCAGCAAAATCCATATCAACAAGCAATACTCCTGTCAGCGGCACTCCCCGATCTGTCAGTTCCACAACACGGCTTAAGGAAATCACCCAGTAATACTGTCTCATACCGTCATCAAACAGATTTTGTATATGCGGTATGGAAAAATGCATATTTGCCGTGTCTCCTACCGCTTTTTGATACCATTCCTGTTTTGTAACATCCGGATCTTCCTTTTGCAGCGCAACCGGTTCTGCCGCCATCAAACTGCCGTAATTATTATAAATGGCAATGCTGCGCAGCCTGCTCCGGTTTGCTTCGTATAAAAGGTTCATCCCCTGTCGGATTCGGTTATCCGGACCGGCAAGATCATTTTCTTTGATCACATTATAATAAACCGCATCTGAAATCTGCCGCATATTTACCAGATAATCTTCCAGATTTTCCCCCGTCTGTTCCATTAACTTCTGGGTGCTTTGTATGATCTCCTGACGTGAGATAGCAGAAAACCGGATATACATGCCTATTCCAAGAATCAGCATAACAGATACGGAAATCAGCGAAAAAGAGAACATAATCGTTGACTGTATCTGTCGTGGTTTTAATTTTCCTGTACGGCCAGGCTGCTCAATTTTCACTCTTTGTATGCTCCGTTCTATACTTGGAAGGCGACACGCCAAACTTCCTTTTAAATACATAGCTGAAATAATTCGCATCTGTATAGCCAACTTTTTTCGCTATCATATAGCTTTTTTCGTTCGTCTCTATTAAGAGGCTTGCAGCCTGATCCATGCGGTAATCCGTTAAATAGCTGATAAAGGAATATCCTGTTTCCTTTTTAAAAATCGTGGAAAAATAAGAATTTGAAACCCCCAGCACCTCACAAATACAGTCCAGCGACAGCCCTTCATCTCCATAATTATTATGCACATACTCCTTGGCCCTGAAAACAAAAGATTTTGTGGAACTGTTGCGCGCACTGATCATCGTTTTCCTGATCAATAAGCATCTGTCAATCAGCCACTTACGCAGCACCTCCGGTTCCATATCTAACAGCCTGCTGTAAAGCTTTCGGATATCCCCGCAAAATTCATCAATCACGACGTCATGATTGGCTGAAAACCGATACAATGCGCTAACCATTTCCATCATATCAATATGGTACTGCTGCAGCGACCTGTTTGTAACAGAAGTATGGCCTAAATACTTATCAGCCGCTTCCACAATTTCCTCTTCCGATCCAAAACGAATCATCTTAAACAGGCTTGACAGATCAGCATCATTTGCCAACCCGGCACCCGTTATTTTACGGGTCTCCATTTCTTTCATGTTAATCGCTCTGGAAGAGCCATAAATACCACGATATGATACAGCTTCCCTTGCACTCTGATAAGACTGAGACAGTTCCAAAATATTTCGACAGGTCTGTCCAATCCCGATCGTTACCGCAGCCCCAATCATTCGTCTGGCATATTTGCAAAATCTGTCACAGTCATCCGTCAAATCTGAAATTTCCGCTTCAGTCTGCAATTGCGCAATTAAAATCGTATTCCCCAAATAAGAAAAACATTTTGCCCGCCATTGATCCGATAAATGCTCCTTCGCCTGCTTTTGGACAGAAGTAAATAAAAGCAGAGGATTCATATCCTCCGGTACCTGGCAGGAAGAAGTATGAATCACAAGACAGCTAAAATATGGTCCTGGAAAAGAAAGCTGATAATCCGCAAGATATTTGGGAATCTCTTCCTCCAAAATACGTCCCTCGATCAATGCCGCATAAAAGTCCGCCTGAATAAGCGGCAGAGATTCCATATAATATTTCTGCAGTATTTCCACATTACGTTTTTCACTGATTTCCAGATCCAGCTTCTGCTTTAATTTGGTAAATACCTGTTTTAACTCCGCTGAATGAATCGGCTTGAGTATGTACTCCTCCACCTCCAGGTGAATCGCTTCTTTTGCGTATTCAAACTCATCAAACCCGGTAAAAAACAAAATTTTGGCAGCCGGATATTCCGCCTTAATACGGTTGCACAGTTCCAGCCCATCCATGTACGGCATTTTTATATCCGTCATAATAACATCCGGCTGAAACTCTTCTACCATCTCCATCGCTTTTACACCATTACAGGCATATCCGATCACAGAAAAACCAAGCTCGTCCCAATTTATTTTTTTCATCATTGCCTGTATTACTTCTTCCTCGTCATCTACGAGAAGGATTGTATATTTATCCATATCTTAATCTCCATCATAACTGCACGCTCGAATTATTTTCATTATTATAACAAACGCTGAAGAAAATGTAAATATTGCTGTTCTGTGCTAAAAAGTAAACAATAACAGAAAAACATCACATGATCTAGGTACAAGCAATATCAGCGGTTATTTATTTACAATTCCTAACCTGGATGAACCAGAAAAGAAACACTTTTGACATTGTGTTGCGTTTTTTT
>CAOKJJ010000122.1 GCA_948468465.1 uncultured Eubacterium sp. | reverse complement strand
TGCATAGTATTAAAATTTTGCCATTTTGCGCAAGAAATTGTTTTTAAGTTCCTAAACTGTTACGCAATAAAAAAAGAGCCAGCATTGCCCGGCTCTTTTCTATCTGTTGCTTTATTTTTTCTGAACGTATTTCAAACAGTCAAGCGTTACTGCCACAAGAATAATGATTCCTGAAAATACGAACTGCAGGTTTGTGTCAATACCCAGAATCGTAAGGGAATAGGTAAGTGCCGTAAAGATAAATACACCGACTACGACACCTGAAATCTTACCGATACCGCCAGTAAAGGATACGCCGCCTACTACGCAGGCTGCAATTGCGTCCATTTCCCAGCCCTGCCCATATGCGGCAGAACCAGAGCCTACCATTCTTGCACATTCCAGCCAGGATCCAAATCCGTAAAGGATACCTGCCAGAACGAATGCGCCTACGGTTACACGGAATACGGAAATACCGGATACGGATGCCGCCTCTGGATTTCCTCCGACTGCATACAGGTTTTTGCCGAATGTGGTCTTATTCCAGATAAACCATACAATGACAATCGCTGCTGCTGCCCAAAGAATAATTGTTGGGAATCCGTTAATCTTTGGAATGACCATCGCTGGTATCGTTGATTCGATTGCGCCAAAAGATACGCCCTTTGTCGCATATGTAATCAATCCGAAAATTACAAGCATGTTTGCCATCGTCGAAATAAACGGATGCATTTTAAACTTTGCTGTAAAAAATCCTGCAATTGCCGTAAAAAATGTACACAAACACACACATACGACAAGAGCTAAAATAACTCTTGCTCCTACCGGCAGCCCTGTAAAGTCAAATGCATGGCCAAATACAAAACCGGTATTTACACCCTGATGCATAATAATCGTCGCCGCGGTCATGCCCATGCCGACCATACGCCCGATCGAAAGATCCGTACCTGTCAAAAGGATCAGTCCTGCAACGCCAAGGGCCAGGAACATACGCGGAGATGCCTGCTGCAAAATATTTAATACGTTGTTGTAGGTAAGCAGCGGTGTCTTTTTCACAATCGGCGTAATAATACATAGTGCAATAAAGATTAATATAATTGCAATGTATAAGCCATTCTGCAGTAAAAATGTCCTGCGGTTAAACGTGTATTTGTAGTTTTCCCATTTCTGCGCGCTTGTTTCCGCAAATGTAAACTTCGACATGCGCAGCAGGTCAATCAAATGATATTTGTATGAAAAAGCTGCATGTTTCCGGTCTTTTACCTGCTGCAAATCTTTCTCCAGTTCCATTTTTGCATCAAATAAACGATTTTTATGCACATACTTTTCATCTTTGATTTCCTGATGGTCGGTTAATTTTGCGATTGCAGCCTCATGCTCCTGCTGCAGCTGCGCGGTTCTCCTGTTGTATTTTTCTCTTGCGGCTACTTTTTCCTCTACACAGCTTTGATTGACTACCTGATAATAATCCTTATCAAAGTGCTCTTTCAGATATGCTTCTGCATCAGCGATCAATTTGGATATTTCGTCTTTATTTTTCGCTTCTACTGCCTTGGCCTTTTCCAACTCCGCCCTGTCAGCCGCAGTCTGAGCTTCCTTCTCCTGTTGTGTAAGGGATCTGTCTCTCTTTATTCTGTCCAAATCGTTTTGAAGAGAGAGAACCTTGTCTGTCCCATCTTTTCTGAGACTGTCTATTTTTGCCTGAATCCCGCCAACGTAATCTTCGATTGGCTGACGCAGTTTCATTTCCTGTTCAGCTGTCAGAATGTTTCCACTCGCCATATATTTTCATCTCCCTCTTTATAGGTATTTTGCGCTAAGCCTTAAAAGCTCTTCCTGATTGGTTTCTTTCGTATTCACAATTCCTGAAAGATGTCCGTTTGACATAACGCCAATACGATTTGTAATACCGAGTATTTCCGGCATTTCAGAAGATACAACGATGATCGTCTTTCCTTGTTTTGCCATATTAATAATCAGTTCATAAATCTCATATTTCGCGCCAACGTCAATACCTCTGGTCGGTTCATCCATCATAAATATCTGCGGACTGCGCTCCAGCCATTTCCCCATAATAACTTTCTGCTGGTTTCCTCCAGAAAGGCTTGAGATCATGTCTTCCGGCCCCATACATTTTGTATGCATAATCTTGATCTCTTTTGCCGTTGCTTTCACCATTTTTGAATCCGAAAGCGCAATGCCAGACTTATACTGGTTCAAATTTGCGATCGTTGTATTAAACGTAAGGTCCCCCTTCAAAAACAATCCATTTGCCTTACGCTCTTCTGTAATCATAGCAAATCCGTGGTCCATTGCCTCTCTTGCATTACTGAAATTCATCAGGCGGTTATTAAAATATACACGACCTGCCGCCCTTGTCCGAACTCCGAAAATCGTCTCTAATAATTCTGTCCTGCCAGCTCCAACCAGACCATATAAGCCAAAAATCTCTCCTTCTTTTACGTCAAACGTAATATCCTGTAAATGCGGTTCAAACTTCGTGGACAAATGCTGAATAGATAAAATAACGTCTTTTGGCTCGTTGTCCACCGGAGGGAAACGATTTTCCAAAGAACGGCCAACCATTGCGGCAATCAGTTCATTCATATCCGTATCTTTACTGCTCTTTGTCATAACAAGATTGCCGTCCCGAAGTACCGAGATCTCATCGCAAATCTCAAAAATCTCATCCATTTTATGAGAAATATAGATCAGAGAAATTCCCTGCTCCTTTAACATCCGCATCATCTCAAACAGCTTTTCTACCTCTTGTACTGTCAGCGAAGAAGTCGGCTCATCTAATACAATTACTTTTGAATTATAGGAAATCGCTTTCGCGATCTCACACATCTGTCTCTGAGATACGGACATATTACGCATCGGCTGTGCCAGATTAACAGTCATTCCAAGCTTACGGAACAGCTCAGAAGCTTCTTTTTTCATTCTTCCTTCATCTACCACGCCCATGGAATTGACCGGATACCGCCCAAGAAACAGATTGTCAATGACATTTCTTTCCAGACACTGATTCAGTTCCTGATGCACCATTGCAATGCCGTTCTCTAATGCATCCTTTGGTCCGGAAAAGCTTACTTCCCTGCCATCAAGGAAAATATTTCCTTCGTCTTTCTGATACGTACCGAACAGACACTTCATCATGGTTGATTTGCCGGCGCCGTTTTCGCCCATCAGCCCCATAACCGTTCCCCGTTTCACATCCAGATTGATATGGTCCAAAACCCGGTTTCGGCCAAAGGACTTGCTCATGCCACGTATTGATAAGACGATCTGATCTTTCTTATCTGCCATACTTTTTACCCCGTATATGTATTCAGCAGCAATCATCTCAAACTGCTGCTGTATGTTCTAAAAGATTAGGGAGAATTTCTTCTCCCTAATCAACTGTCTGTCCTTATTACAAAATATTGAATACGACTGTGCAAAATTACTGATTCAGTAAAGCTGTATAAGAAGCTGCATTATCTGTTTTTACCATGTTGATTGCAAATGCATCGTACTGGCCTGGATTTCCAAGACGGTTTGTAATATTGGATTCTGTCTGTCCGTCACCGCCAATATAATCAACTTCCAGATTCAAAATATCATCATAGTTCTGAAGCAGCGGCTGATAAGTAGAACTCAAGAAGTTATCAGATGCGTTGTAAATATTCAGCCATACTTTCTTAGAAGGGCTCTTTGTTGCATCCAGCTGTTTGGATACTGGCTCATAAACCTTCGTGGAATCTGTAAAATCCTGATAATTGTCAGCTGTAACAGCTACATTCAATGCATAGTAAGAACGCTGTTCTTCATTATATACAAATACATCATCAGACAGGACGTTTCCTGCTTCATCTGCTGTACCAATGCCTGTATCAATATCCACACCATCCAATGCATTACGCAGAACACGAAGTGTCAAATACGCCTGTACGTCTGCATGCTGGCTGATTGTGCCGCCGTAGCCTTCCGCGATTGCTGCTACCGCATCACTGTTTGCATCATAGCCAAATGTAGGTACATTATTATCTTTTGACCATGCGTTAAACATAGACATGCCCATACCATCGTTATTAGAAGCTATCACATCAATTTCATCGCCAAAGGAAGAAGACCATGTGCCGATTGCGTTGCCGGCTGTAGCAGCATCCCATGTAGCGCCTGCGGAATTCTTCATTTCCTGAGATGCCAGCTCACGCACTACATATGTCTTGCCTCCTACTTCAATGGAGCCATCCTGTACTGCTGCCGCGGAACCGTCTGTATTTGTTCCGACTGGATCACTGTTAATGTCGCCGTCTTTTTCCACGCCTGTGCCAAGCGCTTTACGGATACCTCTGGTACGTGCGATAGAATCATTATGCCCGATATCGCCGATAGCAAGAACATAGCCAATTACGCCGTCACCGTTGCGGTCGATCTTGTCAATGTTTGCCTCGATATAGTCTTTTACCATAGTACCCTGGAGTTCTGCACCCTGATTTGCATCAAAGCCTACATAATATGTATTGTCATTAAATGATAATGCTGCCATATCTAACTCACCAGTAGAACTATTAGATGGCTGACGGTTAAACCATACGAGCGGTTTATCCTTATTTGCCACTTCTGCTGAAGAACCTCCGTCTGCTGCCGCATCATCCGCCGCACCATCATCTGCACTGCTGGCCGCATCGTCTGCTGCATCTGCTCCATCTGTTGCTGTATTTGCCCCATCTGCTGCAGAATTGTCGTCGCCGCCGCCTGAACCGCAGGCCGTAAGTGAAAGTCCCATCATTACAGCCAATGTCATTGAAACTAATTTTCTTTTCATATTTTATCTCCTTTCCATACTAGCGCATCATGCGCAGCCCCTTGTTGATAATGAACAGTATAACGAATATTTCAGGAGGAAAACATAGAATATTTTTCTATGATCATTAAAATTTTTATGATTTTCGTTGTATATATCAAACAACTTCCATTTCTTTTTGCTGTAAAAATGTAAAAATCGGTATATTATTACAAAAATCGTCAAAAATCGCGTTTGGCTTATTCCTGTTCTAACAGCCGTTTCAGCAACTGTTCCCTATGGTTCATAAACATTTCAGTAACCTGATAACTATCTGTCTGTTCATATTCACAGGGATGGACCAGACCATCATCAAATGTCAAAATTTCCGCACCAGGCATGCCAAGCAGTATTGGCGAATGTGTTACAATAATAAACTGGGATTCCTCTTTGGCGCATCGGTCGATTTCCATCAAAAGCGTAAGCTGCCTTTGCGGGGATAACGCTGCTTCCGGCTCATCCAAAAAATAAATGCCATTTGGGCGAAAATGTTTTTGTGCCACTGCCAGAAAACTTTCCCCATGAGATTTTAAATGCAGCTGTTCCGACGGAACCGAGTTAAACGGCGTCCGCGCATACTCTTCTTCCTTTGTAGCTACATTGTAAAAACTTTCCGCCCTTAAAAAATATCCCCATCCGGGCTGGCGAAACCCCCGGATCACTTTTAATGCGTTGCAAAGTTCCGAATGGGAATCATAGGTAGAAAAATTATAATTTTTTGTTCCCCCTTCAGGATTGAAGCCAGCGGCGACTGCTGCCGCTTCCAGAACAGTGGATTTTCCACTTCCATTTTCACCTACAAAAAAAGTAATCGGCTTATGAAATTCCAAATACTGTAAATCCCGTATTGCCTGTATATTTCTCAGGTAACTGTGCGGATCAATCTTTTCCCACTGAATCTGAATACCCTGGATCAATTGATGATTCATCTTCCCACCCTCTCCTATGCGTTTTTTAATGATATGCTGCTGTCGTAACTATATCATAAATCTGCCCAAAAATAAACGCCTGTATAATACCACCTATATTAAATATAACTCTTTTATTCGACACCATTCTTTGACCCGCATAGAGTATAATAACCGTGGAGCGAAGTGTTCAAATAGTGGATTCTAATAATTTTGGTGAGATTTTAAAGGATCTCCGCAAACGTTCTGGTTTGACACAGGAGCAGCTCGGAGAACAGATTGGCAAGTCTAAGTCTATCATATCCTTTTATGAACTCCGTGACCGCAGCCCTTCTCCAGTAGCGCTGGTAAAACTGGCATCTGTCTTCCACGTGAGTACCGATTATCTTTTAGGCGTTGATCCGGCAAGGCGGCTTGACGTATCAGAGCTGACTGAAGAAGATATTGCTGTGGTAACCCAGATGATAGACCTGCTGAGAAAAAAGAACCAGAACTGTCGAAAACTCCGATGACATTATTTCCATAGCTCCTCATCGTTACGGTTCCACTTATATCGGAACCGTAACAGTAGAAGCAGAAAATA
Organism: uncultured Eubacterium sp.; assembly: GCA_948468465.1. The sequence continues at coordinate 9,005 of CAOKJJ010000122.1, read as the reverse complement.
TTACCAAAAAATAAACTGTCTTTTTATACATTTTTTATAATTTACAGATGCATGAAAATGTGATAGACTAATCACAGTCAAATTGAGATTGGAATTGTTACTGATATTTTTATCAGGCAAGACCCATAGTTATTATTGATAGACCGATGTGCGAGCATTGGTGTATTTAATGATGATTATGGGTTTATTTGTGTTTGGAGGGAATGTCATGGTTGCACGTCAGATTTTGAACAATAATCTTGTGTTAACGAAAAACAGTGCAGGTGAAGAAATTATAGTAAAGGGAAAAGGAATCGGATTTCAGAAGTCCAAAGGGGATATGATAGATGAGAGTCGTATCGAAAAGACCTTTACGTTTGAACATTCCGGACAGAACAGACGTTTCAGCAAATTCCTTTCTTCGATACAGACAGAATATATTAATCTGACAGATCATATTGTAGACTATGCCTTGATGCAATATGATATGAAGCTCAGCGACAGTATTTATATTGCGTTAAGCGATCATCTGGAAGGGGTCTGCAGCCGCTATGAAAAGGGGATACAGATGCCGAACGGACTGCTGTTTGACATTCAGAGGATGTACCGCCAGGAATATGACGTTGGAAGATTTGCGCTGAGGCTTCTGAAAAAAGAAAAAAACATGGAGCTTCGAAATGATGAGGCCGGATATATAGCGATGCATTTTATTAATGCGCAGACGGATAACGATTTGGATGATATTTATATGGTTACGAAGGTGGTAGGGGAAGTCTTAGACATTGTCCAGACACAGTTTCGAATGGTCTTAAATGAAGAGGATTATAATTGCCAGAGGTTTCAGATACATTTAAAATTTTTTGCACAGCGCCTTTTAATGGGAAAGCAGTATGATGATCAGGATGATGGATTGTATGAGGTAATCAGGGAAAGATATCCGGATGTGTTTGTATGTGTGCAGAAAATCGTGCATCATATTGAAAAAGAGTATTACTACAATATGAGCAAGGAAGAAATGCTTTACCTGATGATTCACATCGAGAGGGTCAGAGGGAAAGTAACGCAAAAATAACATGTACGGTCAGGAGCATAGCCAACCGCGGAGACTGTGCCCTTTCAGTAGATAGAATTTTTAAGGAAAAGGAGTAAGAAAATGGCTAAGGATTATGGAGAAACAGCCAGACGGCTGGTGGAGCTTGCCGGAGGAAAAGGCAATATTAATAAAGCGTTCCATTGTATGACAAGGCTTCGGTTTAATGTGAAGGATAAAGCGTTGGTAGACGATAAAAAGATGACAGAGCTGCCGGAAGTAGTAGGGGTCAACTGGCATAATGACCAATGCCAGATTATTATCGGCAATGAAGTCAGCGCTGTTTATAAGGCAGTAGAAAAACTGGGAGTTGCGACAGATGAGGAAGCCGTACAAGGCTCAGCTGAGAAAAAAGGAATCTTTTCCACCATTGTGGATTCGATTACCGGATGTATGACGCCGATGATTCCGGCACTGACTGCAGCCGGTATGATGAAGGTCATACTGACAATTTTAAATTCATCTGGCCTTTTAACAGAGTCGAGCATGACTTATCAGGTATTGAGCCTGATCGGGGATTCGGCGTTTTACTTTATGCCGTTTCTGATTGCTGCGAACGCGGCAAAGGTATTTAAAGTAAACCAGTCGCTGGCGTTAATTATTGCGGGCGTATTTTTGCATCCATCGTTTGTGAATCTGGTTGCCGGGGATGCCGCAATTACGTTTATTGGCCTGCCGGTAACGAAGGCCAGTTATTCCTATTCTGTTATACCGATTATTTTAATGGTATGGATTATGTCGTACATTGAAAAAATGGTAGATGCGATTACGCCGAAAATGCTTAAGATCATTATGCATCCGACACTTGTTATTTTGATATCCGCACCGATTGCGCTCATTGTGATCGGGCCGCTTGGAAATATCGCAGGTGACGGGCTTGCAACGGTTATCAATTTCCTGTCAGCAAAGCTTGGCTTCGTAATCGTAGGTCTGCTGGCGGCATTCTTCCCGTTTATTGTTATGACAGGTATGCACCATGCACTGACGCCGATTGGACTTTCTGCGATTGCAACCGGCGGCTCCGATGCACTCATTTTCGTTTCACAGGTATGCTCAAATGTAGCACAGAGCGGCGCTTCGCTGGCGGTAGCCTTTAAAAGCAAGGACAAATCAATGAAACAGCTCGCCTCCGCGGCAGGTATTTCCGCTGTGATGGGAATTACAGAGCCTGCGCTGTACGGTGTAACGCTGAAGCTGAAAAGGCCGGTTGTTGCGGCTGCGCTGGCTGCGGGAATCGGCGGTATTGTCGGTGGAATTTTACAGGTATCTTTATATATCGCACAAAATAGTATTATGGCGATCCCGGCATTTATCGGTGAAAAAGGAATGAGCAATCTGATATATGGTATTATCATGATTATAGTTTCTTTTGTCGGAGCGTTTGCGTTAACGATTATTATCGGATTTAAAGATGAAGATGAAGGAGAACAGGCAGCGCAGGATACATCAGAGACAACGCATGCAGAGACAGTAAAAAATATCCGTCAGGACGGACAAAGCTCAGCAGGCATGACGCGCAAAAATGTAGCTGCGCCTGTAAAGGGAAACATTGTAGAACTTGAACATGTGCCGGATCAGACTTTTTCTGATAAGATATTAGGTGACGGCATCGCGATTTTGCCGGAAGAGGGGAAAATATTTGCTCCGGCGGACGGTGAAGTAACCTGTGTTATGGATACGAAGCATGCAGTGGCTATGACCTCTGCGCAGGGATTGGAAATACTGATTCATGTTGGATTGGAAACAGTTGAATTAAAAGGGAAGTATTTTACCGCGCATGTGGAAAACGGCGCAAAGGTAAAAGAAGGAGATCTGCTGCTGGAATTTGACCTGGAGGCAGTAAAAAAGGCCGGATATCAGACCGTGACACCGGTAATCGTTACAAATGCAGGCGATTTTGTAAGCGTCTTGCCAATGCTGAAAGAAAATGAACATGTTATGAACGGCGATCAGCTGCTGAAAGTACTGTAGGAGGAATGCTATATGAGAGAGAATTCAGGATTTCCGGACGGGTTTTTCTGGGGCGGCGCAACAGCTGCAAATCAGTATGAAGGAGGATGGCAGGAGGACGGCAGAGGGCCTTCGATCGCCGATATCCTTACAGGGGGAAGTGTAGACAAGGAGCGGCGCATTACCCCGCCGGCTCCCTTAGACGGAGAGTTTTATCCAAATCATGAGGCTTCTGATTTTTATCACCATTGGAAAGAGGATATCGGGCTGTTTGCTGAAATGGGTTTTAAAATGTACCGAATGTCCATTTCGTGGTCAAGGATTTTTCCAAATGGAGATGAAGAGGAACCGAACGAGGCCGGGCTGGTCTTTTATGATCAGGTCATAGATGAACTGCTGGCGCATGGAATAGAGCCGATGGTGACAATCTCCCATTATGAAAATCCGCTTCATCTTTCGCTCGCATATGGCGGGTGGAAAAACCGCAGGCTGGTAGACTTTTATTTACGTTATGCGAAAGTATTGTTTGAGAGATACCGTGGAAAAGTGAGATACTGGCTGACGTTTAATGAGATCAATATGCTGACGGAGCCGTTTGGAGCTTATTTTTGCGCTGGCATGGCGGATCCCGCGGATAACAATGAGACATGCCGCTTTCAGGCAATGCATCACCAGCTGGTAGCCAGCGCGCTTGCGGTACGTATGGCACATGAAATAGATGCGGAAAATCATATGGGATGTATGCTGGCATACCATAATGGATATCCTTATACATGCCATCCAAAGGATGTATTTTACGCACAGCAGTATGGACAGATTCACAATTCCATTGCAGGGGATGTCCATGTGCGGGGCGCATATCCAGGATTTGCAAAAAGGTATTTTAAAGATCATGGAATCCGTCTGGACATCCCGGCGGAAGATGCGGAAATTCTAAAAGAGGGTGTGGTAGATTTTGTGAGTATCAGTTACTATTCCAGCACATGTGTCAGCATGACGCAGGAAGGCGAAAAGACTGCTGGAAACGGAACGGCAAATATTAAAAATCCACACCTGGAGACTTCGGCCTGGGGCTGGCAGATCGATGCTTTGGGACTGCGCTATGTGCTGAACCAGATTTATGACAGGTATCAGATTCCGATTATAATCGTGGAAAACGGCCTGGGTGCTGCTGATGAAGTTGACGCGGACGGAAACATACATGATGATTATCGGATTGATTATATGAGACAGCATATTGTCCAGATGAAAGAAGCTGTTTTAGACGGCGTAGAGCTGATCGGCTACACTTGCTGGGGCTGCACGGATCTTGTAAGCGCTTCTACCGGAGAGATGAGAAAAAGGTATGGCTTGATCTATGTAAATAAACATGATGACGGAACAGGTGACATGTCCAGGAAGCCAAAAGATTCCTTTTACTGGTATCAGAAGGTGATTAAAAGCAACGGAGCGGATTTGTAATCTTAATATTATGAAAGATAAAGGCTTTTGTGGCAGCTGCCATCAAGAGCCTTTATTTTTTCATGGCAGTAAGGAACTGCCATGAAATATGCCGCTAAGAATAGAGAATGGAAAATGCTGTGAAAGAAAAAGAAATGGATATTGACCATGCTGATGAGAATGAGTACAATAATGATCAGGATAAACTAAGCTAAGATAGGAGAAAACTGAAAATGACAGAAGAAAATATGATGGATAAAAGCTACAACAAAACACTGTATGCCTGTTTTATCGGATATATTGTGCAGGCGATTGTGAATAATTTCGTCCCGCTTCTTTTTCTGACTTTTCATAACACTTATCACATACCGATGACACAGATTACGCTGCTGATTACTTTTAATTTTGGGCTTCAGCTGCTTGTTGATATCAGTTCGGTTGCTTTTGTTGATAGAATCGGATATCGTGCGTCGATGATCATTGCGCATATATGTGCAGTAGCTGGGTTTGTTTTTCTGACAATTCTGCCTGACCTGTGCGGAAACGCATTTATAGGACTGTTGATTGCTGTCGCTGTCTATGCGGTAGGCGGAGGGCTGCTGGAGGTGCTGGTGAGTCCTGTTGTGGAAGCGTGCCCTACAAAAAATAAAGAGAAAGCAATGAGCCTGCTGCATTCTTTTTACTGTTGGGGACATGTAGCGGTAGTGCTTGTATCGACAGTCTTTTTTCACTTATTCGGCATTGAGAACTGGAAGATCATGGCTTGTATCTGGGCGGTGATTCCTTTTGCGAATTTAATTCTCTTTACAAAAGTGCCGATAGCTTCTTTGATGGATGAAGGAGAAAAGGGCTTGACGATTACGCAGCTGTTTCAGAAAAAAATATTATGGGTGCTGTTGATCATGATGGTATGCGCCGGAGCAAGCGAACAGGCGGTCAGCCAGTGGGCGTCTGCATTCGCGGAGATGGGGCTGCATGTGAGCAAGACGACAGGAGATTTAGCAGGGCCTATGCTGTTTGCGTTGTTAATGGGCAGTTCCAGAGCTTTTTATGGCAAATATGGAGATCGCATAGACCTGGATCATTTTATGGCGGGCAGCAGTATTTTATGCATCATAGCGTATCTTTGCATTGCGCTTGTACCAAATCCGGTCATTGGTTTTATTGGCTGTGCGCTATGCGGATTATCTGTTGGCATTATGTGGCCGGGTGTTTTCAGCAAGGCGGCAGTTGCAGAGCCGAAAGGAGGAACAGCTATGTTTGCATTGCTCGCGTTGGCAGGTGACGTAGGATGCGCAGGCGGCCCCACGGTTGTTGGGATGGTTTCAAGTGCCTTAGATAATAATCTGAAATTGGGAATTCTGGCAGGAGCAGTCTTTCCGATATGCCTGCTCATAGGGATCTATTGGTGCCGGATTTTCAGCAAAACGCAAAATAACTAAAAAGTACTATGATTATTACATAGAAAATGATAAAATGATAATTAGCTGCAAAGCAAACAATGTTGAAGCAAACATATTTTAACAGTAAATATTTTAAGGAATTGTATATAAATAACCTGTATTTTTTGCATACAGTTCCTAATGTGAGGAGAATGGGAATGAGAAAGAAATTAGCAGTGATGACAGTTTTAACAGCAGTTGGAATCGCGGCAGGATGCGGCACAGAGCAGGCAGACAGTAAGCAGACGGTACAGACCGAGACGGATGCGCAGAAAAACGCAGATTCTTCGCAGACAGAAACAACAGATAAAGAATCTGAGGAAAAAACAGAAGTCCGAAGAGAAAAATATGATGATTGTGACGGCAGCGGACATGGATATGTGGAGATATATTATTCAGATGGCAGTATGGAAACAGAGGAATATTAGAAGTACAAATCATAATAGTAAGAGCGAGTAAATGCGCAGACCTACCTGAACTATTACAAGAACGAAACTATGTTGGAGTGAAGACCTATGGAGATTAGAAACAGCAAGATTAGAAACTGTAAGATTCCGGCTGCTAAGAAATCCTTGTGGCTGCTGATCATAATGTTTGTTTTGATTGTTTACAAATCAGATGGCGTCTTATGGGCAGACGAAAATCAGGCAGACATGATCATAGATCTGGAACCGGCGGACCAAAAGGAACCATCCCTTACATCAGGAAAATGGAAAATCAGAAAGCAGAGATTTTTCTATTATGAGAACGGCAAAAAAACAACTGGTTTAAAAGAAATAAATCATAAGTATTATTATTTTGCCTCGAATGGCATACAAAAAACAGGATGGCAGCACTTGCAGGGAGATTATTATTTTTTCAGAACGATGAATGGCGCAAAGGGCTGGATGGTAAAAGATAAAACAGTGAATGGAATTCCGCTGGATGAAACCGGAAAGGCAAGACAGACACCGGAAAATGAAGCAAAACTAAATGCTTTGATTCAGGCCAATCAAATTGTGGAAAAAGCAGCCAGGCCGGAAATGGAAAAATCCGAGAAACTGAAAAAATGTTTTGATTATTTGCTGGACAAATTTCAATATCGGGGTTCCCCTGAGTTTGAATATTCTCAGCAGTGGGAGTCAGATTATGCCATAGATTTGTTTGAGGAAGGCCATGGCAATTGTTATGCGTTTGGCGCAGCCTTTGCTTTTTTGGCAAATGCAGCCGGATATAAAAATTGTTATGCGGTATCCAGCGGCGGCCATGGATGGGCCGAAGCTGCCGGAAAGATATATGACCCTACATGGAGCCTGATTGATCAAGAACATAGTTACTTTGCAGTAGATTTTAATTTGAGTGGAAAAGATGGACGTCCCAATTATAAAAACGCAAGAAAATATATAGCTAAAATATAAAAGGATACTGCTGTGGCAGATATCCGCAATGAAAACCCGTTGATATGCAGATGATATCAGCGGGTTTTTGCCATTGATGCCTGTGCACGGTCTAAATTCCACTAAAATAGTAAATAAATATTAAAATAGTGTTCAAATGATTAAGATAGTACTGGAATTTATATGAGAGTTGTGGTATGATTTTATAAATGCAAGGGAAATATTATGTAAGGAACTGTAAGTAAATAATATGATAAACTTGCGCAGGATTTTTCTTCGAGAGTGCCGCTCAAAAATCAGGCGCATAGCGGGCTATGTAACTGATTTTTGAGTGGTGCTATCGGAGAAAAAGACAAGTAAGTTTGTCATATTATTTGCTTACAGTTCCTAACGTCATCAAGGAGGAAATGGTATGACTAAAAAGAATAAATTCAAAATAAGGGACCTGTCAGTTCATAAGATATGGTTTTTAAGCTCTACTATTGATGATCAAAGCTGGCGGGAGGAGCTGATAAGAGACGACAGGCGAGCAGAATATTTGCTCAGGAAATTAAGAAAGATGATAATAATGGAAATTATTGTTAAATTAATTATTGTTACGTGGGCGTTCGTTTGGACAGCTACGAGCCTGATAGCCTGGATAACCAGAGAAAGTATATGGATAACAATATTTTCTACACTTATGACAATCGGATTCTGGTTTATTGTGGCAAAATCAGCAGGGTCAATTGAAGTAATACATGTGGAAATCAAGGATGTGAAAAGAGAATTGCGGGTAAACAAGTCTTTAACTTTTGACGAAATACAAAAACGTATAAGGCAGTTACCAAAATAAGCGGAGCAGTTTAAATTGTCGAATTTTCACTTTCTGTTTTCCTCCCGTTTTCTTTTATCTGCCCGCTTTCTCATATTGACTTACTTTCTATGAAAGCGTAAAGGCATCTATTGGTATCTTCCAAATAGATGCCCATTTTAGAATTACATTACAAGAATTTTTCCCTTCTACGCCACAGTCCTACTTTTTTGTCCGCGGTAGATTCCAAAACCTGCAAGGACGGCGGTCAATCCCAAAACAAAAACCGCCATAACCGGATAACTGACACACATACCAAACACATGATACATTTTAAATCCCCCAAACACTTCTTTTATCAGTGTGACATTCGCCAGGCCAAAGTCAATCAGAGGTTGTAATCTCTGTGTGACAGCATCACCCATTGCCGCAAGGCCTACGTTGATAAACAAAACCGCAAGGCTTACTCCCACCGTGCCCATCTGGCTTTTCATTCGTGAAGAAATAAAGCCAATGATAAGGCTGTAAACTGCCCCTGTGAAAATAAGCCATACTGCCCCGACTGCAGCAAGCTGCCATGTCTGAAATCCGAACATGGATCTTGCATATGTTGGAATAGACTGAATCGCAGCGTTCCAGCCATGCAGGCTGGCATGTGGAAGAAAACCAAAAATAAAGGTAGCTGCCACATAGATAATCGTCACAGTAACCGATGCAGCCAGTATACTGAACAGCTTTGCTGTGACAATTTTCCGTCTGCCGCTTCTGGAACTTAAAATCAGGTGATCCATACCTGTTGACCGTTCCACGGCAAATACCGGGGCAATGATAAACGTCAGCGGGATAAACAGCAGAAACTGCATCATATGTTCGCCCCAGTTGACAAACAAATTCTCCCACAGCAGGATATTTGCAAATTTCGGTTCACCAAGTGC
>CAOKJJ010000121.1 GCA_948468465.1 uncultured Eubacterium sp. | reverse complement strand
TTTTTTAAGCTAATTTAATTTTATCATATTTAGCCGATTTTTCAATGATTTTTTCTCTCTGCGCACAATTTCGTTTATTTATATTATTTTTATATGAGATTTTTGTAAAAAAAGCATAAAAAAACATTGGTTTTCTACTTAAATTTTAAATTAATCTTTTATTTGAATTAATTTAACTTAATTAGTAACCAATGTTTCCTATATTTTCTACTTATTGCTTTCTGTGCTGGAGCGTGTCTTAAAGTGCGTCTTAAAATTTATTTCATCTTAACACTGTTCTTCCAGCGGATATGTCCCGATATGACATCCATAGATCGGTTTCTACCTCCGCCTGGCGTTTTCAGCTGCTTTAACAGCTTATCCAGCGCAGTCTTTGTCATCGCTTTCATATCTACTTCATACGTCGTAATTTTTGTCTTTGTATATCCCGGATAAGAAAAATTATCAAACCCTACGACAGAAATATCTTCCGGCACCCGGTATCCGGCTGCTTCCAGCTTCGCAATAAGCATGCCGGCAACCAGGTCGCAGTTGCAGACAAACGCCTGCGGCATATACTCCGGCAGTTCAAACCCGATATTGCCCATCTCATCCCTGTCCCGAATCATCCATTCTTTTGCAACTGTTTTATGATGCGAAATCATCGCCTTCATAAATCCGCAAAATCTGTCCATAATACTGCTTGTCGCATCTGTCGAGCCTACAAATGCCAAATCTTCCAGCCCCTGCGCAAACAAAAGCTCCGTCATCTGATACATCGCATGAAAATTATCCGCCACAACCGCGTCATTCGCGATGTCAAAATGATAAAAATCCAAAAAAACAAGCGGCATCTGCATATCCTGCCTGAGTTTTTGGATATACTTATGGTCTATTTCCCCGATCACCGCCAATGCATCCACACTTTTCCCCCGAAACGCATCAGGTATTTCCAGCGTATGTATTTCCGCATCTTTTTTTAATGCTTCAATCGTCGTATAACATTGCTTCTCCACAGCTGCAAGCGAAAACTCCTGATACATTTTCCAATAATACGTCGCATGCTGCGCCAGATAATTTTCCGCGATCAGCACGCCGATATTCCATGCTTTATCCGTCTCCTGTTTCTTCTTAGCCGCAGCGGCAACATATCCCATCTCTTTTGCGGTCTTTAAAATCTCCGCACGCATCTTATCACTGACGCCTTTCCTGCCGCTTAACGCATTATGCACCGTTACGGTACTGACGCCTAATTTTTGCGCAATGTCAGCCAATCTTACTTTCTGCATGAATCCCCCTCTTTACTGCGTATTATATAAAAGGAACCGGCGAACCGATTTTTTTTGTACTCTCCCGCTCTATAAACCGGCCGTCAATCATATAGACGCCCGTATGATACTCCGGATTTTCCAGCTTATGCAGCAGAATATGAATCGCTCTTCCTGCCATTTCCTTAATATTGATCGCATATGTTGTAATGCCGATCTTGGGAAACGGTTCATTAATAAAATTATCAAACCCTGCCACCGAAACATCCTCCGGCACCGCGTAGCCGCACTCTGTCAGCTTGCGGATCATCACCATCGCCGCCACATCATTGTTGCAGAAAAAAGCCGTTGGCATTTCTTCTTTTGCAGGCAGCAGATAATGCCTGTTGTAATCACTCGATCCTGTCCGCCTGTCACGGTCGTCAATAATCCAGTCTTCCCTTAACGGTATTCCGTGCTGCATCAGAGATTTTAAATAACCAAAATACCGGTCGTCAATACTCGCCGTCGCAAGCCTGGTACCTACAAATCCGATTTTAGAATGCCCCAATTTAAATAAGTAATTGGTCATCCGATAAGCCCCCATCATATTGCTCGTCACGACCGAATCCGATTCTTCCTCTATGGCAAGCGTATCCAGAAGAATCAACGGCAGCTGAATATTGCCGCGCAGAAAACGTGCATATTCCGTCGTAAACGTCCCCATAATAATAACGCCGTCTACTTTTTCCTCTGTCACCATCTTCGGCATCCGCAGGCTATGCTCTTCCTCGTAACTTACAATTTCCAGCATGGCAAAGCAGTTTTTGCGCATGGCTCTTTGTGACAGTTCCTGATACAGACGCAGATAAAAAGAAGACGCCGCGCCCAGATATCGTTCCGCAACCGCTACTCCAATCGTATAGCTTCTGCGTTCTTTTGTTTTTTCCTGTACAGACTTTACATAACCCATTTCTTCTGCCAGCTGCTTGATTTTTGCACGCATTTCATCGCTGACTCCCCTTTGGCCGGACAGTGCCTTGGATACCGTTACGGTACTGACGCCGAGCTGTTTTGCAATGTCTGCCAACTTTACTGCTTTGGACATAATTTTTCCATCCTTTATGATCTTATTTCTGTGCTGTTTCTATGTCTGTTTCTATGTCTGTTTCTATGTTGTTTCCATGTTACTTTATATATTACTTAAAATTAGCTTAATTATAATGTATGCTATTTTATATCGTTTGTCAACAAACAAGAAGAGGATACCATTTTACGGGCATCCCCTTTTTTGCGCATACTATTCATCTTTGTTGATCAGCGGAAGCCCAAGCCATCCCTTTATCGTTTCCACAGCATATCCAACCGCCTGTGCTATTTTTTCCATATCAAGCCCCATATCATATAACTTCTTAGCACTCTCCTGAGCTTGCATAAGTCTGCCATCCCGCTCGGACTCTTTCCTCATTTCCTGAATCGCCTGACACACATTAATCACCTCATCTTCTTCATCATAATTTATACCCGAATTCGTAATTGCTTCAATCACATCCACTGCCCTGCGCTCCACTTTTCGGAAACGTTCTTCATTATCCATCAGCACCCTGCTTAAATTTTTTCTGTCCTTCGAATATTTGATGAACAAGATGACCTCTCGCAAACTAGACTGAAACTTCATAATTTCCTCATCAGTCATCTGTGCAGGGGCAATCAACCGTACATGGTAATTGTCCAGGAAGGAAAATATCTTCGGGTTTTTCACATCCATCATCTCAAAAAGACTTAACGGACCGTCCCAATCATCCGGTGAAAAATAAAGCATAAGTGTTACCGAAGGAATCAAGCGATCATCCTTCCAAAACCCGCTTAAGAATTCCCCGGCATTCGGCTTTTTTTGATCCGCCCCAGACGCTTTCGTTTTCTGCCCTTTCGCTTGCTTCATAGCTCTGCGGTGTGACCTTGCAGCCTCTTCCACCTGCCCGGCATATTCAATCGCATCATAAAGGTTGTTTTTTACCGCAGCCGCATAATGTGTTTCCGTCTGGGCTTCAATCCCATAAAGGACATATTCCAACTCTCCGTCTGTCATTGCCGCATACAGCTTTTGTGCATCACGGAATTTCTGTACCGGTACCGCCGCTCCATCCGCCCCATAAGGAACAGTAATCTCTGTCGAATCCCGCTGTGTCAAGTTCTCTGGGCTGATGACCTGTTCCCCATCGTGGATATAGTAATTAAAAACATCAGCAAATACAACTGTATCTGATATATAATTTTTGGTTATCGCATCTGCTTTCAACGGCATCCACCGCCTTTCTGCATAAATGTATGATCGTCGTTTCGTTAATTTTCTCTCTAACCACAGTTTCATTATACTAAAGAAGCAGCCTTTTTTCAAGCATATACACACCTATTTCAGCCTTCTTGTCAACAAACAAGAAGAGGATACCATTTTACAGGCATCCCCTTTTTTGCGCATACTATTCATCTTCGTTGATCAGCGGAGGTTTCTGATATAATTTCCGCTCAACCTGATGTTTTTTCTTTGCAAGAAACCGCAGCGTCTTTTCTGCATTCTCTTCCCTTGCAATCTCTTCTGCTTCTTCAATTAAAGATAACTGGTCAAATAAATTACAGTTCAATTTCTTCTCATTAGATGGCATATTGAATCACTCCCTTCTTAGAAAAGCCTGACAATATGCTTATTATATCATGTAAAATGACCATTTACCATATTTTATTTTTTCGTTTTATTCTTAATTTCAAATATATCCTGCAGAACAGTTACGAAATCATACATACCTCAATGATTTCTGCCTGAAAATCCCCATACAGCCTTTCCTGCAGCAGTCCCGCATACATCAAAGCGGCACCTGTATAGCGTCTGCCATCCACTTCATAGACGGCATCCTCTAGCAGGCCCTGCAGCTTAATTTTGCGGCTCTTCCTGCTTGGCTCATGCAATACCTGTACAAAAAACACAGCTGCCTTTGCCTTATCTTTGGATACGATCTCATAACAGTCGTATTTGTGATTTTCCTGATAAGACGCTATCCTGTAATAGTCGCCTTCCCGGATAAGCGGAGCATACTTTTTGTAGGCTGCTATTTGTTCAGGCACCATGCCACGCTCTTCTTCGCTGATCTTTGTAATATCCAGCTCGTAGCCAAAGGTTCCGGCAAGCGCCGTAATGCCTCTTGTTTGAAACGGTGTGTTTCGGCCGACTGCATGATTGGGACAGTCAGATACGTGTGCCCCGATCGTGGACAATGGGTACAATAACTGGGTACCTTCCTGAATGCTCAGCCGTTCGATCGCGTCTGTATCATCTGAGCACCAGATCTGCGGGCTGTAATACAGCATTCCCGGATCAAATCTTCCGCCGCCGCTGGAACAGTTTTCCAGCAGCAAATCCGGAAACTCTGTAATTAAGCGCTCCTGCAGCTCATAGACAGCCAGCATGTAGCGATGTGACAGCTCTCCCTGCTGGTCCGGCGGAATAGCCGCGCTGCCGATATCCGCCAGTGCCCGGTTCATATCCCATTTTACGTATTCGATATTGGCCGAATGCAAAACCTTGCTGATACTGTCATAGATATAATCAGCGGCTTCCGGCCTGCTTAAGTCCAGCACAAGCTGATCTCTGGCACGGGACGGCGTGCGCCCTTTCAAATGGAATGCCCAGTCCGGATGTTTTTCATATAGTTTGGAATCCGGAGAGATCATTTCCGGCTCAAGCCAGATGCCGAACTTCATGCCAAGCTTATTTACTTCATCTACGAGATATTTTAAGCCTCCCGGCAGTTTTTCTTCATTTACGGTCCAGTCGCCGAGACTGCTGTCGTCGTTTTCCCTGTGTCCAAACCAGCCGTCGTCCATCACGAGCATTTCTATGCCAAGTGCGGCTGATTCTTTTGCAATTGCAATCAGTTTTTCTGTATTAAAATCAAAATATGTCGCTTCCCAGTTGTTAATCAGCACCGGGCGTTCTTTTTCTTTATAACTGCCGCGGATCAAATGATTGCGGTAAAGGTCATGCAGCGACCGTGACATTTTGCCTAAACCGGCGTCTGAGTATACGAGTACCGTTTCCGGCGCCTGAAAGGCCGCTCCCGCTTCCAGTTTCCAGCAAAACCGCTCCGGATGAATGCCGAGCACCATGCGAAGCGTGCCAAACTGCGTACGCTGTGCTTTTGCAAGAAAATTTCCGGAGTATACAAAATGCATGGCATAGACTTCTCCGCATGTCTGCGTACAGTCTTTTGACAATGCCGCCAAAAACGGGTGGTCCTGATGTGAAGATTCTCCGCGCACGGACTCTGTAACAAAGCTCCCTGCCAAGAGCGGCTGTCTTTTTATATGCCGTTCTCTTGCCCAGGCTCCCGATAAAGTAAGCATTTCAAACTCCTCGTCATCCATTTCCAGGCAGGCCGACAGCACACGTTCCAGATATATCGTGTCTGTTCCGATATTTTCCGCCTTCACGCTGCGTATAACCGCGTCACTGTCCTCAAACACACTGTAGGATAACAGCACACGGATACCCGCACAGGCATCTTCTAATGTAATCTGAAGCGTCTGGCAGCCTTCTCCCCAGACGGCCGGCAGCCCCTGCAGCTTTTCTTTTCCTTCATAAATCCGATGTCCGGCATAGATAAGCTCCAGTCCGGACTGTCCGTTGCTGTCACGGATCTCTATGCAGCTTTCCCGAAAATCCCCGGTACCGCCAAAGGAATACTCCATTGGAAAGCTGTCCAGAAAGGACAGCTTTTCCCGCAGAAGCTTAGACGGTACAAACGGCTGCTCTCCCGTACGCAGCAGATAACTCAGATCCTGAGACTCTAACTTTCTGCCGTAATAAATATGCCCCAGATATTTGCCATCGGCAATTCCCATCATATAGCTGGTCGTCTGTGTATCCAGTTTGAATATTTTTGTCTCTTCATTATAACTAATCATAATAACTAATCATACCTCTCGCTCCTGCATTTTCCAGAGCGTGCCCTGAAAAGCATTTGTAAGGCACGCTCTGATATTTCCATAAATTTGTTCTGATACTGCCGCCTATTTCATAAGCTGGAAGGAAGCTTCTTTCTCTTCGCTTTTTACAGCCGTAATATTATCATAATACAAAGTTCCTGACACTCTTCCATCTGCAACAGCCTCAGAATCTGTTATCGCATTGACCCACAGGCCAAAAGTTTCAATTTGCTTACTATCCTTTACAAGTCCGCCTTTCGGATTGCCCTGCGTATCTCTCTGGCCGAATTCTGCAAATGGAATCGTAATAAGCATCGGTTTGCCGCCGTTTTTTCGGAACGCTTCGTATTCATTCAGATACGCTTCATAAGTAATGCCGTTTGCTTTGATCTGAATGACCGTCTTTTGATTTTTCCCATCCGGAACCATATAAAACTGCAGCGCACTGCAATCCGACCAGTCTACCTCTTTTGCAATCGTAGCGCCGCCCCATCCGGTCGCCGTCTCATCATAAGCAAACTTTAAGCCATAATCCCCATCCGATTTTTTGCCTTTGTTTAAGGAAAGCGTTACCTTACAGTCACTGTCTGCGTTTGTCGTCCAGACGCCCGTCAGCTGATCATCCAGGCCATAATAATGTTCAAAGCTGTCGATCAAATACGGATCTTCCTTCGGCGCCTTGCTGTTAAATATCTGCGAATATCTCTGCACCCTCTTGTCATTAATATACAAGGTAACCGTTCCAACGCCTTTTCCAAGCGACTTTAACTGCTTTGCGGTAATCTTTGCCGTATAATATCCTTTGCCGTCCGCTTTCGCCGCAAGCTTGACTTTTCCTTTCTCTGTCTTTAATACAAACAGCACTTTCGTCTTTGCATCCGCATTCGTAACCTTTGTCTTAACTGTAGACGCGTTCAGCATTCTTCTTCCTGCCACCGGGGAAGTCAGATACCCGTTCACACCTGCAGACGCTGCTTTCGCCGTAATTTTGCCAAAACTGCCGGACGTAAGGGCATCTTTTTGATTTGCCGCGAAAATGCTGCGGCTGTCATTGTAAAAAGAAATAAAATGATCCAGCATTTCATGTCCGTGCAGGCTGCCATCCGTATTTACCGCATCTACATACGGCACATAAAACGCCCCGTCTTTGCCCCAGTCCGCCCATACGAGGAAATAAGAAGCTTCGGATTCTGATACGACATCCAGTATCTGGTTATACCAGTCTTTATTGCCGTTGCCTGTCGGCAAAAGCGCAAGGTCATTTTCATTTGCCGCCCCGGTCTCTGTCACCGCCACCAGCTTGTTATGTTTCTTCGCAAACTGCTCCACCAGCTGCAGCTGTTTTTTAAACTGCTCCATAAAGACGCCATCGTCAGCCGGCTTATTGTCATACATGTCAAAGCCTACAAGATCTACATAAGCATCACCCGGATAGCGCTGTGCATAGTCGTCCAATGTTTCCGCATTGCTGCTCGGCCCATATTCGTAGATCAGATTATGCACGTCTTTGGTATCCCGCATATATTCCACCGTATAACGATATACGTTTTTGCTGATCTCCGGGTCACAAAAAGCAGCTCCCCACCAGAACCAGCTTCCAGTCCCTTCATGGAACGGCCGGAATAACACCGCTCCCTTGACCTGTTTTGCATATTCTGCGATCAGATCCAGGTAAGCCGTATATACCTTATTATATTTTCCTCCCGGCAAAATCTGATTGACAGGGTCATTTGTCGTAACAGGCGCCGTATAGCCGTTGTAATCATATTTTTCCCAGGTCGGGTCACCAGCTTTATAATCCGGATTTTCCGGTACATTTGCAAAGTTCGGCATATGGCCGGACATCGTAATAAGCGCGCCCTGTGCAAGCGCATCATTGGTAATCTCCACCATTGTATCCAGCCCTTTTTCAGCGACATCCTGCATGTCTACGCCAAGAATGCCCGCAATGGAGCCTGTAACGTCTTTCGTGTCAGAATTGGACAGATCCGCGTTTCCAGCCTTATTAAACGTGTCATTTTGATGCCCGAAGATAACACTGTCCGAAGTGCCGACGGCTTTTAAATACGCATACAGCTGCTTTGCGGATGCATCTGCTTTCTTATCCACAAGCGAAACTTTTGTATCCAGAGCTGTTTTTTGCGTGCTGCCATCCTTTTTTGCAGTTACAAGCGTTCCATCGGAAATCTGTACCTGCTGCGTATCAGCAGATTTTGCGGCAAGTGTCGAATCCACGGAAAGGTCCGGCTGCGGCTCTCCTGTGATCTGAATGTTATCAAACCATACCGCACCTTTATAATCGGTATTTTTTCCAATCAGCTGAACCGCAAACTGATTAATTTCTAAAGCGCCGTTTCCGAGTGCATCAAACGTAATTTTTACCGGAATCTTTTTTACATCGCCGGATATCGTTTCCGCACCCGCAAAATCTACATCCGTATTTGCATCCAATCCTTCTGCGTACAGCTTCACTGCAAAAGATCCCTTCGTCATTTTGGACGCATCATAAATAAAATCCATCGTTACGGTCGTCGCTCCCTTTAAAGCCAGTCCCTTTTCTCCATCTGAAGGCTTCCAGACAACGGTTGCCTGCGACCAGTCCTTATCTGTATCGTTTGTATAATCCACATGAAACTTCAATTGTCCATTCTCCGCTTCTACGGACGACGTATCCTTTGCAGAATAATTATACTCCCACCCTGCCCCATAAGACCATCCGCTGATTCCATCTTTAAAATCAAATTGTGCCAATACGTCTGCCTCGTTTTTCATATCCGTCGTACCAGCCGCCGGCACCGCATCTGCCGCACAGACCTGCAGTGCCGGCACAAATCCTGCCGCCGGAATCCCTGTGGCTCCTAAAACAGCAGCCATCGAAAACGCAAGTCCTCTTGTTTTAAAACTCACACTTTTTTTCATAGATACCTCCATAATCATTGACGAATGAATCGTTCTATTCTAACACCATTCATTCAAACTAATTTAAGTTAATTTATTTTCTTCTATGCATAGATGTTTTTAAGTAATTTTATTATATATTTTAGCTATTGATTAGTCAATATATGGATTCTTTTTTAATCTATTTTTGTTATTTTTGCTTAAAATTAACATAATTTAACCAAATATGGATGCATTTTTGTTGAAAATGACAAATGAATGCACCCGCGGCATGAAAATGAAATTGGGCATGACAGTTACATTAGCCCATAACGCAAAGTTATTATTGCTGGATGAACCGACTTCCGGCATGGATCCTGTTGTCCGTAACGAGATGCTTGATATCCTTCGTGATTACATGGCGGAAGAGAACCGAACAATTTTCTTTTCTACGCATATAACCAGCGACCTTGAGAAGATTGCCGATTACATGATCTATATCAAAAACGGCAGGATTTTGTACAGCGGATTAAAAGATGCTCTGCTTGAAAAATACTGTTTGGTTCGGGGCGGCATCGGTGATCTGCCGCAGTCAAAGCGCAGACAAGTCTTGGGCCTGCGCGAACATTCCGGTGGTTTTGATGCCATGATTGAGCTAAAAGACATTGCGGGATTTTCTGGAAATGTGATCACGGAAACTGTTTCTCTAGATGATATTATGGTGCGAATAAGCAAAGGAGGAGAAGTATGATAAAACGAATGATGCTGTTTGATTGGAACGCGATGAAATGCTTTCATCTTCGAATTTTTCTGATACCTGTAATTTCATTGGCCAGTGGTTTTGTCACGGCATTGTTCGTTGTTCCAACCAATGTTTTTATGTTCTTGTTTTTTTCGGTGAATGCTTTTGCGGCAGAAGAAACAGGCGACCTGAATAAGTTATATTTGACGCTGCCGGTGAAACGGTCCTGCGTTGTCGCCGGCAGATATCTGTTATCCATTTGCATGGGGTTGTCAGGATTGGTTACCGGCATACCTTTGGCTGTTCTTGCAGACCGCTTTTCACATTCACACTATTATGGCCCTCTCAGCTGGTTTTTGCCCGTTGCGGCAATCAGTTACCTGCTGTTTTCGATATTTAACTTTTGCATGTTCCCCCTTCTGTTCAGGCTGGGATACAGCAAAGGCAGATTTTGGGGGATGTTCGTGCCGCTCTTTCTTTTTTCAGTGCTGCATGGCGTATGGGGGATGGTTTCAACTTTGCCAGGGAATGAGCATCTGCTCTTTGACAGCCTTCATACGCCAGTGATCATATGCTTTTGGTAAACGGCGGCATGGCTGCGGCTGCCACGCTGATCCTGTTTCTTTCGTTTTTGCTTTCAAACAGGCTATACGCAAATCGAGAATTTTAATCTATAATCTTTTTGCTCAGACAGCGCACAAGCAGTTTCTGAAACGCATCTACCCCAATTCCGACGTAAACCACGCCTACCAGCATCGCTGCCGCTATCTGTATAGGTATCGTTCCCAGCTGTGCTGGTTTCAGCGGTCCCATAATGGTCAGGCCGATGGCCCAGCCGCACAGCCATGCTGGTGTAAATATGACTTTGGAAAATGTCTCTCCGATCAGTACCGCAAACAGGCCGAGAATAAACAGCGTTGCATATAATTCCAGATCCGGGTTCCAGGGCAGCACTTCCATGATCCATATGGCCAGTACTGCCCAAAGATCACCAAGCAAAAAACCGGCTGCAATTTTAAATGCATCCTGGCGCCTGTTGCCGTTTGCTACGTACAGACCCGCGCAAATCAGCGCCGCACCGCCGGTTGTAACGCCGATATAGGGCGCTGCAACTGCCCAGATTGGAGGCAGCAGGGCGATTCCAAATGCCAGTGAGAGCATATTCAGTTTTTTCATCTGTTTCTCATTCATATAGCACCTCATTGCTGTTTATTCCCAGGCAAACCCTTCCCAGATCAGCTTCCCGGAATATTGTTTGACGGACTCCTCGCCCTGCAGTACACGGACTGCTCCGGCTGCCATGGCTTCCATTTCGAATTCACCCGGATACGCTGTGACAGGCGCCAGAAAGGAACATGCCTCTGTGATCTGCTGTACCAGATCTTTGCTGTGTACCATTCCTCCGCCGAGCAATATTCCGTCTATCTTTCCATGGAGCACTGCTGCCATAGCGCCGATGCATTTTTCGATCTGGTAAATCATCGTATCCCAGAGCATTTTGGCATATGCGTCACCTTCCTGTGCACGTTTGGTCAGTTCGATCGCATCTGAGATTCCCAGGTGACTTACAAATCCGCCTGTTTTTGTACAAAGCTTTTTCACCTCGGATGGCTGCAGATTGTTTTTTTCCATATAATCCAGCAAATCCGCTACTGCTACGCTGCCGCTTCGTGTCGGGGCCATCGGGCCTTCACCGCCGACAATATCAAACCCGTCGATCATGCGGCCATTCTGATGCGCTGATACGGAAATGCCGCCGCCGATATGGCATACGATATAGCTGCATTGTTCATACTTCTTTTGCAGAACGTTTTTGCTGTGTCTGATCGCAGTTTCTTTCAGATTCAGCGCATGAAGATGTACCATGCGGTAAACGCCCCGGATGCCTGTCATACGTGCTAAGTCCTGCAGTTCATCTACATCCGGCGGGTTTACGGTCATTGCTTTTGCGTTGTATTTTTGTGCAAATTCATATGCAAGCTGCGTTCCCAGCGTTGCCGGATGAATTACGCCGTTTGCACACGTTCTTGCATGCTCCAGCATAAGCGGTGTGACTTCATAGGTACCGCCTTCCATTGCCAGCAGTCCTCCGCCTCTTCCGACAAAAACATCTACATCTTCAAGCGAAATACCGGCTTCATGCAACAGCCGTAAAATCATGTCTCTGCGGTACGGCAGCTGCTGCGGGATTGTCTGAAATTTTTCCAGCTCTTTCGCATCATGGGAGACATTTTTCGAATACAGGCATGTTTCATTTTCAAACAGCGCGATCTTCGTCGAAGTAGAGCCAGGGTTGATCGCTAATACCTTATATTTATGCATTGTTATATCCTTCCTAATCCTTTATTGAAGCACTGGTACAGCACTGAAATATTCCTTGTTATTTCCGCCATGCTGTACCAGATATGTATTTATCTGCTCCCGGCTGCCCGAACCGCGCTGATCACGATATTTCCTTTGATCTCAGATACCGGCGCCCCTCTGGAACAGTCACATACTACTTTGTTAAAGCCCTGCAGCATCGGCCCGTAGGCATCGGCGTGTCCAAACTGCTGAATCAGCTTTACCCCTACGTTTCCTACATTCAGATCCGGCCAGATAATGATATTCGCTTTCCCTGCCACCTTGCTTTCCCGTGTTACTTTCTTTTGCGCCACCGCGGGAGATATCGCTGCGTCAAACTGAAATTCTCCGTCAATCGCAAGATCCGGGCGCTGTTCGTTTGCAAGCTGCACGGCTTTGACGACTTTGTCAATTAACTCGCCCTGCCCGCTTCCAAGTGTGGAATAGCTGACCATGGCGCATCTTGGCTCCCAGCCAAGCAGTGATTTTACGGTGTCACAGGCTGATACCGCAATATCCGCCAGCTGCTGCTCGTTTGGATTTGTACAGACTGCGCTGTCCCCAACTGCGAGAAGGCTTCCTTCACTGCCCTGAAATCCTGGTATATCACATAACCCGATACTGGAAATTGTGCTGATGCCCGGTTTTAAGCCAATGATCATCTGTCCTGCCAAAAGAACGTCTCCGGTCGTATTGTCAATTCCGGCAAATGTTACGTCCGCCTCTTCTACCGACTGCATAACCATCGCATAATACAGCGGATCCTGCATGCGCCGGTTCAGCGGTTTTTCTTTTAATACGGTATGCGGTAGCGCCACATATTTTTCAATCAGGCTCTTTTTATAAGTCTCTTCCTGAATATCTACAATTGTAAAAACATTCTCTTCATATCCACGCTCCCGCGCTGCGTTTCTGATTTCTTCCGCATTGCCTACGAGTATTGGGATAATATACCCTTCCTTTCCAGTTTCATATGCGGCCTGCATCATCTTTTCGTTTAATGCTTCCGGAAAGGCTACTTTACTCGGATGTTTTTTTGCTTTTTCGTAAATCTGTTCCAGCAGATTCATTCCTCTTACCTCCAGATTTTTTTAGAGTTCCTGTTCAATCAAATCAATCAGCTCACCAATCGTTTTGCATGCGCTGGCATCAGACAGCATCAGCACGGCATCCAGTTCATTTTCAATCTCAGCTACCAGAGCTACCATCTGTACGGAAGCGCCGCCCAGATCTTCTGCAAACGATGTGCTTGTCGTTAAGCCTGCCGCATCCTGCTTATAAGATGCTGCTACCATTTCCAATACTTTTGCTTCTAATTCTTTTCTGTCCATGTTCATTCTCCTTTTTCATTTCAAACATTATTCTTTTTAACTGCTGCTTATTTCAATCATTATTCTTTTAAAACATTGGTTTCCATATTTTAGTCCAAGTCAAACACGACTGTCTTGTAACCGCCTTCGCGTTCAAATACTGCCGCATGGCATGCAAGCGGAAGCTTTGCGGAAAGTTCCGCACGGTTTTTCTTGCTGATACCCCGTACGACGGCATTTAATCTTGTGCCTTCTTCCAGTTCCACCTCTCCATAAGCATATTTGCCAAGCTTTTTATATTCCGGTTTGGAAGAAAGCGCCGCCGGGAGCACGATGGAATGCAGTTTTGCTTTTCCGCTGATCTCATACCACTGCGTTTCATAGCAGCCGCATTCGTTGCATGCATATACCGGCGGAAACTCCACATTGCCGCATTCCGGGCATTTGCGTCCTAAAAATTTCCCTTCTTCCAGCCCTTCATAAAATTTTTGTACTACCTTTTCTAATTGAATGCTCATGATCAGATACCCTCCTGTTTATCCAATGTTCGAATTACGACAGCAGCTACATTCTGCGCCCCGCCGTATCCGCGCAGCATAGTCGTTTTCGGCATTTTTTTCACCTGGCGTTCTTTGCATTCGCCCCACATCTGCTTGCACGCTTCATATACATCTGCAAGTCCTGATGCCGCGTGCGCATGTCCAAAGGAAGTACGCCCGCCATTCGTATTAATTGGCTTGTCGCCGTCCCATGCGGTACGCCCGTCACAAATATATTTCCATCCTTCTCCATATGGCAGATATCCGGCTATTTCCGCGGATACCAGATGAGAAGTAATAATAAAGTCATTGGCATAAAACAAATCCAGATCTTCTCCTGATAATCCGGTCAGCTCATATACCTGACGCACTGCCTCCTGTGTGGCGCGCACTTCAAAATGAGGCGTCGTCGCTTCACAAGCCGCGCTGCCGATGCCAAGCACTTCGATCGGATTGTGTTTTAATTTTTTCGCAATCTGAGGAATCATCTCTGTCGCACATACGATAGCCGCTGCCGCTCCGTCACATTTTAACTCGATGCCGCCTGCCCGCAGAAAATCTCCCATGCGCGGATTAAACGGAGAATTCATATATTCGTCCAGCGTCATTCCCTGTTCCTGTGCCAGAGATTCATAAGTCCTTCTTTCAATCGCCAGAGGATTCATGGAAGCATTTCGCCTGTTATTGATGCACATCCAGTTCAAGGTATCATTCATCTGTTCCGGCGTAATCCCCCGTGTGCGCACGTACCATTCAGCCGCGTCATCATAAATCAGCTCCTGTCCGGCCATCAGGCTTCTTGTATATGCACGGTCATACAGCCATGACGTCGTCTTTAAAAACTTTTCCATTGTCATCTTTTCACGCTTATACGGATGCTTCGGCGTCTCCACATTATCTGCAGGCGCAGGCGTGCTGTCGCCAAACTCCACGGCTCCTGTAAGAACACAGTTATACTTGCCAGACGCCACGGCATTAACCGCCTGCTCAATTGCCAGATATCCGGTACAGCATGCTTCCGAATGATGAATGGAGCCTTTTCCCTTCATGCCAAACCAATTGGCTATCTGCACATTCGGTGTCAGATAATTCGAGCCATTCAAAGGACTTGCTTCCCCGTGAAAATAAAAATCCACATCTCTCGGATTCACGCCCGCATCTTCCATTGCTTTTAACGCAGCATAACCAAACATCTCTCCTTCGGTCAGTCCATCTGTTTCCGGGTTGTCCACCGTGTACATAAACGGCGTACATCCAACACCGATAATAGATACACTTCTGCCATATTTGCCAAGGGTGCCCATAAATTTGATCCTCTCTTTCCATGTTTTTCAAAACATTTTCTTTACGTTTGTGCTATTAGTATATATAATAAAAGAGGCAGATTCATCATATTTTCAACCAATTCTTGTGCAGATAACCATACGCTTTTTGTGTAATGGCACAATTTAATGTTTTTGGCTGTGCGGACGCTGGATGAGGGGCGGTGCCTGGATTTCGGCTCCTATTCCAGAATGTTAAGAAGTCCTAAGTATTCTGCATAAACGCAGTGACCCCGTCCGGTCGCGTCGCGTAGTACCCA
>CAOKJJ010000120.1 GCA_948468465.1 uncultured Eubacterium sp. | reverse complement strand
ATCCAGGCCCCGCCCCTCATCCAGCTGGTTTTGACTGGCTTTACAGAAATCACAGTATTAAAAGTTGCTGTATATTCCTATGATTTTGCTGGTCAGGTATTACAATGATTAACAGTAATACTAGCTGATTTTTGCAAATATTGGAGATGGTATTCTTTTTACGTAATCATTTGAATCTGCTGTAAGGTTTTAACAGCTGCAGATTCTCTCATAAATGTTCGCGAGTTTCTATGTAAAGCCGGAGAAAACCAGCCGGGTGAGGGGGAAATGGCCTGGCTTGCGGCGACGTTGGAAGAATGTTTAGAAGCTCTTGGCATTCTGCTCTGTAAATCAGGGGCGCAGCCCAGCGTCGCTTTTAGCCACTGGCGTTTAGCCAGGGGCGGACTACGCGACGCGACCGGACGGGGCCACTACGTCCATGCAGAATGTCTAGAGATTCTTAACATTCTGGAGTAGGAGCCGCAAGCCAGGCCATTTCCCCCTCACCCGGCGTCCGAACAGCCAAAAAACCATCCCGCCAGGCGCAGAGTCGTCCGGGAATCCATTAAGTAAATGACATTGGCCGTGAATACCAACAAACGATAAAATACCTATTGCAGAATCGCTCCGTGTCTTTTATAATAAGTGCAGACAAGGGCAACATCATAACAGTTCAGTAACAGGCAAAAGGGACAGGTGGCATTATGGATATTAAAGATATATGCAATGCTGGCGGGGATATTTTGGATGCGGTTGCGGATGCGGTTAACCGGAATGACTACAGCGGCTTGAGCGATAATGTGATGAATACGGTCAATCGTGTTGTGCAGCAGGTGCGTGAGGAAACAGGAAAAGGCACTTATGGCAGTCCAACGCACCAGTATGCAAAGACTTTTTATACGAGAAAAGGACAGGCGGAGTACGATTACGTACATAGAAGGGATCGGAAAAAGGAAGCGGATAAGTATGCGTTTCTATATAAAAAAGATCCTTATAAAAAAGAGTATTATAAGAAGGATCCTTTGCGGACAGAAAGAACACAAACGATACAGCCGCATGAGGAAACAATGATGTTTCCGTCAGCGGTGGCAAAGAATCCCGCGGGCCGTATTCTGGGGCCGATTCAGCTGGCGTGGGGGATCTTGGCGACCAGCGGGTTTGGGATTACGGCGTTATTTATGACGATTCTGGTATTTGCCAGGGGCGGGCTTGGATATGCCGTATTTGCGGCGGTTTTCACACTGCTGACAGCGCTTGGCATTACGGATATCATACGCGGCAGCCGTAAAATCGGACTTGTGAACCGGTTTTATCATTATGCAAGGCTGATTGGCAAAAGAGGTTATATTGCCGTTGAAGAGCTGGCGGTACAGACCGGACGGCGCAAAGAAGAGGTGCTGCGTGACCTGCGCAAAATGATGAAAAAACATATGTTTCCGCAAGCGCGGCTGGATCAGAAACAGACGACGTTTATGCTGACGCAGGATGTATATCAGCAGTATTTGCAGGCGGAACAGCAAAGAGTGCAGCAGGAGCAGCAGGCGTCTGCGCAGAGGGAACAGGAACAGGCGCAAGAGGCCGCCAGCCGCGCGAAGCATCGTTATGACGCGCAGACGAAAAAGATTTTGGAAGATGGCAATGCTTATATCCGCATGGTGCATGAATGCAATGAAAAGATACGGGGAGAAGAGATGAGCTACAAGCTGTCCAGGCTGGAATCTATTATGCGCCGTATTTTTGAGCAGGTGGAAAAGGTGCCGGAGAGTGCGGATGATTTGCACAAATTTATGGATTATTACCTGCCGACGACGACCAAATTGCTGCAGGCATATATTGACCTGGACAGGCAGGAAATTGCGGGGGAAAATATCACCGCGACGAAAAAAGAGATTGAAGATACGCTGGATACGATTAATCTCGCGTTTGAAAAGCTGTTAGACGGATTGTTCGAAGATACGGCCTGGGATATTTCGTCGGATATTTCCGTAATGAAGACAATGATGGCACAGGAAGGGCTGACCGGGGAAAAGGATTTTAAGCTGTAATACAGGAGGAAAAACAGTGACAGACCAGTTTGAAGATTTTAAAGCAAAAGCGCCGACACTTGTATTTGATGAGACGCCGAAGGAACAGGAGAAAAAAACGGTGCCGGAACCGGAAAAAAAGGAAATTCTAAACGATTCGATGCTGACGCAGGAGGAGCGGGAGCAGGTGGATGCTTTCGCGCAGCAGATTGACCTGCGCAATTCCGGCGCGGTGCTGCATTACGGCGTCGGAACACAAAAAAAGCTGGCGGATTTTTCTGAACGTGCGCTGAATAATGTGCGTACAAAAGATATGGGCGAAGTGGGGAATATGATTGCCGCGCTTGTCACAGAGTTAAAAAGCTTTGACGCGGAAGAAGAGTCGAAAGGCTTTTTTGGCTTTTTGAAAAAAGGCGAAAATAAAATGTCTATGATGAAAGCCAAATATAATAAAGTAGAGACGAATGTCAATCAGATTGTAAAAGTGCTGGAAAATCATCAAATACAGCTGATGAAAGATATTGATGTGCTTGACCGCATGTATGAGATGAATCTGATGTACTTTAAGGAACTTACGATGTATATCCTTGCGGGAAAGAAAAAGCTGCAGGAGGTACGTACAAAAGAACTGCCGCTGCTGCAGCAAAAAGCGCAGAAAAGCGGACTGCCGGAGGATGCGCAGGAATCAAGGGATCTGGCGGATTTATGCGAACGGTTTGAAAAGAAGTTATATGACCTGGAGCTGACGCGTACGGTTTCTGTTCAGACCGCGCCGCAGATTCGTATGGTGCAGAATTCAGATACGCTGATGGCGGAAAAAATCCAGTCTACGATTGTAAATACGATTCCATTGTGGAAAAGCCAGATGGTCATTGCCATTGGCGTGGAGCATTCGGCGCAGGCTGCAAGGGCCCAGCGGGAAGTGACGGATATGACTAACGCGCTGTTAAAGAAAAATGCGGACGCCTTAAAAATGGCGACGATTGAAAGCGCCAAAGAGTCGGAGCGTGGAATCGTTGACCTGGAGACTTTAAAGCATACAAATGAAACGCTGATCACAACGCTGGATGAGGTCATGAAGATTCAGAGCGAAGGCCGTGAAAAGCGTAGGGCGGCGGAAGCGGAGCTTACAGATATGGAAAATCAGTTAAAGCATAAAATGCTGGAGCTTTCACATATGTAAAAATAGCAGGCAGCAGGTTCGTGGAGTATCAGAACTTAAAAATATGAGAACAGGTGAAACAATGAAAAAAGCGGTTTTTTTTGACATTGACGGGACGTTGATGGACCATCATAATTTTATTCCCAAAAGTACGATTGACGGCATCCATAAGCTTCAGGAAAAAGGCAATTATGCTTTTTTGTGTACCGGAAGAAGCAGGGCGTTTGTAAGGCATCCGGCGATTCTGGATATTGGTTTCGATGGGATTGTAAGCGGCTGTGGGACGATGATAGAGTTTCATGATAAAGTCGTGTATTATAAAAAGCTGGAACAGGACTTTGTAAAACAAACGGTTGATTTTTTAAAAGCGCATAAAGTCGCGGTCATTATGGAAGGACGGTATAAGCTGTATGCGGATGCGCAGGACTTTAGAGGAGATCAATATATTGCCAGAGTAAGGGAAGAGCTCGGCAGTGACCTTATGCCGATCACAGGCAGTGAGAATGTGTGGGAAGTGAGCAAATTTTCCTGTGTGACGGAGTCTGCGGATATGGATACTTTAAAACGGCATTTGGAAAAGGACTATGAGCTTATTATCCATGATGTCGCGGTGATGGAAATGGTTCCAAAAGGCTGCACGAAGGGAACGGGCATTTTAAAAGTCTGTGAGTTGCTGGACATTCCGGTATCAGACTCCTATGCATTTGGAGACAGCGCGAACGACCTGCCGATGTTTGAAGCAGCAGGATGCAGCATTGCGATGGGAAATGCGACCGATCTGGCAAAGCAAAGAGCGTCGTATGTGACGGATGCGCTGCATGAGAACGGCATTTTTCATGCGCTGGAACATTTTGGATTATGTTAGGGCGTGTTTAGATTTCAAATCAGGATTACTTGAGAGCGACAGGAGCATATATTATGAAAATAATTATTGTAGGCTGCGGCAATGTAGGCGCTGCGCTTGCGGAGCAGTTAAGCTCGGAAGGCCATGATATTACGGTGATAGATACAAGAAGGCAGCTTGTGGAGAATGTGTCTGTTTCGTGTGATGCACTTGGCGTTGTCGGAAACGGGGCCAGCTTTCAGATTCAGTCAGAAGCCGGGGTAGACAAAGCCGATCTGATTATCGCCGTGACAGGGTCGGATGAATTGAATCTGCTCTGCTGCCTGATTGCAAAAAAATCGGGCGGATGCAATACCATTGCGCGGGTCAGCAACCCGGTATACAGCGAAGAAATCGCCTTTATCAAAGAAAAACTGGGGCTTTCCATGATTATTAATCCACAGCTGGCTGCCGCAAGGGAAATGGCGCGTACGTTAAAGTTTCCGTTTGCGCAGAAAGTGGATACGTTTGTAAAAAGCCGTGCAGAGCTTGTGGTATACCGCATTGAAGAAAACAGTCTTTTATGCGGTATGAAATTAAAAGACCTGCCGGGAAAACTGCGCTGCGACGTATTGATTCCAATCGTGGAGCGCGGGGAGCAGGTCATTATCCCGGACGGCAATTTTCAGATGCAGGAAAAAGATGACATTACAATTGTCAGTACACAGCTGAAATTGATTGAATTTTTTAAAAAGCTTGGCAAGCCGACAGCTTCCGCCAGGGACGCTATGATTATCGGCGGCGGAAGGACTTCGATTTATCTGGCAAAACAGCTGCTGCAGATGGGGTTAAAAGTAAAAATTATTGAGCGGGATAACGACCGGTGTGATTTTTTAAATGAAATGCTTCCAAAAGCAATGATTATATGCGGGGACGCCACGGAAAAAGAAGTTTTATTGGAAGAAGGGCTGCTGGAAACGGAAACGTTTGTTGCAAATACCGACTTTGATGAAGAAAATATTATGCTGGCCATGTTTGCGAAAAGCCTTTCCAAAGCAAAACTTATTACAAGAGTTCATAGGGTGTCCTATGATGATATTATTGAAAAACTGGATCTTGGCAGTATTATTTATCCGAAATATATTACAGCGGTGAATATCATCCAGTATGTACGTGCGATGAAAAATTCGCTTGGAAGCAATATCGAAACGATGTACCGACTGAATGATAATCGTGTAGAGGCGCTTGAATTTGTCATTAATGAGCCGTCTCCAATCGTTGGTGTTCCGCTGACGGATTTGAATTTAAAGAAAAATATGATTATCGGGTGCATTACACATAAGGGAAAAACGACAATTGCGAAAGGCCAGTCGGTCATCCGGGTGGGAGATACTGTTATTCTGATCACAACACAGACCGGACTGCATGATATCCGGGATGCGCTGAAATAAGAAATATATGGCTGCTTTTTTAGGAGGTCGTGATGAATTTTTCAGTCATTCAATATATTTTGGGAACTGTCTTATGCTGTGAAGGGGTTTTTTTGCTTGCGCCGGTGGCAGTTGCGGCATTTTATGCAGAAAAAGTTGGTTTTTATTATGTTTTTGTGGCGGCAGCCTGCTTTGCTGCCGGTTTGCTGCTGCGGCTGCGCCGTCCGAAAAGCAATGTATTTTATTCCAGGGAAGGATTTGTCGCGGTTACGTTCAGCTGGGTTTTATTAAGTATGGCAGGTGCGGTTCCGATGTATCTGAGCGGAGAATATGCCAGTTATATTGACGCGTTATTTGACACCATATCAGGATTTACAACGACGGGCGCAAGCGTGCTGTCTTCGGTCGAAGAACTTTCGCGTGCGACAGCGTTCTGGCGCTGCTTTACGCATTGGAGCGGCGGCATGGGTGTGCTGGTGTTTATTATGGCTGTGCTGCCGCTTTCCGGAAGCTCGAACATGCATTTGATGCGTGCCGAAAGTCCAGGGCCTTCGGTCGGAAAGCTGGTGCCGAAAGTCCGCCAGACGGCGCTTATTTTGTATAAAATTTATCTGGCGATTACGCTGCTGCAGGTTGTACTGCTGCTGTTCGCGGGCCTGTCGTTATATGAAGCGCTGACACTTTCTTTTTCCACGGTCGGAACAGGAGGCTTCGCGCTGCTTAACTCCAGTATCGCGACTTACAGCTGGGCAGTACAGGCAATTATTATTGTATTTATGATTTTGTGCGCGCTGAATTTTAATACGTATTATTTGCTGCTCATCCGCAGGCCGAAAGAAGCGCTTTTGCAGAATGCGGAAGTGAAATGGTTTTTAATTATCGTCTTTTCTTCTGCCGCAGTCATTGCGGTAAACATCCGGGATGGCTTCCAAAGCCTGGCGCAGGCGTTTCATACAGCGTTGTTTCAGGTGGCGACGATTGTAAGCAGCACCGGATTTGCAACGGCCGATTTTAATTTGTGGCCGGAACTGTCAAAAATGATACTTGTGCTTTTAATGTGCATGGGTGCCTGCGCAGGCAGTACGGGAGGCGGCTTTAAAGTATCCAGGCTGATGATTGTCGCGGCCGCGGCGAAAAATGAACTGTTGAATTTGCTGCATCCAAGAAGCGTGCAGCAAGTACATATGAATGGCAGAAAAGTGCCGGAGCAGGTTGTAAAGACAGCCTTATGTTATATGTCTGTCTATGTATTTATCGTACTTGGATCGGTGCTTATCATCAGCATTGACAATTTTGATATGACAACAAACGTTACGGCTGTGCTGGCTACGATGAACAATATTGGACCGGGGCTTGGTGAAGTAGGCCCTACGGGGAACTTTGGCGGTTTTGGCGTGCTGTCTAAAATCGTACTGATGTGTGACATGCTGATTGGACGCCTGGAACTGTTTCCGGTACTGGCGCTGTTTGCGCCAGGCATGTGGCGGCTTCCGGCAAGACGCAGCAGAAAAGAATTTCAAAAGATGGATGATTTGGAGTAATAGTTCAAGGGTTATCTGAACTGTTACGATTTGGAATAACAGGAGGCTGGCATGGACAGACAGAAAAACAAAAAGATCAGACGATGCTATAAAAAGAGTATCTGGCCTTCTGCCGCGTTATTCCTCATTTTTGCGGGAAGCTGTGCGGGACTGGTGCTGACGTTCATAGCGTCTTTTCAAGGTTTTTTGTTGGATGCTAAGATGGCTGACATGCAGGAAGACGCAAGGCATCTTGGGCATTTGATTGATGAACGCATGCAGCAGGGGAACTTGTTTGATGCAGCCGCTTTTGTCGAACAGTTTCTGGAAGAGGAAAATGATATTTGCATTACGGATGAACACAACCAGGTTTTACAGTATTTTGGGACGGTTTTGCCGGATTTTGACAAGGCTGACACGATTGAGCTGTTTCATCCATACCGGATTGCGCCGGATGAGGAACCAGGCATTTTGAATGGGGATCAGGTGTTTTTTATCTCCTTTGAGGAACTTTTAAAGCGCAGTTTAGACGCTTTGGAACATAGCAGCTATGAGGATGAACGGTGGCTGGAGCAGCCACTGTTTCATGCGTTTTACTGGGTGGAAATCCCGATCCGTCAAAAAGGGTATCGGATGTATTACAGGGATTCGGTAACGATAGTGCAAAAAAATGTCTTTTTTATGAATGCCGCGATACTGACACAGCTTTTGCTGCTGGCCGTACCTACGCTGCTGCTGTTTATCAATGTAGTATCATCTGTCAGGATGCAGAAGCGGATGGTATATCTGCTGCAGCAGGATCCGGTTACCGGAGGGAAGAACTGGGATTATTTTCTGGAACGCAGCAAAAAGATTCTGCGCCAGATGCGCAATACAAAGCATACCTATGCGGTTGTCAATCTCCATATGATTCGTTATCAGGATTATTGCGCCTGCTATGGAAACAAAGAAAGCGAAATACTGTTAAAAAAGATAGATGGCTTTCTGCAAATCTGCATGGACAAAGGGGAGACGTTTGCAAGGTTCGCGAAGGCGGATTTTGGACTCCTGCTGCGCTGTGGTTCACAAAAGCAGTGTGAGAAACGGTTAAAGAAAATGCTTGTGGAGCTGACAGGCATCAAAAAAGATAAAATGATGTCTTTTTGCGCAGGCATTTATTTTTTGCGGCCCGCCGCAAACTGGAAGGGAAGACGGCGCAGACAGATTAATATTGACCAGATTTACCATTTTGCCAGCGCGGCGAGGGGCGCGATGCGGGGAAAAGAAGGGGAATATATTAAAGTATTCGACCAGCAGATTTTGCAGGAACAGAAATGGAAGATCAAAGTGGGAGAAACGATGGAGGCCGCTTTATTAAACGAAGAATTTAAGCTGTATCTGCAGCCGAAGTATCATCCGGTGACGGAAAAAATTGTAGGGGCAGAAGCGCTTGTACGCTGGATATCGAAAGAAGAAGGGATGATACCTCCCAACCGTTTTATTCCTATTTTTGAAGAAAACGGTTTTATTACAAAGCTGGATGACTATATGATACTGGCAGTGGCAAAGCTTCAGTCGGAGTGGAAAATACAGGGGCGCAGGCAGATTCCGATATCTGTCAACATATCCCGTGTAAATTTTGTAAAAGAAGATCTGGCCGCGCATATCTGCCATTTGGTTGACGGCTATGGAGCGGATCATGCGGGCATAGAACTGGAATTAACAGAGAGTGCTTTTTTTGGCAATAAGCAGCTTTTGCAAAAAATATTAAAAGAACTGAAAATGTGTGGATTTTCTATTTCCATGGACGATTTCGGGACCGGTTATTCTTCCCTGAATTCGTTAAAAGATCTCCCGATTGACGTGCTCAAGCTGGATATGGATTTTTTCAGGGACGAGGGGGCGAAGCAGCGCGGTGAGATCGTAGTAAAAGAAACAATCCGCCTTGCAAAGGCTTTAAACATGAAAACAGTGGCAGAGGGCATAGAGAAAAAAGAACAAGTGGAATTTCTGGCGGAACAGGGCTGCGATATGATACAGGGGTTTTATTTCGCAAAGCCGATGCCGATTGAAGAATTTAATCAGAGAGTGGAACGTGAATATTAGACGGCTTCACGGTTTTTTATGGGGAGAAGATTATGCATACATTTTTTATCTTCATACAATATGTGGGAATTATCATCCTATTGGCGGAGGCTTATTATGTAGTCAGCCAGAAGCCATCCAGACAGCAGCAGCATCTTTTATTTATGATCATTGCGCTTTGTACGAACTTTGCCGGCTATCTTTTGGAGCTGCAGGCAGTGTCATTGGAAGAAGCTTTGCAGGCAGTGAAGTTTTCTTATCTTGGCAAGCCGTTTATTGTGCTGTGCCTGTTTTTATTTGTGATGCATACTTGTAAGGTACGGATTCCGAGATGGCTGGAAAAAGCACTTGTCTGTGTGCACGCGGCCATTGTTTTGTCTGCGTTGACATGTGAGAAGCATATGCTGTATTACAGCAGCATTCAATATACGCAGGAGGGGATTTTTCCGCATTTGGTATTGGGACGCGGGATCCTTTATAAGATATACAGCGTGCTGATGCTTATTTACGCGCTGGTTATGATAGCCAAATGTGTATCCTGTTATATCAATACAAAAAAGGAGGCAGAAAAAAAACAGTTTGCGTATCTGCTTATCATGGTTTTGATTGCAATGGCGGGGTTTGCCATTTATTTAAGCGGCGTTACGAAAGGGTATGACATTACGCTCCCTGCCTGCCTGCTGGATTCTTTGCTGCTCATTGTCCTTATTTTTCACGGCGGCATCTTTGATACGCTGACGCTGGCCAAGGAGCTGGCGATGGATGCTTTGGCGGAGGGAATTGTAGTTGTGGACATTGATGAAAATATCCTTTATTTCAATCAAACGGCGCAGCGGATTTATGAAACGATCTCATTAGGAAAAGCCGAAAAAGTGCTGGAAGAAATGGATATGTGTATTTTGGATAAAAAAAGGCTGATAAGGGACAGGGATATTTATGCCGTCAGCAGCTATATGATCGAAAAGGAAAATACCTATTATGGCAGGATGTATGTGCTGACAGATATTACGGACAGCTATCATTATACGGAGCGTGTCAAGGAACAGGCGGAAATCATGAAAGAACTCAAAGATCAGGCGGAGTCTGCAAACCAGGCCAAGTCAGCTTTTGTGTCTAATATGTCCCATGAGATCCGTACGCCGATGAACGCTATCGTAGGCTTGACAGAAGTGCTTTTGCGCAAAAAAAGGGATCCGGAAGACGAAAAATATCTGCTCAACATTCAAAGCTCCGGCAACGCGCTGTTAAAGCTGATCAATGATTTGCTTGACTTTTCCAAAATTGAGGCCGGAAAATTTGAAATATCCGAAGACACGTTTGATATCGCACAGATGCTGCGTGATATTCAGATCATCGGCGCAACCAGAATCGGGGATAAAAATGTCGAGCTGATTATGGATGTGGATGAAAATATTCCCCGCCTTTTGTATGGAGATGGGCTGCGCATCCGCCAGGTTATTATCAATATTTTGAACAACGCGGTGAAATTTACCGAAGAAGGCTCTGTAACTGTAACGGTGAAGCTGAATAAACGGGAAACAGATAAAGTACAGCTTTATATTGCAGTAAAAGATACCGGGCAGGGAATTCACAAAGAAGACCTGAAACGGCTGTTTGACGCGTTTGCGCAGGTAGACATTAAGAAAAACCAGGGAAAAGAAGGCACAGGCTTAGGACTTGCGATATCCAGACAGCTGGTGGAAATGATGGGTGGTGAGCTGTCAGTGGAAAGCGAATATGGATTGGGCAGCTGCTTTTATTTTTACCTGTGGACAGGAGTGGAAAGTGAGGACACGATTGGCTGCTTCGCAGAAGTAAAGCAGCCCGCAGAGGAAGAAAAGGAAGCGGAGGATGAGATCTTTACCTTTACCGCGCCGCAGGCCCGCATTTTGCTCGTAGACGACAATGAAATCAACCAGGAAGTAGCAAAAGCGCTCTTAGAGCCGTACGAAATGCGGATTGACCTGGCATCTAACGGGCAGGAAGCTTTGGAACGGGTGCAGAAAGAGCCGTATGACCTTGTATTTATGGATCATTATATGCCGGTGATGGATGGCGTGGAAGCTACCAAAAGAATCCGCGGCCTGGAAGGAGAGCGTTATAAGCATCTTCCGGTTATTGCGCTTACCGCGGACGCGGTGCAGGGAGTGCGGGAAGAATTTTTTGCGGCAGGCATGAATGATTTTGCGTCTAAGCCGATCGAAATGGAGGATGTGTCCAGAGTGCTGCGCAAATGGCTGCCGAAAGAAAAACTATGCCGATAAGGGGAGTAGCGCTTTCTTTGCTTTTAGTTAAAAAGGATGATTTTGACCTTGTAAACTCTGACAAAAAGGTCTATAATATGAATAGTTGGCACTTTTTATAACAGGTCGGCTTGTCTGGGCTGTTATCACTTTAGGGTACCAGGGATAAAACGGAAAATGGTAAGAGTGCAGAAAGGAACGAATATACATAAAAGGGGGTTATATGGAGAACTCTGTGCCCGTAATATTTTATAAGAAAGTATAGTCTATGAGGAGGAGAGCAGTTTATGTTTAAGGATGAAAAGATCGAGAAAAAGCTGACAAAATCTTTTCTTATGGTGTCATTGATTACAGCGGTAGCGGCAGTTTTAGGCTTGATAGCGTTGATTGTAGTTTCAAACCGGTATTCATACGCGCTGACAAATTTTGGTTTTGCACAAGGGGACATCGGTAAGACGATGTTTGAATTTGCGGATGTGCGGTCTTCTTTGCGTGCAGTAATCGGGTATGATGATGAGGATGCGATTAATACAGTGGTGCAACAGCATACAGATGCGATTGCCGCGTTTGAAGAAAACTTTGCAGAAATAGAGAATACGATTGTATCGGAAGCAGGACGGGAGACGTATGATCAGATCGAAGCAGAACTGGAAGCATACTGGGCATTAGATACAAAGATTATGGAAACAGGTGCTACAACAGACAGGGAACTTTGCGAAAAGGCACAGGAGATGGCGATCAATGAGATGGCGCCAGCGTATCAGAGTATTTATGAAAAACTGGATGATCTTTTGGAAGTAAAAGTGACAGAAGGCAAGAAATTGTCTACGACACTGACGATTTTAAGCGCTATCCTGATGCTGGTTATTGTAGTGGTTGTCGTTGTTGCTGTGTTGACTTCTTTACGTATTGGAAAGCGCATTGCACAGGGTATTTCAAATCCGCTGAAAAATCTGGGAGACCGTTTAAAGCTGTTTGCGTCAGGAGATCTTACCTCTCCGTTCCCAGAGTCGGATTCGCATGATGAAGTGGCGGAAATGGTGAACGATGCGGCGGAAATGGCGGACGCCCTCAATGTCATAATCAATGATATCGGAACAGTGCTCGGTGAGATGGAAAGCAAAAACTACGCGGTTCAGTCTAAGGTTCAGGACAGATATACGAAAGATTTTAAGAAATTAATCGAATCTATGCGTGGTTTAAGAAATCAGATGTCAGATACGATCCGTTCCATTGGGGAAGCTTCCAGCCAGGTATCCGGCGGTTCCATTAATTTGGCAGAATCTGCGCAGAGCCTTGCAGAAGGAGCAACGGAACAGGCGGGTGCTGTAGAAGAGCTGCAGGCAACGATTATAGATATTTCCGAAACAATGGAAAAGAGTGCAAAGAGCGCCGAAGAGTCCTATAAACAAGCTGAAAATTATGCAAATGAGGCTGACCATACCCGTGATGAAATGCATACGATGGTAACAGCTATGGAAAAAATCAGCGAATCATCCGCTAAGATTGGAAATATTATTTCTGAAATTGAGTCGATTGCTTCACAGACGAATCTGCTTTCTTTGAATGCTTCTATCGAAGCAGCCAGAGCCGGAGAAGCAGGACGCGGATTTTCCGTCGTGGCTGAAGAAATCCGTCAGTTGGCGGAACAAAGTGCAAAAGCAGCCGTAGATACGAGAGATTTGATTGAAAGTTCGATGAAGGAGATCGCGGAAGGAAGCCGTGCGGTAGAGCGGGCATCCGGTTCGATTGACAATGTTGTCAGCGGCATTAAGCAGATTGCGGAGTCTTCTAAGAACCTCAGCGTTATGGTGATTACCCAGGCAGAAACGATGCGTCAGGCAGAGCAGGGAATCAGCCAGATTTCAGAGGTTGTTCAGAACAATTCCGCGGCGGCGCAGGAATCATCTGCGACGAGCGAAGAGCTGTCTGCACAGGCGGCTACACTGGATGAACTGGTAGGGCAGTTTGTATTAAATGAAGAATCATAAGTAATAAAAAGGTGGCAGGCAAGTTGTTGTCTGCCATTTTTTGTTAAAATTAAAAGCGGAATGGACAGCATAGTAAAAAAGTTCTTTGCAAAGAGAGGTATAAGAACCGCAAGTTTGGAAAAAACTGTAATAAGGGCAGATCAGAAATAAGAAGCTGAAAATAAGAAGCTGGAAACAAGTAGCTGAAAATAAGAAGCTGGAAATAAAAGAATGCTCTGATAAATACATGGTATGGAAACCGGGAGATTGTGGCTATGCTGTTTAATTCCTTTCATTTTTTAATATTTTTTCCGATTGTTACGGGGGTTTATTTTATCGTCCCGAAAAAAATCAGATATCTGTGGCTTTTGGCTGCCAGTTATTATTTTTATATGAGCTGGAACGCAAAGTATGTGGCTCTGATTGCGTTTTCTACAGCAGTCACCTGGTTCAGCGGCATACTGCTTGGTATCTGCAGGGAGAAGGATGCAGGAACCGCTGTAAAAAAATGGATTGTGGCGGGCAGCTTTTTGATGAATTTAAGTATTTTGGGCTTTTATAAATATTTTGATTTTGCACTGAGTAATGTGAATGTCTTGCTGCGCCATCTGGGAGCCAGGGCTGTCGAACGGCCATTTGACATTTTGCTTCCGGTAGGCATTTCCTTTTATACGTTTCAGGCGCTTGGCTATACGATCGATGTATACCGCGAAGAGATCCGGCCGGAAAAAAATCTATTAAAATATGCGCTGTTTGTTTCTTTTTTTCCGCAGCTTGTCGCAGGGCCGATCGAGAGGTCGAAAAATCTTCTGATTCAAATAGAACAAATCGACCGGATTCCGTCAAAACAGCTGTTTGATTATGACCGGATTGCCAGCGGGCTTCGGATTATGCTGTGGGGATATTTTCAGAAAATGGTCATCGCGGACCGTTTGGCGATACTTGTGAATACAGTATTTGATTCCTGGTATTTTTATGGTACCGTAGAGCTGGTGCTTGCGGCAGCCGCGTTTTCCATTCAGATTTACTGCGATTTTGCGGGATATTCCACGATCGCGATCGGAACTGCCAAAGTGATGGGATTTACGCTGATGGATAATTTTGATACGCCTTATTTTTCCAGGAGCATTCAGGAATTCTGGCGCAGATGGCATATTTCGCTGAGCACATGGTTTAAAGATTATCTGTATATTCCGCTTGGCGGTAATCGCTGCGGCAGATTCCGCAGGCATTTGAATATTTTTATTACGTTTCTTGTCAGCGGGTTATGGCATGGGGCGAGCTGGCACTTTGTTGTATGGGGAGGCATCCATGGGCTGTTCCAGATCATCGCGGCTGAGACAAGGCCGTACAGAGATTGGATGTATGCCAGAACCCATACCAAATGCACGTCGTTTAGCTTTCGGTTCGGCCAGACAGCGGCGACTTTTGTGCTGACGACCTTTGCATGGATATTTTTCCGGGCGGAATCTTTAACCCAGGCATGCAGCTATATCGTCCGTATTTTCACAAAACCGGACTGGCACGCGCTGACAGACGGGACGCTCTGCCAGCTTGGACTGGATCTGATGGAACTGAATATTTTGCTCGTCTCGTTATGGATTTTGTTTGCGGTTGGATTTCTCAGATACCGGAAAAAAGAAACATTTGACCTGTTTTTGGTTAAGCAATGTGCATGGTTTCGCTGGCTTGCGGCGGCTGGGATGTTTGCGTTTATTTTTTTGTTTGGGGTTTACGGGCCTGGATTTGATGCGGGGCAATTCATCTATTTTCAGTTTTAAGAATCTAACCCTGGGGAGCCAGAAACGCAACACTTTTGACATTGTGTTGCGTTTTTTTTGTGGCTATCCAGACGCTGGATGAGGGGCGGGGCCTGGATTTTGGCTCCTACTCCAGAATGTTAAGAATTCCTAAGCATTCTGCATGGACTCTGTGGCTCCGTCCGGTCGCGTCGCCAAGTTCGCCTCTGGCTAAACGCCAGCGGCTAAAAGTGACGCTGGGCTGCGCCCCTGATTTAAAGAGCAGAATCCTAAGGACTTCTAAACATTCTTCCAACGTCGCCGAAATCCAGGCCCCGCCCCTCATCCAGCTGATTTTGTCTGGCTTTACGGAATTCACAGCGTTAAAATCTGCTTTATATCCCTATAAATTCGATCTGATCAGGTATTACGATGACTGACAGGAATACCAACCGATCTTTGCAAATATTAAAGGTCGTACTCTTTTTACGCAATCATTCGAAGCCTCTGTGAGGTTTTAACAGCTTCAGATTCTTCCATAAATGTTCACGAATTTACATGTAAAGCTTGAGAAAACCAGCCGGGTGAGGGGGAAATGGCCTGGCTTGCGGCGACGTTGGAAGAATGCTTAGAAGCTCTGTGCGCC
>CAOKJJ010000119.1 GCA_948468465.1 uncultured Eubacterium sp. | reverse complement strand
TAAAATATACAAGGAAAATTATGGTTCATCTAGCATTTTCGTGTCATAATGTGTTAAAATAGAATAAAATAGAAGAAACAAAAAGAAACAATGAAAGAAACAATTAATTTAAAGAAGGGATACTTCATGAGTACGAAAAAAATCACAAAAGCCAGACGCCCACTGTCCTGGCTCTGTGCTGCCGTCGTTTTCTGTACGGCCATCCTGCACATATTAACCGCATATCCGGCAGTTGTCCACGCAAGAGGAACCGGGGGCATTAAAGGCAACAATCTGCCAGCCGGCTATGTGACAGAGCAGCAGATGAAGCTGGCAAGTCCATGGTCCGGCACAAATGAAACGCCTTTATACAATGTTATGCGCAAGGCTGGCAGCGGACAGAAGGTGACGATTGCTTTTATCGGCGGCTCGATTACAAAGGGCACGATGTCTAAGGGCACGCGGGATGAAAGCATGAATAAGAAGCTGACATACGTGGATTATTTTACGAACTGGTGGTATAAGACGTTTCCAAGAGCAGACCTGCGTTTTGTAAATGCCGGAATCAGCGCGACAGATTCCTATCTGGGTGTACACCGCGTACAAAAAGACGTGCTGGATAAAAAGCCGGATCTCGTTGTCGTGGAGTTCGCGGTAAATGATAAAAAAACAGCATACCATAAGCAGGCTTATGAGAATCTAATCCGCAAAATTTTGGGTTCTTCCTCAAAGCCGGCAGTCATGCTGCTGTTTATGGCGAAGCTCAATGGCTGGAGCTGCCAGGTGCAGCAGGCGGATATCGGCAGGCATTATCATCTGCCTATGCTTAGCTATGGAAACGTTATGAAAGATATGATTAATCAGGGCATTTACACAATGGAAGAGTTGTCCGGGGACGCGATTCATCCGTCTGCGCTTGGCTATGCGGTAGTGGGGGAAATTTTAGTGCGGTATCTGGACCGTATTCAGCAGATGGCGCTTGGACAGGCTGCCTATCACAAACAGCCCAATTCTTATGTAACCTCTAAAAAATTTACAAGCGCAAAAGTGCTGACCTGTAAGGATATTAAGATTCAAAGGATGGGGACATTTGAAAGGAGCAGCAAGAGCAAAGTATTTCCGGATAATCTGACCTCGCCTGCCGGGAACGGAGATCTGACCTTTACAGTCACCGGCAAAAATATCGGGATTGTGTTTGCGCAGCAGATCAATGGCAGAGGAGGGCAGTTTGACGTATATGTGGATGGGAAAAAAACAGCATCGATCGACGCGGATAATACTGGCGGAAGACATAATAAGCCAGGGGCTGTTCCCTGCTATTCATCAAAAACGAAGCAGACACATACGGTCCGGATTGTAAGGAATAAAAAGTCGAAAGGACAGACACTGACTATTTATGCGGTTCTTGTTTCAAATTAAATTGAAATATGTGTAAAGATATGATAGAATCCTTTATGGAATAAGAATAGCCAAAGGGAAAGACCAGTGGCATATTTATGAAGGGAATGGATGAACTTATGGCACAGGAAAAAAAGTATAAACTAGGTGATCTCGAATTTGAGACGGAACAGGAGTATCGGGAAGCTGCTGCGGACCTGAAAAGGATTAAAGGGCTCGTGGATAAATATAATGTTGAGGATCCGCAGCAGGCAGCAAAAATACTTGCTTCGATTAAGGCACATCCGGAAACATTTCGCTCGCCGTATGGCAGGAAATTTGTGGTAAAGCTGGAAAAGGCAGCAAACATATCGTCTGCTACGCCATCAGAAATTAACATAGGAAAAACAGAAAAACAAAAAAAACCAGAAAAAAAGGAACGCAGAAAAAAGGTAAAACCGGAAAAAATGAAAAAAAGCGGTTCCGACGGTACAGAGAAAGGAAAGTTTCAGATATTTACGCCGCTTAATTTTGCGATCGGAGTCGTGATTATAGCTTGTGTCATCGTGTTCAGCATTTTTGCTCCGCGTTTGTTTTCTTTTAATAACAGCGGAGACAGCAACGGAGACATCCGAAAGAACATGGTAATTGCTTATGCAAAAAATCAGGCGGAACTTAAAATGCAGCTGTATTCCTATTATTTCAGTGTTGTTGGCCAGACAGAAGAAGAAGCGCAGAAAGACGCGCAGGAAGGAATGAGCCATTACGTGCTGGATTTGTCAGACCGGACAGTCAGTACCATGTCGGACTCGGAGATCAGTGACATTTACAATCAGCTGGTAGAAGGCGGCGATATTCAAAATAACAGCTTCGTAGAACCTTCTGAAATTACCGTATTAAAAGAGAAGCTTTTGGCGGCGGGACTTTCCGGCAATGCCGGAAACGGCGTGGAAGGAGAGACGGCCGTTGAAGCCGCGATTAACAGTATGATGGATTATCAGTACCGGATTTATACGGCGCTCTGTAATCAATATTCGCTTCTTGGCAATTCCAAAGAAAATGCAGAGGCATTTGCGAATGAAGATTTGGCTGCCATGTTTGGTGAAGTTATTTTTGATTATAAGATGACGATAGAAGATAAGCAAAGTTATTTTGACAGTTTCGTAAAAAGAGGATTGATGAAGGATAATCAGATCGTAAGATTCTCCCCAGATCCGACTGCATATAATCTGCCGGAACTGACGCCGGCGATAGAAGTATCTTTTATGGGAGAAAAAGCCGCCGCTTATCAGTGCAGTATGATTAGCTATGCACCGGCGGCAAGCGTATTTTATCAAATACAGACAGGAAAAAAGAATGGATATCTGTGTTTCCGCAATAATGGAGGCAATACGGATTATATTCAGGTGGATGATACTTCTGTCACAGCGCAGGGCGATTTTTTCATGATTCTGGGGTCGGAAACACGCAGCGGCAGATGGTTTTATAATAAGCAGAATATTGGAATATTGATAAACGGCGACCAGAGCAGCTATATTAGCTATGTTCATGATTTAACATATTAGATACCAGATATTAGAATCAGATATTAGAATCAAATATTAGAATCAGATATTAGAATCAGATATTAGAAAAATAAAGTTTTTATAAAAACACATAAAAGGAAAGTTCCCCGTTAGGTATCTGCCGGGGAACTTTCCTTTTATGTGTTTTACATTGCAGTCTGCCTGCTGTGTGATTCTGTGGCAATGTGTCTGACACGTGCCAAAGCGTTTTTTACTGGTGAAAGAGATAAAACAACAATCGTGAGCACAGCTTCAGGAATCAGATACATGCCGTTATACGAGAGTGAATAAATCGGTACACTCATATGGTAATCCGCTGCATAGGAACCAAAAAAGATCATGCCGGACCAAAAAGCAAAGAAATACCGTCCCAATACGGCAGCTGCATATCCGATGACCAGCCCGTTTTTCTTTTTCCTGAAAAAGCCGGAGATGCCCAGCGCCCCGAACGCCAATGGATAATCCACGATTACCTGCGGCAGCGTATAGAATACAGGCTGGAGAATAAACTGCAGCAGACCATAAGCAACGGCTGTTGTCACACCTGTTTTCGGGCCGTACCAGTATCCGATCAGTGAGATAAACAGCATACTGAATAAAGTAATGGAGCCTCCCATCGGAAGGTCCGCAAATTTGATCATAGAAGTGACCGTGCCTAACGCCATGGCAGCGGATGAAAAGACGAGCTGCTTTGTCGTAATGCCTCCTAAACGCTCCTTTTTCGGACGAAAAAACAGTGCACATATGATTAATGCGGCGATGACAGCGCCAATCATTAAAAAACCGGCAGTCGATAATGTAACTGCCTCAAGCCCCCCATGCATCTTTCGTTGGTTTGGTAAAAAAATCGAACATAATCAATACCACCTTTTCTTTCATTTTAAGACACGCTCTGGTAATGCAATAAATACAAATTTCAGCTGCCTGAATCCAGTTGCGAGAAATCAATATACAGATCATCAGAAATGTTGACTTTGATATTGTCCCGGAAAGTGTATATTTCCATTTTAAAATCTGTCTGGTCAAGGCAGTAGACAATTACTTTTTG
The DNA here is from genome assembly GCA_948468465.1 of uncultured Eubacterium sp. The sequence goes on along the minus strand of CAOKJJ010000119.1, from coordinate 11,639 downwards.
GTGTCGGGGGTCTACAATCCAGTATTCCCGCACACCGTAATTTTTGTAATAGTATAGCTTGCGAATATAATCATCAGAAGGATTTGTGGGGGAAACGATTTCAATGATGAAATCAGGCGCGCCATTGCATCGTTTTCCATCCAGTTTATCCTTGTCACAGATAACCATAATGTCAGGCTGAATGATTGTAAGAGGCTTATCAGACAGTTTTACATCAAATGGTGCACAAAACACCTGACACAATCCTTTTTTGTTCTTGATATAGTTGTAAATAATATTGGACAATTCCATGGATAATGTTTGGTGTATCTGTGATGGACTGGCCATATCATAGATCATATCCTCAAAGATTTCCACCCTTCTGTCTTCCGGAAGGGCTTCATATTGCTCCAAGGTGATGGTTTCTGGCTGTAATGCCGGCGGCATAATATACACTTCCTCTCTGGTTATCTTAAACCGACAAAATCCCTGTTACGATGTCTTTATTATACCTGACTTGCACAATAATAGCAATCTTTCCGTCTGTAAAAAGTGAATAGTAACGTGGATTTAGCTCTTGACAGATACAAAGCCGGGAATTATAATAGGATACTAACCCGGTTAGCAAAAATAGATCATGGAGTGGAATCATGGCAACGAGAGAACAGGTCGAATTGTTGAAGAAACATTTATGGAAAGCAAGTCCGATGGAATTTTTTAAGAAAATGGATCAAAGCCAGGTCGGAATGGAGGCAATCCTGCATCTTCTATATGAAAGCAGTAAAACCATAACTGCCGGCATGCTCAGTGATACGATGGAGGTTAGTACGGCAAGGGTTGCAGTCCTGCTTCGGAAAATGTCTGAAAAGGGATTGATTACAAAAGAGGCCCATGCCCTTGACGGAAGGGTGACGGTTGTCCGGCTTACGGAACGTGGGGAAGCAATCGCAAAGATGAAGCATGAGGAAGTCTATCGGCAGATTGGCGCGGCAATTGATAAAGTAGGTATGGAACGGATGCTGGAATGTATCCGTATATTAGAAGAAATCAAATCGGTTGTCAAAGATCCGGAAATTGACCTGTAGGAAAAAGCTGGCATTTTTTTACACAAATAGCTAACTGGGTTAGTGTCAGGTTAGGAATAAAAGAAAAGGAGCAGATGAAGAATGATGAAACTTTTGCGTAATTTAACCAAAAGGGAGTGGGCGTTAGCAACCGTAGCTCTTGTTTTTATCGTGGCGGAAGTCTGGCTGGAACTGACAATGCCTGAATACATGGCGGAGATTACCCGGCTGGTACAGACGGAAGGGACTGTCATGTCGGAGATCCTGGGAGCAGGGGGGATGATGCTGCTCTGTGCATTGGGCAGTCTTGCCGGGACGGTGGTAACGGCTGTCTGCGCTGCCAGGATTGCCGCCAATTTCAGCGGCACGCTCAGAGGAAAGTTATTCCGGAAAGTACAGTCCTTTTCTATGGAAGAAATCGGCCGTTTTCAGACGGCCAGCTTAATTACACGTTCTACGAATGATGTTACGCAGGTACAGATGCTGATTGTCATGGGATTGAACGTGCTGCTGAAAGCGCCGATTATGGCCGTATGGGCCATTTGTAAAATTGCTGGAAAAGAGTGGCAGTGGACGATGGCTACCGGCATTACAATACTGGTACTGTTGGCCGTCGTTGGCGTCTGCCTGTTTTTGGCGCTGCCTAAATTTAAAAAGATGCAGCAGCTAACAGACGACTTAAACCGGGTTACCCGTGAAAACCTGACCGGGCTGCGGGTAGTTCGCGCTTACAATGCAGAAAGATATCAAGAGCGGAAATTTGAAGATGCCAATGATGCGCTGACCTCTGCAAACCTGTTTACCATGCGCACGATGTCTTTCCTGATGCCGAGCATACAGATGATTATGAGCGGACTTTCCCTTGCGATTTACTGGATAGGCGCCGTGCTGATCAATGAGGTGGGAATGGCCGATAAGCTTCGCCTTTTTTCGGATATGATGGTCTTTTCCCAATATGCGGTCCAGGTGGTCATGTCCTTTATGATGCTTGTAATTATATTTATTTTGCTGCCGAGGGCACTGGTGTCTGCAAGACGAATCTGTGAGGTGCTTGACACGCAGACGACAATCCGGGAAGGAGAAAAGACAGAAGGAAAGCCGGAAAAAGCCGGAGAAGTGGAATTTAAAAATGTGTCGTTCCAGTATCCGGATGCAGAGGGCTGCGTACTTAACCATATTACATTTACAGCGAAAAAAGGAGAGACAGTGGCGCTTATTGGCTCTACCGGCTGCGGAAAGAGTACCGTAATCAACTTGATTCCACGGTTCTATGATGTGACAGAAGGGCAGGTCTTGGTTGACGGGGTGGATGTACGGGAGTACAGGCAGAAATCCCTGCGCAATAAAATAGGCTATGTGTCACAAAAGGCGACCCTCTTCAATGGGACAATCCGCTCCAATATTGCATTTGGCGATAACGGAAAAGGGGAAAAGATGCTGGAGGACAATGTCGAAGAGGCCATTGCCACAGCGCAGTCAAAAGACTTTGTAGAAGGGATTAAGGATACTTATGACGGCTATGTCGCGCAGGGAGGTTCCAACTTTTCCGGCGGGCAGAAACAGAGGATTTCCATTGCCCGCGCCATTGCGAGGAAGCCGGAGATCTTGATTTTTGATGATTCCTTTTCGGCGCTTGACTATAAAACGGACCGCAGGCTTCGGGAAACGCTTGACAGGGAATGTGCCCAGACGACACGGATCATTGTTGCGCAGCGCATCGGGACGATCCGTGATGCGGACCGGATCATTGTCCTTGACAAAGGGGAAATTGCCGGGATGGGCAGGCATGAGGAATTGATGGAAAACTGCAGGGTATATCAGCAAATTGCATTGTCACAGCTTTCAAAGGAGGAACTGGCATAATGGATAAAAAAGAATATGAACTTGGGCAGGCAAAGGCAGCCGGCAGGCCGGGAGGGCCAGGCAGACGTGGCAGAGCCGGCGAAAAGGCAAATGACCTGACCGGCACCTGGAAAAAATTATTGGGATACTGTCGGGATTATTGGGCTGCTTTGGCAGTGGCGGTAGTATGTGCGGTGATTGGGACAGTCTTTACCCTGGTTGGTCCGGATAAGCTGTCGGAGATTACGGACTGCGTTACGGCAGGGATTGCGCCACCCATCAGCGGGCAGGCAGAGCCGTCCATAGACCTGGATAAGGTGTTTGATATCGGGATTTTCTTAGTCACCTTGTATGCATTGGGCTATGTGCTGTCAGCCATACAGGGATGGATTATGGCGACTGTTACCCAGAAGGTAACGAAGCAGCTGCGTTCGGATATTTCGGAGAAAATCAACCGGCTTCCGATGTGGTTTTATAACCGTACGACAACGGGGGATATCCTGTCAAGGGTGACGAACGATGTGGATACCGTCGGACAGTCGTTAAACCAGAGCATTGGACAGCTCGTTTCGCAGCTTGTACTTTTTATCGGCAGTTTTATCATGATGCTGGTGACAGACGGATGGATGACGCTGACGGCAGTCCTGGCAAGCTTTCTTGGATTTATCATTATGTTTGCCATTATGGGCAGGAGCCAGAAGTATTTTAGCCGCCAGCAGAAACATCTCGGAGAGATTAACGGGCATATCGAGGAAATGTATGCCGGGCATACGGTTGTAAAGGCATATAACGGGGAAGAAAAATCAGAAAAAGAGTTTGACAGGCTCAATCGGAATCTTTGCGACAGCGCGTTTAAAGCACAGTCCCTTGCCGGCTTGATGCGTCCGATTATGGGGTTTGTCGGGAACCTTGGATATGTTGCGGTTTGCGTTGTAGGCGGCGCGATGGCTTTGGACGGAAAGATCAGTTTTGGCGTGATTGTAGCTTTTATGATGTATGTACGGTTTTTTACACAGCCGTTGTCGCAAATCGCGCAGTCGATACAGGCGCTCCAGTCGGCTGCTGCTGCCGGAGAGCGTGTGTTTGGATTTCTGGAAGCGGAGGAAATGGAGGATGAAAGCGGCAAAACAGAAAAAATTGGAAAGGCGGAAGGAAATGTTGTATTTGAACATGTAAAATTTGGCTATGAGAATACGGACCGGATCATCATACATGATTTTTCCGCGGTGGCAAAACCGGGGCAGAAGGTCGCGATCGTCGGGCCGACTGGCGCTGGAAAGACGACGCTGGTAAACCTTTTGATGCGTTTCCATGAAACTCAGGGAGGCGATATCCGCATTGACGGCGCGTCCATAAAAGACCTGACCCGTGAGAATGTGCACGAGCAGTTTGCCATGGTATTGCAGGATACCTGGCTGTTTGAAGGGACAATCAGGGAAAATCTGGTTTATTGTGCAGACACCGTTTCGGATGAAAAGATAGAAGAAGCCTGCAGGGCAGTCGGGCTGGACCACTTTATCCGCACGCTGCCAAAAGGCTATGATACGGTTTTAAATGACCAGTTAAACCTTTCCCAGGGGCAGAAACAGCAGCTTACGATTGCACGTGCAATGATCGCCGACAGGCCTATGCTGATCCTTGACGAGGCGACCAGTTCTGTGGATACCCGCAGCGAGCTGCAGATACAGAGCGCTATGGACCAGCTGATGGAAAACAGGACATCTTTTGTAATTGCGCACCGCCTGTCTACCATCAAAAACGCGGATTTGATCCTTGTATTGAAAGACGGCGATATTATTGAAAGCGGGAACCATGAGGAACTGCTTAGGAAGAATGGTTTTTATGCAGAGCTTTATAACAGTCAGTTTGAAAAGGCAGTGTAGGAAGGAGCGGGAAAATGGAGATCAATGCAATCACAATCGAAAGGGAATATGGAAGCGGCGGGACAATGGCCGCCCGCCTGCTTTCAGAGCAAACGGGCATTCCGTGTTACGGACATGAAATTCTGGAAGAGGTGTCAAGAAAGTATGGGATTTCGGTAGATGACATCCAGAAATATGAGGAATCCGCTACAGGCAGTTTCCTCTATTCCATCTATGTTATGGCAAAAGCGGCGTCGGGAGATGCGGATATGCTGACAAGGGAAGATCATGTTTATCTGGCGGAGCAGCAGGCCATCAAGCACTTGTCCATGGGCGGCCCCGCGGTTTTTCTGGGGCACTGTGCCTCGGAAGCGCTGAAAGAAAAAAAGAAGGTTATCAAGGTATTTATCCGCAGCAGCGACGAGGAGCAAAAAAGGAGCAGGATAGAAAAAGAGTATGGCATTTCTGCGGCGGAGGTAGACAGCACAAGAAAACGGTTCGACAGGAAACGGGCCAATTACTATTACGCGAATACGAACCGAAAATGGGAGAATCTTAGAAATTATGATATCGTGCTGGACAGCGGGGTTCTTGGTGTGGAAGGGTGCGCTGCGGTGCTGAAAGGGCTGGTTTAGCTGGGGGATAGGATGTACCCGAAAAACCTGTTTTGGGAAACAGAATGCAATACTGATTCAATAACTCTTTACACTTCTTTCCGCATACGTTATAATGGCTGTATCAAGAAACAACGGCACCAATCATAAAGGCGGTGAGAATATAGAGGCATTAGAAAAAATAAATAATGGCAGAATCATTAAAGATGCGATAGAAGATTTTAAAAAAGTACAGAAACATATGCTGTCAGCCAAGAAAGAAAATGCTACAGAGACATATGAAGGATTAAAGGATGATTATCTGTCTTTAAAAGTGCTGCTCAATAGTCTTGGAGTGAATCTTACAGATATCGATAAAATCAAAGAATAGCAGCCAGCATAAAAACCGTATAACCAAACTGCTAATCAGAGTGTAAAGCCTGTTGAACCGCCAATATGCTTTACACTTTTTATTTACAATTAATATGCGTCTGGCAGATTAACAGTTCACTCTTTTCTTTTTGATCAGATAATGTTATACTTGCGTGTGGGAAGAAGGAGGAGTTATAGATGCATCAGCTGATACAATGCATACAAAACATGTTTGGGAAAGCAGGAAAAACGGCTGCAAAAGCCAAAAAAAGTGAGGAAGAAACAGTAATGTATATCATAGCAGGGCTTGGAAATCCAACGAAAAAATATGAGAAAACAAGACATAATATAGGATTTGACGCCATTGACGCGATTGCGGAGGAGTATCATATTTCGATGAACGAGGTAAAGTTCCGGTCTGTCTGCGGCAGCGGAATCATTGACGGACGAAAGATTTTGCTTATGAAACCGCAGACATTTATGAACAACAGTGGGGAAGCGATTGGCGCGGCGCTGCATTTTTATAAACTGGATGCGGCGTCGCAGCTGCTTGTCATTTATGACGATATCAGCCTTGCGCCGGGGAACTTGAGAATCCGGCAAAAGGGAAGTGCCGGAGGGCATAATGGAATCAAAAGCCTGATTGCGCATGCGGGAACGCAGGAATTTGCCAGAATTAAAATCGGGGTTGGTACGAAGCCCGAAGGATGGGACCTTGCGGATTATGTACTGAGCCGTTTTTCAAAGGAAGATAGAGTTTTGGTAGAAGATGCGGTAAAAGATGCAGTGGCAGCAGTCGGGATGATCGTTGCAGGAGATGCAGCGCAGGCGATGAATTGTTATAATAAAAAGAAAAAATAATTTTATTTATGATTTTATTTTCATTAATGTAATTAATATTGAAAACGTGTATAGAGGTAGAGGATCATGAAAGCATTTACAGAGCCGCTTGAGGCTATGACAGAATACCAGGAAATCCGAACGCAGCTTTCGAAGAAAACAGGAGCCGGTATTTTGGAAATGACTGGCTGCATTGACCCGCAGAAGCTGCATTTTATTCATTGTCTGAGCAAAGATGCATACAGCAGGCTGATTGTGACATTTACAGAGCAGCGGGCGAGGGAATTTTGTGAGGAATATCGTTTTTTTGATAAAAATGTCCGGTTTTTTCCGGCAAAAGATATTTTGTTTTATCAGTCGGATATCCGTGGAAATGAACTGGCAAAAGAACGGATCGAAGTTTTAAAAATGTTGGCAGGCGGGCAGAACTGTACGGTTGTCACAACTTTTGACGCGCTGATGAACCGGATGCCGGATCCGTCCGGATTTCTGTCAAAGATCATAACGCTGCAGACCGGCGGTGTGATGGATATCAATGCGATGCAAAAAAAACTGGCGGTTATGGGATATGAACGGAATTATCAGGCGGAAGCTCCAGGTCAGTTTGCGGTACGCGGCGGTATTTTGGATGTTTATGTATTGACAGAAGAGAATCCGTACCGTATTGAGCTGTGGGGAGATGAGATTGATTCGATCAGAAGCTATGAGGCATCCAGCCAGAGGTCTATTGAAAATCTGGACTGTATACAGATTTACCCGGCAAATGAACTTTTGCTCGATCAGGCGCAGCTGCAGGAGGGGATCCGGCGTTTGCAGGAAGAAGAGGAACAGGCAGTTTCGCGGCTGCGTGGCGAGTGTAAGACAGAAGAAGCCTATCGGCTGAAAAGCACGATAGACGCATTTGTGGAAGAGCTGCGGGAGATCGGAAGCAGTGCAAAGCTGGATGGATATTTGACGTATTTTACAGAACAGACCGTTTGCCTGCTGGATTATTTTCAGCTGGACAAAACGATCGTAGCATTAGATGAACCTATTCGCATTGCAGAGCAAAGCACTGCGGTAGAGACAGAGTATATTGACAGTATGCAGCAGCGGCTGGAAAAAGGGTATATTCTGCCTGGGCAGACCGATGCGCTGTTTCGCGCAAAAGAGATTTTTGCAAGAGCAGAAAGGCTGCATACAATAGCGCTGGCAACGCTGGAGTTAAAAATTCCGGAATTGAAGGTTGCAAAAGTATATCCCTTGCAGACGCGTACGGTAAATCCTTATAATAACAGCTTTGAGCTGCTGGTGAAAGATTTGCAGCAGTATAAAAAGAAAAATTATAAAGTGATTTTATTATCCGGTTCCAGGACGAGGGCACAAAGGCTGACACAGGATCTGATCGAAGAAGGACTGAATGCTTTTTATACCGAAGATTATGACCATGTTGTAAAACCGGGCGAAGTGATGACACTTTATGGAAAAGTGAAGCGCGGATATGAATATCCAATGCTTAAATTTGTCGTTATTTCAGAGAGTGATATTTTCGGAGCGGAGAAAAAGAAGAAAAAGCGGCGTCATGCGAAAAACGGAGAAAAGATTGCCAGCTTTACAGACTTAAGCGTCGGAGATTATGTGGTACATGAAAATCATGGACTTGGCATTTATCGCGGGATTGAAAAAATAGAAGTAGAAGGAACTACAAAAGATTATATTAAGATTGAATATGATAAAGGCGGTGTGCTGTATATACCGGCAACACAGCTGGATATGATACAGAAATATTCTGGGGCAGGGGAGCGTAAGCCGAAGCTGAATTCTCTTGGAAGCCTGGACTGGAAAAAGACAAAGACGAAAGTCCGCACCGCGGTCAGGGAAATCGCAGGGGAGCTTGTACAGCTGTATGCTTCCAGAGAGAACCAGAAAGGCTATGTCTATGGTCCTGATACGGTCTGGCAGAGAGAATTCGAAGAAATGTTTCCATTTGAAGAGACAGAAGACCAGACGATGGCGATTGAAGCGACCAAACGGGACATGGAAAGTACAAAAATCATGGACCGCCTGATCTGCGGAGATGTTGGCTACGGAAAAACGGAGATAGCGATACGTGCCGCTTTTAAGGCAGTACAGGAAAGCAAGCAGGTTGTGTATCTGGCGCCGACAACGATTCTTGCGCAGCAGGTGTATAACAACTTTGTACAGCGCATGCAGGATTTTCCGATTACGGTCGGGCTGCTGTGCAGATTTCGGACACAGGCGCAGCAGAAAAAGGCGATTCAGGGACTCAAACAGGGAACCATAGATATTATGGTTGGGACGCATAGAGTACTGTCCAAAGATGTGCAGTATAAAGACCTGGGGCTTTTGATTGTCGATGAGGAACAGCGGTTTGGCGTGACGCATAAAGAAAAGATAAAAAAACTGAAAACGAATGTAGACGTGCTGACGCTGACAGCGACGCCGATTCCAAGAACTTTGCATATGAGCCTGATAGGAATCCGTGATATGAGCGTGCTGGAAGAGCCTCCGGTAGACCGTGTGCCGATACAGACGTATGTGATGGAATACAATGAAGAAATGATACGCGAGGCAATCGTAAGAGAACTTGCCAGGGAAGGACAGGTCTATTATGTGTTTAACCGGGTAAACCAGATTCAGGATGTGGCTGCAAAAGTCCAGAGCCTGGTGCCGGATGCCGCGTTAGCTGTCGCGCACGGGCAGATGAAAGAGCGGGAGCTGGAAAATATCATGTATCAGTTTATCAATGGAGAAATTGATGTATTGGTATCTACAACGATTATTGAAACAGGATTAGATATTTCAAATGTCAATACGATGATTATCCAGGATGCGGATAATATGGGCCTGTCTCAATTATATCAGCTGCGCGGACGGGTAGGCCGTTCCAACCGGACGGCTTATGCGTTTTTAATGTACCGGCGGGATAAAATGCTGAAAGAAGTGGCGGAAAAACGTCTGGCAGCGATTAAAGAGTTTACGGATCTGGGCAGTGGGTTTAAAATTGCGATGCGTGACCTGGAAATCAGGGGCGCAGGCAACCTTCTCGGCGCGCAGCAGAGCGGGCATATGGAGGCAGTCGGATATGACCTGTACTGCAAAATGCTGAATGACGCGGTAAAGCAGGCAAAGGGTGATTGTGCGGCAGAAGATTTTGAAACGTCAATCGATATTGACATCGATGCGTACATCCCTCCTTCTTATATCCCGAATGAATATCAGAAGCTGGATATTTACAAGCGTGTGGCAGGCATAGAGACCCAGGAAGAAGCGGAGGAGATGATGGAGGAATTATTAGACCGTTTTGGAGATCCGCCGCGCTCTGTCTGCAATTTGCTTAAAATCGCGCAGGTCAAGGCAAAAGCGCATCGCGTTTATATCAAAGAAATTACGCAGCGGGGGAAAACGCTTCGTATGGTTATGTATGAACATACCGATATAGATACACTGAAAATGCCGGAACTTGTAAAGCAATATGACGGCAGGCTTACATTTACAGCTGTTGGAAAAAATCCTGCTTTTACATTTAATATGATGAATAACAGCCGGGATGCAAAAAAAGCAGAACCACTGGCTATACTGTCAGAGTTTACAGAGGCACTGGAGATCGTACTTGTGAAAAAATAATGAAACTTCTTGCAGACCGCAGATATTTGCACTATAATAGACCAGTGCATGAATACCGCAGATAATAATAAAATGAAAATATTTAGGAGGCAGTTGATTTATGAAATTAAAAAAAATAACGGCAACATTGCTTGCGACCGCAATGTTAGCGTCTTTTTCAGTAACAGGCTGTGGCAGTAAAATCAATGCGGATGCCGTGGCAGCAACATTAGACGGCAATGATATTTCCATGGGCGTCGCGAATTTTATGGCGCAGTATCAGGCAGCACAGACAGATCTTTATTTTCTTTCATATTATGGACAAGATATGTGGAATACGGATTCCGGCGATGGAACGACGATGACGGATTCGGTAAAAGACAGTGTGATGGAAAATATCCGGGAACTTTATTTACTGGATGCACATGCCGCAGATTATAAGATCGAGCTGACAGAGGAGGAAAAAACAGCAATTACAGAAGCAGCGTCTAAATTCCTGTCAGACAACAGCGCACAGGCGATTCAAAAAATGGGCGCCACACAGCAAACCGTAGAAGAAATGCTTCGCTTAAATAAGATTCAGTCCAAAATGCGTGCCGCCATTCAGGAAGAAATAGATACCAATGTTACAGAAGAAGAATGTGCGCAGAAGACATTCAGCTACGTTCGGTTCGACAAGACAGCCGCAGCGGATACAACGACAGACGATACAGCAGCAGATGACGCAGCTACAGGAACGGATAACAAAGAAGCCGCTGAGGAATTTTTGAAAAAAGCGGCTGACGGCCTGGAAGAAGCGGCGGAAAACGGAGAATACACAGTACAAACATGTTCTTATGGCGCCGGAGACTTAAATGAAGACGATAATACAACAAGCATGGATGTGGAAGTGCTGAAAGCGGCGGACAAGCTTAAAAAAGGAAAACTGGCAGACGCAGTCATTGAAGCTGACAGCGGTTATTATATCGTGCGCATGGATGATACCGACGATAAAGAAGCCGCAAAGACAAAAAAGGAATCTATTCTGACACAGCGCCGCAGCGATAAATATTCCGAGCAAATCGAAAGCTATAAAGAAGCCAGTGAATGGAAAATCAACGACAGTGAATGGAAAAAAGTAAATTTTGACGAATTGTATACGGCGGTAGCAGAAGACACGACAACTTCGACCGATGATGCAGCCGCAGACAGTACGGGGACCGATGATGCTGCAGATGCCACAAATACGGATGACGCTGCGAATGCAGACGGTACAGATTCATCTGCAGATTAATTTAGAAACTGCATGAAAAATTGAGTGCCAACAGAATTGACATTGTGTTGCGGGGGGGGGTGGCGATTCGGACGCTGGATGAGGGGCGGGGTCTGGATTTCGGCTCCTACTCCAGAATGTTAAGAATCCCTAAACATTCTGCATAGACATAGCGGCCCCGTCCGGTCGCGTCGCGTAGTCCGCCCCTGGCTAAACGCCAGTGGCTAAA
>CAOKJJ010000118.1 GCA_948468465.1 uncultured Eubacterium sp. | reverse complement strand
TGCAGAATGCCTAGAGATTCTTAACATTCTGGAATAGGAGCCGCAAGCCAGGCCATTTCCCCCTCACCCGGCGTCCGGATAGCCACCCAAAAAAACACAGCACCCTAAAAGACATAAAATGGTAACCTGCTGCATACATTTTAATAACAAGGATTGCAGGGGTTTCATTTGAAAAATTATATTGAAGAACGTGCGGTTGAAATCGCAAATTATATTATACAATACAACGCCACGGTACGTCAGGCTGCCAAGAAGTATGGCATCAGCAAATCAACCGTACATAAGGATTGTACAGAAAGATTAGTGCAGGTAAATCCTGCGCTGGCCTTAGAAGTCAGAAAAGTTCTGGATGTGAACAAGTCAGAACGGCATATTCGCGGAGGGCTGGCTACAAAAGAAAAATATCTCCATCAGCATTATGTTTAAAACGGAATGATGATAAAAATTGATGGGAGAATAATGAAAAAAACAGGCGGAAAACGATGGTATACAATCATTACATAAGAGGATTCGAATATGGATGAACATAAAAAAGAAGAACCGAGTATTTCCATTAATGATATGGAATACCTTCCAGTGACCAAAGGTGTAAAAGAGAGCATGCGGGTGCAGAAAACGGAATACATCCGTCAACAGATGCGCAGACGCCAGGAGAGTGAAGATGCGCTTATGGCACAGCTGCTGGAAGAACAGCGTGTGATAGACGGGCTGCAGAGAAAGATCAATGAAAATCTGGAACAGACGGAGGAGTCCAGTAAATATAACAAAGAGTTTAAAGAAAGCATGAATGCACAGATTTATGCCCTGCATGGAATTTCTGAGGATAAACTGGAGGGTATGAGGGAATATAAGAATGCATATTATCAGGGCAGTGCGTTTTCACTGTTTTTGCTGTCTGCGGCGATGATTGTATTATGTGGTCTGCTGCATGGTTTTCAGTCGGAAATCTGTGTATTTATGCTTGCATATACCGGGATTGAAGGTGCGCTGTTAGCACAGGAACATAAACGTCTTAAAATTGTGGACTGGCTTTGCAAGCTGTTGTATTTGCTGATGTTTCCGGTTATGATGGTTATATTTGTATGTTATGAGCTTGAATATCCGGAGTATGAGCTGTTTATGCCATATGCTGTAGTTGCGGGAACGGGCATACTTGTTTTGGCGGCGATTTCTTATTTCCTTTACAGTCCATATAAGAAGGTAAAGAAACATGTGCGTGAAGCGAAAAGTCATATTGAAGATATTGAAAAAATTGCCAGAAAAGAAGTGCGCAAAAATGAAAAAGTACGTCTCAAAGAAGAAAAGAAACTGCATAAACAGCTGAAAAAAGAGGACAGGCAGCAGGAGCGGGCATTCAGGAAAAAGGAATGGAGCCGCCCGGTGAAAAGGCTGTTTGAAAGATTCAAACATAAAACAGCTGAAAACAATCAGAATGAGACCGTGAAGGAAGGGACTGTATACCGCGCGGAAGATACAGCGGATTTTCACAAAGATACAACAAGTTTTCGTGAAGATACAACAGATTTTCGCGAAGATACAGTGGATTTTCGCGAAAATGCTGAAGAAAATAAGTATGAAGGACAGGCAATATAGATCAGGGATATCATATGGTAAAGGCATTTACATACAGTTTCTTACCATGCGAAAAGGTAAAGAACCGGTGTGAACAATAAGGAAAAGGTAATATTTTCACCGGAGTTAGGCTGCATCAGTGAAAATATGGCATCTGTCACAATGATCAGGTCACATAAGCCGATGATTAAAATTTGTATGGAAAAGCGCAGCCGTTCCCATATACGGATAAAAAACGGGCCAGCCCATGTTACCCATAAAGTACCGAAAATACCAAAACCAAGAGCGGAATACAGACAGATATAACCGCTTAAATTCATAGGATATCCGCTGTAATCCCAGTATTTACGATGGAATACATGCCATAGCAGCCATCCTGTGCCAAACTCGGTCAGGCAGCCGCCGAACATACTCAGAAAAAAAATACGCAGACAGAGTAAAAAGAATCTGTATGTTGTCTCAGGAGATGATTTTTGCTCACCGTTCCTTGATGGATAGAAGGATAAACAGTTGTGTTGCGGCAGTATTGCTTTGGAATGCTTAATAACCTGAGCGGGCTGTAATTGCTTTCGGCAGCTGTATTTCTTTTTTATAAGCTGCCTGAGCCATGCATACAGTCTGCTATGATAAAAATGCTGTGGGTAATCAACTGTCTGTAAATGTGCGTAAGTGATCATTACAGATATTTTTTTATGATAAAACAGTATGGACAGTACAACTGCCCCAGTGCCGTAAACAGGCAGATATGGGCCGTATAAAAACCCCCGATTGACAAAGTGCCGGTCTTTGATCATAAAAATCAATACTTCCCACAGCCAGCCGCCAATGGCAACGGTAAGGCCGATAAAATTGTATAACAGCATAGACGCGATTTTCTGTTTTCTTTTCATAATCAAAGTATGTCTGATCTCTTTTAAAATATACATACAAAAAAGGACATCTATCTTTTGAGAAGCAAATTCTTTCGTCAAATTAGCCAAAAAAGCTTGTTTCATTCTGTATATTTTCAACGAAATTCAATTTAATTTAGAAAAAGGGACACGAGTCCTATCTGGATTTTGGGACATATGTCATTATATGCTTATGAGCCGGTTCCGTATCAACATACCGGCGCACAAATTAATTAAGGGAGGATCATAATTCATGAAGAAAAAGATTTTAGCAGTACTGCTTGCAGGAATGATGGCATTTTCTATGGCTGCATGTGGTTCCAGCGGCGGGGGCAATGCGGATAACAGCAATAACGCTTCTGATGAAGGCAATGCAGACAGCAGCGCTTCTGATGAGAGCGAAAGCAATGATGATGGAAGCAGCGCAGATGCAGAGGGCGACGCAGAGCCGGCATCTGACATGAATATCGCAATGATTACTGATTCCGGTGATATTACAGACCAGAGTTTTAATCAGACGACTTATGAGACAAGCAAAGCATGGGCTGAAAAAAATAATATACCATTTACTTATTACAAGCCGGACAGTGATTCGGACGAAGCCAGAAATGCAAGTGTGGATCAGGCGGTTGCCGGAGGCGCAAACGTGCTTTTGATGCCTGGATATATGTTTGCAGCGTCCGTAGTTGCAAAAGCTGAAATGTATCCGGATGTAAAATTTATCGCTTTGGACGTAGGCGCTGGCGATCTTTTGGAAAAGGGCGTTGGTGAAGGATACGATTATAATCCGGATAATTATGATGTAAAAGAATATTATCATTCAGATAACGTATACTGTTGTACATATCAGGAAGAGCTGTCTGGCTATATGGCAGGATACGCGGCTGTTAAGCTTGGCTATAAGCATCTTGGATTCCTTGGCGGAATGTCAGTTCCGGCAGTTACCCGTTTTGGATATGGTTATCTGCAGGGTGCGGACGCGGCAGCAAAAGAGCTTGGTATTGAAGGCGAAGTGGAAGCAGAATATGTTTGCGGCGGACAGTTCTATGGGGATGCTGATATTACAGCGGCAATGGATACCTGGTATGGAACAAAAGGCGTAGAAGTTGTATTTGCATGCGGCGGCGGTATTTTTACATCTGCAGTGGAAGCAGCGGCAAAGACGGATGGTAAAGTAATTGGTGTGGATTCTGATCAGTCTCCGATTATTGACCAGACAAAAGAAGGCCTGACAGTTACCTCAGCTATGAAAGGTCTTGCAACAACGGTTGATACAGTGCTTACAGAAATCCAGGCTGGCAATTGGAATAATTTCGCAGGAAAGATTGAAAATCTTGGAATGGTTTCCGAAAATCCGGAAGAAAATTATGTACAGCTTCCAATCAGCACGACACAGTGGGGCGAAGGATTTTCAGAAGATGATTACCGTGCGCTTGTAAAAGCAATGTATAATGGAGAAGTAGAAGTATCTAATGATATTTCAGCACTGCCGGATAATTTATCTATCAAAGTTAACGATTACGGCAGCATTAAATAAGTAAAATGTGTCAGTAAAATAAACGATATAAAAGTAACACAAGCAGAGGGAGCGGGGCTTACCTGCTCCTTTTTTATACAGTTTCTTACAAAAATGACCAATCGTGACGGGCAGATACCGAAAACCGTTACACAAAATGAGAGGAGGTAAGGAAAGGATGGCTGAGTATGCAATCGAAATGCTGAACATCACAAAAAGGTTTCCGGGTATTATTGCAAACGATAATATCACTTTACAATTAAAAAAAGGCGAGATTCATGCACTGCTTGGAGAAAACGGTGCTGGAAAATCCACTTTGATGAGTGTACTGTTTGGACTGTATCAGCCGGAAGAAGGCGAGATCCACAAAGATGGAAAAAAAGTAACGATCAATAATCCGAATGATGCCAACGACCTTGGCATAGGAATGGTTCATCAGCATTTCAAATTAGTGGAATGTTTCAGTGTTCTGGACAATATTATTCTTGGGGTTGAGACGACAAAAGGGGGATTTCTGCAAAAAGATGAAGCGAGAAAAAAGGTTGTTGCGCTGTCTGAAAAATATGGGCTGGCAGTAGATCCGGACGCTTTGATTGAAGATATTACGGTCGGTATGCAGCAGCGGACAGAAATTTTAAAAATGCTTTACCGGGACAATGAAATCTTAATTTTTGATGAGCCGACAGCTGTTTTGACACCGCAGGAGATACAGGAACTTTTAATCATTATGAAAAATCTGGCTGCGGAGGGTAAGAGCATCCTTTTTATTACACACAAATTGGCGGAGATTATGCAGGCAGCTGATACGTGCAGCGTCATCCGAAAAGGCAAATACGTAGGTACGGTACAGGTGAAAGATACTACGCCGGAGAAACTTTCCGCAATGATGGTAGGAAGGGACGTAAATTTTGTCGTGGAGAAAAAGCTTGCCGAACCGAAAGAGGTCATATTGGATATTCAAGGCATGACAGTTGCTTCCAGGCATCATAAAAATAACGCCGTAAACAATGTATCTTTGCAGGTGCGCAGAGGGGAAATTGTCTGCATCGCCGGCATAGACGGCAACGGACAGACTGAATTTGTCTACGGGCTTACCGGCCTGGAGCCTCTGCTGAGCGGCACGATTCAGATGAACGGAAAAGATATTACACATATGCCGATTCGTGAACGTCTGACATCCGGTATGAGCCATATTCCGGAAGACCGCCACAAACATGGCATGGTACTGGATTATACATTGGAAGATAATATCGTACTGCAGAGATATTTTGAACCGCAGTTTACAAATAAATTTGGATTTTTAAAGCGCAGGGAGATCCGCGAATATGCGAACCGTTTAATAGAACAGTATGATGTGCGTTCTGGACAGGGGCCGATTACAAAAGCCAGGGCGATGTCCGGAGGAAATCAGCAGAAAGCCATTATAGCCAGAGAGATTGATAAAAATCCGGAACTGCTTGTGGCTGTACAGCCAACGCGCGGCCTGGATGTAGGAGCGATTGAGTATATCCATAAACAGCTTGTAGCCCAAAGGGACGCTGGAAAAGGTGTATTGCTCGTCAGCCTGGAGCTGGATGAAGTTATGAATGTATCAGACCGGATTCTTGTCATGTACGAAGGGGAAATAGTAGGTGAATTCGATCCGAAGAAGGTAACGGTTGAAGAACTGGGCCTTTATATGGCAGGATCAAAGAGGAGGGGGGTAAGCAGATGAATCAGCAGCAGAAAAAAGAATCTCTGTTAAGAAACAGTGGTTTTCAGACGATTATAGGCTCTGTGCTCTGTATTATCATAGGACTTTTGGTTGGTTATCTTGTATTGCTGATTATCAATCCAGGCGGGGCCGGAAACGCGATTCTCGCAATATTAAAAAACTTTTTATACTATCCGAGCGCTGCGGCGGCTAAGATGTATTTTGGAACAACGCTTGTAAAAGCTTCTGCTTTATTGATGTGCTCTTTGTCAGTATTGTTTGCCTGGAAAGTCGGATTGTTCAATATTGGGGCTGCGGGACAGTATGTCATTGGCGTTGGCGCGTGCCTTTACTGTGCGCTTAAGCTTGGCATGCCTTGGTATGTCTGCCTGATCGCGGCGGTAGTGACAGCAGCGGCTATCGGTGGCATTTCAGGTGCGTTAAAAGCATATTTTAATGTAAATGAAGTTATTTCCTGTATTATGCTGAACTGGATCGGCCTTTACAGTGTAAATATGCTGCTTACGAATGTGAAAGAGCAGTCAACGCCATATACAAAACCGCTTTCCAGCACGAATAAAAGCGCGCTGCTTCCAAATATGGGACTGGATCAGCTGTTTTCCAAAAACCAGTTTGTCACAATCGGACTTCCGCTGGCAGTAGTGATGGCAGTGCTTGTATGGGTTTTGCTGGAAAAGACGAAATTTGGCTATGAACTAAAAGCAACAGGCATGAATAAAAATGCGGCCAAGTACTGTGGAATGAGAGAAAAAAGAAATATTATTGTAACGATGGTTATTGCGGGAGGGCTGGCTGGATTTGGAGCGGGTATTTTCTATCTGACTGGCATTGAACAGTGGATGGTACAGCAGACATCCGTCCCGGCAATGGGCTTTAATGGCATTGCGGCGGCGTTTTTAGGCGGCTCAAATCCGATTGGGGCAGTATTCTCATCGTATTTTATCCAGCATATCACAAGCGGCGGTACGTATGTAGACAAAACGATGTATTGTTCACAAATTTCAGATCTGATTTCCGCGTTTATTATTTACTTATGCGGATTTGTACTGTTCTTTAAAGTATGGCTGAATCGGTATCTGGATAAAAAAGATGAAAAGCAGAAACAGAAAGGGGGCGCGGCATAATGTTGTTATTGATTCAATATACGTTGATTTTTGCTTCCGTGCTTGTGCTGGTAGCATTGGGCGGCTGTTTTTCCGAACATGGGGGAGTGATAAACATTGGTCTGGAAGGCATTATGGTTGTCGGCGCTCTTGGAGGTGCGCTGACGATGAAATATCTTCCTGCCGGGATGCCGGCGCCGGTTATTATTCTGCTTGTTATACTGGCCTGCGTTTTATGCGGTATGATATTTTCCTTGCTGCTGGGTGTGGCTGCGATTAAATTTAACGCAGATCAAACCTTGGTAGGTACAGCTTTAAACCTGCTGGCGCCTGCGGCGGCGGTTGTTCTTGTAAGAGCGATCAATACAGCGGAAAGTGTGGATAACGTCTCTTCTACGGTTGCGTACGGACAGGCGAAAAAGGCTTTTATTATGAACATCGGTGGATTTGAATATAACTGGTTTATGCTGATTGCGCTGCTTGTGCTGATTGCGTCATATATTGTACTGTATAAAACAAAATTCGGCTTACGGCTCTGTGCATGCGGGGAACATCCGCAGGCCGCGGATTCGGTAGGCATCAATGTATATCATATGCGCTATGCGGGAGTCCTGATTTCCGGAGCGCTTGGCGGGCTCGGCGGGCTTGTCTATATTACAGCAGGCGTAAGTGAATGGAAGTTTGAAAACGGTGTGGCAGGATTTGGATTTTTAGCGTTGGCCGTTATGATCTTCGGACAATGGCGTCCGGTAAACATCGGCCTGGCGGCATTATTATTCGGACTGTTTCGGGCGCTGTCAAACGTTTATACAGGATTCGACGCGCTGGTAGCTTTAAAACTGCCTAGTACTGTTTATAATATGCTCCCATATATTATCTCGTTGATTGTGCTCATATTTGTCTCAGGCAAATCCAGGGCGCCGAAAGCGGAAGGCATTCCTTACGATAAAGGCCAGCGGTAATAACGTTACTGTCCGCGCCTGCGGTGCTCACGGTAACACAAGACAGGAAAATAGAATGATATTTAGTTAAAAAGGAGATCAGATATGAAAAATTATTCTGAAGATGCGAGCAGACAGTATCACATTCAGGTAGCGCAGGGAGAAGTCGGCCGTTATGTGATCATGCCAGGTGATCCGAAACGCTGCGAAAAGATCGCGCAGTATTTTGACAAACCGGCATTAGTTGCGGATAACCGGGAATATGTGACTTATACAGGCACGCTTGACGGCGTAAAAGTAAGCGTAACATCTACTGGAATCGGCGGGCCGTCTGCTTCTATCGCGATGGAAGAACTGTATCGCTGCGGAGCAGATACCTTTATACGCATAGGGACATGCGGAGGCATGCAGACAGAAGTAAAAAGCGGCGATGTAGTAATTGCCACCGGCGCAATTCGCATGGAAGGGACAAGCAGGGAATACGCGCCGATCGAATTTCCGGCTGTACCAGACTTAAAAGTAACAAACGCATTGGCAGCTGCTGCGGCAAAAAAAGGGTATCCGTTTCATACGGGTGTCGTTCAGTGCAAAGACGCTTTTTATGGACAGCATGAGCCAGAGACAAAGCCGGTAAGCTATGAACTGATGAATAAATGGGAGGCTTGGAAAAGGCTTGGCTGTTTAGCATCGGAGATGGAGTCCGCCGCGTTATTTGTTGTAGCAAGTTACCTGCATGTACGGACAGGTTCCTGTTTTCTTGTGGTAGCAAATCAGGAAAGAGAAAAACTGGGGCTGGACAATCCGGTTGTACACGATACAGACATGGCGATCCAGGTGGCAGTAGAAGCCATCCGCACGCTGATACAGGAAGACCAGTAAAATTTATGAAGCAAAAGTTTATAAAGTAAAATTTATAAAGTGAAATTTATAAAGTAAAAATCAGGAGGTTCAATCATGAATGTAAGTGAAGTGTTAAGCCATGTAGATCATACATTACTGCAGCAGACAGCAACGTGGGACGAGATCAGACAGATTTGTGATGAAGCGATGGAATATCAGACAGCGTCAATCTGTATTCCGCCGAGTTATGTAAAACAGGCGGCGGATTATGTACAGGGAAAAGTACCGGTCTGCACAGTGATAGGATTTCCAAACGGATATATGACAACAGCAGCAAAGAAATATGAAACAGAAGACGCCATCGCAAACGGTGCGGCAGAGATTGATATGGTGATAAACATCGGCTGGCTGAAAGATAAAAAGTATGACCTCATCGAAGAAGAAATCAGAACTTTAAAAACTGCCTGCAAAGATAAGATTTTAAAAGTAATTATAGAGACCTGTCTGCTGTCAGAGGAAGAAAAAATAAAAATGTGCGAGCTTGTAACAAAAGCAGGGGCAGATTATATTAAAACTTCGACAGGATTTTCCACAGCAGGAGCAACGTTTGCAGATGTGAAGCTGTTCGTGGAACATATCGGGCCAAATGTAAAAATAAAGGCGGCAGGAGGCATTTCCTCCATGGATGACGCGGAACAATTTCTTTCCTTAGGAGCAGATCGTCTTGGCACGAGCAGAATGATCAAAATAGTCAAAAAAGAACATGCGTCTGGTTATTGATTTTGAGGTGAACCGATGGAAAAAGAAATGATGAAAGAAGAACTGATAAAAAAAGAACAGATAGAAAAAATGATTCAGCTGGCAATCGAGCAGCTGCAATTCTCCTATACGCCGTATTCCGGATTTAAAGTAGGCGCCTCTCTTTTGACAAAAAGCGGAAAATTTTATACAGGCTGCAATATTGAAAATGCAGCCTATACGCCGACCAACTGCGCAGAAAGAACAGCTTTTTTTAAAGCGGTCAGTGAAGGGGAACGGGAATTTACGGCAATTTGTGTCGTAGGCGGCAAAGACGGCGTGTTAACAGAATACGCGGCTCCCTGCGGTGTCTGCCGGCAGGTGATGATGGAATTTTGCAATCCGCAGCGGTTTCAAATTATTTTGGCGACGGGAACAGACCATTATGATGTGTATACCTTAAAAGAACTGCTCCCACAGGGATTTGGACCGGCAAACCTGGAATAAATAAAAGGAAGGGGATGATCACTTGTACAAATATAAAAGAATTTTCGTAATCGTTCTGGATTCTTTAGGAATCGGAGCAATGCCGGATTCGCCGAAGTTTGGCGACTCCGGAGTAGATACATTTGGACACATTTTGGAACATATGCAGACGCTGGACATTCCAAATCTGAAAAAACTTGGAATGCTGAATCTGCATACAGCAGGCAGCATGCAGGGTGTCAGCGAGCCGATGGGACGGTTTCTGCGTCTTGGAGAAGCAAGCAATGGAAAAGATACCATGACCGGCCACTGGGAAATGATGGGAATCAAAACGGAAAAACCATTTCAGACATTTACTGACACCGGATTTCCTCCGGAACTGATCCAGGAATTGGAAAAACAGTGCGGAAAAAAAGTAATTGGAAACAAGAGCGCCAGCGGCACGGAAATCATTGAAGAACTGGGCGAAGAAGAGATTCAGACAGGAGCTATGATTGTGTATACCTCTGCGGATTCCGTACTTCAGATTTGCGGAAACGAGGAAACGTTTGACTTGAATAATCTGTACCGATGCTGTGAAATTGCAAGAGAGATTACGATGAAAGACGAGTGGCGAGTGGGACGTGTCATCGCAAGACCATATATCGGAAAAAAGAAAGGTGAATTTAAGCGGACAAGCAATCGCCATGATTACGCTCTAAAACCGACCGGGCCGACAGTGCTCAACGCGTTAAAAGACGTAGGATACGATGTCATAGGCGTCGGAAAAATCAATGATATTTTCTGCGGAGAAGGCATTACACAAACCCATCATTCAGACAGCTCTGTTCATGGAATGGAGCAGACCATTGACATCTGCAGAGGTGATTTTCATGGGCTTTGTTTTGTCAATCTCGTAGATTTTGACGCATTATGGGGACACCGCAGAAACGTGGAAGGCTACGGAAAAGAAATAGAAAAATTTGACAAAAATCTGGGAATTTTGCTGGAAGAATTAAAAGAAGACGATCTTCTGATCTTAACTGCAGATCATGGCAACGATCCGTCCTATACTGGTACAGACCATACAAGAGAGTATGTACCGCTGATTGCTTATTCTGAAAAAATGAAAAACGGCGGTGCGCTGGAAAATGAAGATACGTTTGCGGTAATTGGGGCGTCAATTGCTGATAATTTTGAGATTTCGATGCCGGCAGGAACGATTGGAACATCGATACTGGGAAAATTAGTATAACAAACGGCAGCCATGAAATTGCGGCGGCAGTTAAACGAAAGCAGGCCGAATATCAGAAAATTGAACTATAAGGCTGCAGTACAGGCTGTACTGCAGCGAAAGGAGAATCCAGCATGAAGCATAAACCTTTATACGATGCGTTGCCGTTTTTAAATAATGTTGACAGAGAAAAACAGGAGCAGTTTCAGGAATATTTTAAAAGTGCGCCGTTATGGCTGCTTGATGCGCTTCAGATAGACGAGCTGAAAAAAGGCGAGATCTTTGTACGGGAAGGAGAACCGGCGGACACTATTTTTTTTATCGGAAGAGGTATCATAGAGGCCATTGACTATCGTGTTTATGGTACACCGTATGACTATATGCAGTTTGACAAATTATATGCATTTGGCGGCATGGAATTTATTATGGATTTGGATATCTACAAAACGACGCTTCGAACGATAACAGAATGTACAGCAGTAAAATTATCACGGTCAAAGTTTGAAAAGTGGATGTATTCCGATATTCGTGCAATGAAGTATGAAGCAAAAATGATAGGAGAATATTTGCTGAGAGAAGGACGCAACAGCAGAGTATTTCTGTTTTTGCAGGGCTCTGACAGGCTTGCAATGCTTTTTGTAGACCGCTTTGAAAGATACGGCAAAAACGGAGTATTGTATATAAAGGGAAACAGGCAGAATCTGGCAGACGAAACCGGACTATGCGTAAAGAGTATCAGCCGGGGAGTAAAAAAATTTTTGGAAGATGATTTAATTACAAAAGAGGGAAATAAAATTGTAATTAACGAACAGCAGTATATTCGTTTAAAGAAAATTGTTTCATATAAAATTGATCTGGATTAAAGTTTGCGCCTGGGTCAAAATATCAGGAGGAAAACATATGAATGAAATATACAAAAAGTTAACAGCATGCCGGGACAGCGTAAGAGAAAAAACAGAATTTGTTCCAAAAGCAGCATTAATCCTTGGCTCCGGCCTGGGAGATTATGCAGACGGAATCCAAATTGAGCAGACGATAGATTACACACAAATACAGGGATTTCCGGTCTCCACGGTAGCAGGCCACAAAGGCAGATTTGTATTTGGCTATGTAAATGACATACCTGTCGTAATTATGCAGGGAAGAATACATTATTACGAAGGATATCCGATGTCAGACGTTGTGCTGCCGACACGTCTGATGGGAATGCTTGGTGCGAAAAAACTGATTCTGACAAACGCTGCGGGAGGCGTCAACTTTGATTATAAACCAGGAGACTTTATGCTTATCAAAGATCATATTGCAGTCGGCGTACCAAATCCGCTGATCGGCGCAAATGTAGATGAGCTGGGCGTCAGATTTCCAGATATGAGTGAAGTATACAGCAGCTCCTTACGCGAAATCATCAAACAGGAGGCAGAAAAACTTGGAATCCGTTTACAGGAAGGCGTATATGCACAGCTTACCGGTCCTGCATACGAAACTCCAGCGGAAATTCGTATGTGCAGAACCTGGGGCGCGGACGCGGTAGGGATGAGCACGGCATGTGAAGCAATGGCCGCCCGCCATATGGGAATGGAAGTATGTGGAATTTCCTGTATTACCAACCTGGCAGCTGGAATGTCCGCAAAGCAGCTGGATCATAAAGAGGTACAGGAAACCGCCGACCGTGTAGCTGCGCAGTTTAAGCAGCTGGTTACCGCCACAGTAAGCCGGATTTGAACCCGCTTTAGGCTGGATCATAAATGGAAAACACCGGAAAGCTGACATTAACTTCCCGGTGTCCTTCCATCAAATCATCCATCCATAAATATCATCCATCCGTAAATATCATCATTCCATAAATAATGAGCTGATTTGACCGTATCCTTGTATTTTTGCCAATCTTTTAATTCCTTCCAGCGCTTCTTCTTTTGAATAGTTGTGCGCCGCCAGAAAATCATTATCTTTTTCACTGATATATTGATAAAATAATACGGAAGCAATGACTTCTTCTTGCCGCGTATAGTCCATGCTTTCCAAAAGTAAATTTTCTGCGTCGTTTATCAAGCCGTCATCAACCATTTTTTCAAATTCTTCAAATGCTTTTCCGGCAATCTTACATTTATTTTCTTTCTGAAGTTCGACAGAATTATATTTTTTTCCAAGCATCAAAGAGAAAAGCACCCGTACCATCTCTTTTATTATGCGCATCACATAATCTTTTTCATCATTAAAATTCATTGTTTCTCCTCCAAGTCGTTATTTTTTCTATGTATCTTTTCACTCCTGCCCGACATTGCCGCTTTCCAAATTATAGCACTTATTATATAAAGTTACAAATATTTCTTGAAATCATCTTAGCAAATCATCTTAGCAATTATCCTAGCAATCATTTTAGCAAACCATCTGATAGAACATGTCTGAACAATGCTTTACGCAGGCAAAAAATCAATGTTGAAAACAATGTGAAATAAAAATGCATCTTGTGTTTATGAAAAGTCTGCTTTATAATGGATAAAAAGCAGCGGCCGGGTTTTTACTGTAAATCCGGCAGACAAAAGCATAAACTGCAGATGAATCGTGAATTAGAGAGGAGAAAACAATGAGTCAGGAAAAAGTCATTGTCCTGGATTTTGGAGGACAATACAATCAGTTGATTGCAAGGCGTGTGCGGGAATGCAATGTGTATTGTGAAGTACATCCTCATTATATTTCATTAGAACAAATCAAAAACATAAATCCAAAAGGAATCATTTTTACCGGAGGCCCGAACAGTGCATATTTGGAACAATCTCCAACATGCAGCAAGGAAATATTCGAACTTGGAATCCCGATTCTGGGAATTTGCTATGGTTCACAGATCATGGCACATCTGCTGGGAGGAAGCGTAAAAACGGCGCCTGTTAGCGAATATGGAAAAACAGATGTTGCAATTCGGACAGAAAGCAAACTGTTTGCCGGAGTATCAGCAAATACCATATGCTGGATGAGCCATACCGATTATATTGAAACGCCTCCGCAGGGATTTCAAATTACGGGTTCCACGCCAGTATGTCCGGTTGCGGCAATGGAATGCCCGGAACGAGGGCTGTATGCAACACAATTCCATCCGGAAGTTATGCATACAACTGAAGGACAAAAAATGCTTTCTAATTTTGTCTTTCAAATCTGCGGCTGTGCAGGCGACTGGAAGATGGATTCCTTTGTGGAACGGACGATTGAAGATATCCGTAAAAAAGTCGGAAACGGAAAAGTCTTATGTGCATTATCCGGCGGCGTAGACTCCTCCGTAGCGGCAGTTATCCTGTCAAAAGCAGTAGGAAAACAACTTACCTGTGTATTTGTAGACCATGGCCTTCTGCGCAAAAATGAAGGCGATGAGGTGGAAGCTGTATTCGGCCCGGATGGCCCATACGATCTGAACTTCATTCGTGTGAACGCACAAGAACGGTTTTACAGCAAACTGGCAGGCGTTACAGAGCCAGAACAAAAACGCAAGATTATTGGAGAAGAATTTATTCGTGTGTTTGAAGAACAGGCAAAGAAAATTGGCGCGGTTGATTTTCTGGTGCAGGGCACAATTTATCCAGACGTCATTGAATCCGGCCTTGGAAAATCAGCAACGATAAAGTCACATCATAATGTAGGAGGATTACCGGATTATGTAGACTTTAAGGAAATTGTAGAGCCGCTTCGACTGTTATTTAAGGATGAAGTAAGACAGGCAGGCAGGGAACTGGGAATACCTGAATACCTGGTCAGCCGTCAGCCATTTCCGGGGCCAGGACTAGGAATACGAATTATTGGAGAAGTAACAGCCGAAAAAGTGAAGATTGTGCAGGATGCAGATGCGATTTATCGGGAAGAGATTGCAAATGCAGGGTTGGATAAAATAGTGAGCCAGTATTTTGCTGCTTTGACGAATATGCGGTCAGTTGGTGTGATGGGAGACGGACGGACATATGACTATGCGGTGGCACTGCGCGCAGTGACAACTACCGACTTTATGACGGCGGAGTGTGCGGAGATTCCGTTTGGGGTGCTGCAGAAGGTGATGAATAGGATTGTGAATGAGGTGAAAGGGGTTAATCGGGTAATGTATGATTTAACTAGTAAGCCGCCTGGGACGATTGAGTTCGAATAGCGGACATTTGGACTGGAAAGCCTGATTTTAAGGGGTTTTCCAGTCTTTTTTCTATCTCTGTGAGATTGATATGAGATGGAAAAATAAGTCCTTTCCGCATATTCCGCAGAATCGGAAATTGTTGTAAAATATCAAAAGGTGTGCTACAATGCATTCAGGTGCTGCCAGGATGGCAGGCGGTTAGCCCTCTCCGGAGGGACTGTGACCCTCCGTTTACATAGAAACCCGAAAGGGAATCTGGGAAAGGAGGGCAGAACGGATGTTGACATTGGAAGGACTTATTGCAGTGCTGGGTTTCGGCCTGACCTGCTTTGGACTTGGATATGCCATCGGAAGCGATGATAGAAGGAATTCACAAAAATAGCCGCCTCGGTCTGCTAAACTAAGCGGCTATTCAGCAATTTTAAGCGGGCTGGCCGTCTGTCGGCAGCACTGTTTCTATGTATAATATATCATGATACAGATATGATTTCAAGCATTTTCTTCATCCGGCAGAGATTTCGCTTTTAGTATTTATAATTATGCAATTGTAATTTTTTTAATATCG
>CAOKJJ010000117.1 GCA_948468465.1 uncultured Eubacterium sp. | reverse complement strand
AGGAGCCGAAATCCAGGCCCCGCCCCTCATCCGGCGTCCGCATAGCCAATAAAATTACGCAACACATTGTCAATTCTGTTGCATAGTATTAAAATTTTGCCATTTTGCGCAAGAAATTATTTTTAAATTCCTAAATGTTAAGGCTGTCTGACAATTCCTGTAAACAGCGGAAGGCCGGCGGCATCTGTAATGACAAAGAGAAATGGCCGCTCCAGTATGAAATCAACGATGCCGTCCGGACGCGGTGAACCGCCTCCGCTCATTGCCATAACGGTATAGGCTGCGGCGGTGCATCCTTTTTCGTCCACAGCAGTGCGTACCGCGTGCTTTGCCTGGGAAAGGAAAATACCGGTTTGATCCGTTGTCATGGGAGAAAAATCGGATGCTTCGGGATCAAAAACATCGGTGATGCCAAGTGCTTTCAGTCCGTTTGTCAGGTCAAACTGTGAGGAGACGTCAAATTTAGGAACAGCCAGATTGATCTGCATATATTTTTGGGACTCCCAGTTTTCACGGTCTTTTGTTATTAAAAAGCGCATGGCTTCGGGATCGTTTAAAAGGTCGGCTGCCGAAGTTTCTTCATCAGGCAGAATAAACCACATGGAACCGGATTCGCCCATTGACTGGGAAACGGCGGAAAAATGTTCACCTGAGAAATAGGCATTTTCCATCTGCTTGTGCATAAAATCGCAGTCCAAATCGCCTGCGTCGGAATGGAAGGTCTGCGGCGCTGTAAGTTCCGGGGAAAATTCGCTTTGCCATTTGCCGCGGAAATAAACGGTTGTGGCTAAGGCAAGAATCGTATCTTCTTTTAATAGATCAAGATCCGATACATAATCGTCTAACAGTCTTCCGGTCTGGGTGCTCAGCCAGTCCTGAAACATTTGCTGAAATGCGTCGGAACCCATCATGCCCTGATAAGAGGATGCGTAATAATGCTTTGCCAATACATCCAGCGTGGATGGGACAAAACGGACATCGTTATTCAGCCATAGAGAAGATGCCAGTATTCGTGCGTTGGCGCCGTCGTCGCGGTAGTTTGCGTTCCACATCGAAGAAATCCGGCTGCGCAGTGAGGACATATCGTTACAGTCTAAGAGTTCCAGAATTTGTGACCGGCTTGTTCCATCTGTCAGTTCTGCCAGCATTCCAAGCGAGATATAAACATTGAGCGGCGAGTAAACCAGGTTTTCGCTGGAAGATTCGGATAAAAATTGTTTTATGCTTTTTTGCAGAAACTGTTGAAGGGAATCTGCATAGCCGTCTGTCAGTTTGTTTCTGGAGATCACGTCTTTCCACCAGACTTCGCAGGCTTGTTCATAATCATTTTCATTTAGGCCATCACTGTCACTCATATAGTCGCTTTCTTCCGGATAGAGGACTGGCTGCGGATAATCTGCGGCGGCAATCGTACGGGCGGAGGTGGAAACTGGTTTTTGCAAGGGGAACAGGATGCCTGTGGCTATTACTATGACAGCGATGGCTGCGGCGGAGACAGCAGCATAGGCCCATCTTTTTTTCGTATGATGATTGTTCGTGGATGCCAAATGAATAAAATCATCTTGGATATTTGTTATGGCGTCATATAATTTTTCTCTTTTTTTGCTTTTTTTATTTTCTTTCATAAGCAAACTCCTTCCTGTTCTAAAAAGAATTTTAATTTTTTGCGAAGGCGCAGCAGCTGCTGGGAGATCTGGTTTGGTGTGCGGCGTCGTTCTTTGGCCAGTACGTGTACCGCATCGCCGTACCAATAGCGCCGTACAAACAAGATACAGTCCGATTCCGGCAGTGCATCCAGCCATTGATCCAAAAGCCGGGTTAATTCCCGCTGTTCAATGATTTGCTCTACGTCAGCCGGGGCCGGGATACAGTCTTCCAGTTCGGACAGCAGCAGTTCCATGCCGCGATATCGTTTTTTTGCATGATCCGCGCGCCAGCGGCTGATAGATAAATTACGGGTAATTCGGCCTAAAAATGCACCTAATGCATACGGATGGTCGGGCGGCATCCGGCGCCAGGCGGCAAACCATGTATCGTTGACGCATTCTTTGGCATCTTCTGTATTGCTTAGTATATTGATGGCGATGCGGCGGCACAGCGGGCCATACTTTCGGCTGCTTTCTGTAATCGCCTGTTCGTTTCTTAAATGGTACAATTTGACAATCTGGCTGTCGTCCATAGGTTCCACGGTCATACTCCTCCTTATGTAAAACTGTAATAGTCGGGCTCTCCAATTGAATTGCTGCAAAACCTTCTATTTCTGTCTCTGTCTATATTGTCGCAATCTATAAACAAATATTGTTTTTATTTTATGATAATTTTATGTGTATTTCAATGAGGATGCAAATCTATGGAAGTATGATCCGCAGATGTAAGAAATTGGAAAAAATAGAAAAATATTTTGGAAGATTTTAACCAAAATTACTTGCGATATACAGCAAAATTTGTAATAATAATAGCAATAGTATCGGAGCTTGTTTGAAATGGCAAAATAATATTTAAACAGGCTCTGGAAGCAAAGGGGGACGACGCATCTGGAGTATGGCGCTTATAAGATTGTGATGATACGAAAAATGGATATACAGACAGGAAATACGTAATTAAGAAATGAAAGACAGATCAAGAGGAACTCGGATATGGAAAATACGTTTTGCTATTTAAAAGGAATTGTGGAGTGTGATTCGGGAAGAATACAGGACTGCAATAATAAACGGACGGCAACCTGCCAGTTGGAACAGGACCGTATGGAAAAGAATAATGGGAGAAAAGAAAATAAAAAGAAAGTTAAAACAGAAATAAATAAAAAAGAACATAAAAAGGGCAGCAAGGCACAAGCATTTTGTTATTTAAAAGGATTAGTGGACTGCAGTGCAGGACGTGTCCAGGATTGTAATATTAAACGAGTGAAACAGTGCCCGCTGGATTGAGGTATGGAGGGAGAAATGTCAAAAATTATAAAAAGGATGTTTGCAGTATCGGCAGTATGTATGAGTATTTCAATCAGTGGTATGTATCAGATTTTGGCTGCGGATCTTTTGCATGGCGAAAATATACAGCAGATTCCGGCACAACAGGCAGAGCAGATGCCCGATGCTGCCCGTGCGGGGGAACATGCAGGCCTGGCGGCTCCGGCTGCAGTTACGGAGGAAAAGGCTACATACAATTCGGTGACACTGCATTGGAGCAGTGTAGAAGGAGCTTTTGGATATCAGATTTCATATGCGCAAAAAGATGGGACATTTACGGTTGCGGGCACGACGAGCGCAGATGTGCTGTCATATAAATGCAAAGGGCTCGTTACAGGAACCCAGTATGAGTTTCGCGTCTGCGCAGTAGATGAAAGCGGAAAAGCGGGAGAATATGCAGCGATCGAAGTGATGCCTGGTTTGAATAAGGCAAAGTTTACCAATGTAGCAGCGCCGCAGTTAAAGAAAGTTGTGCTGGAATGGAAAAAGATAGCTGGAGCAATGAATTATGAGCTTTATCGCAAGGCTGCAGAGCAGGATTCTTATGAGCTGCTTGCGGTTACCGCTGAACTGGCTTATACAGATGAGGCGGTTACCGCCGGAAAGGGCTATTCTTATCAGGTGCGTGCCATTCGTGACGAGAATGGCACAGCCGTGTATGGTAAATTTTCTGAACCGGCACAGGTGCAGCTGTCATCTGCGGCGGTTCAGTTTGAAAGCTGTGAAGCGGTGGATTACCGTTCGGTGAAGCTTGCCTGGCGGCAGGATCCTTCAGCTTCGGGCTATTATATTTACCGCAGTGTAAAAGAAAACGGAACATTTCGCAAGATTAAGACAATCAGCAGCAATGCGATATTAAATTATACGGATTCTAAATTAGTTCCGGGCAAAAAGTTTTTTTATAAGATTTGTACATATTCTAAAAAAGGCCAGTCGGTGACAGCGGGGGAGCAGTCACAGGCCGTACAGGTGCAGACACAGGCGGACGGGCCGCAGCTTGTGTCTGTAAAGACGAATGTTGGAAACCGAAGCCTTTCGCTGGAATGGAAAAAGTCGGCAAATGCCGCTGGTTATCGCATTTACCGCAGCGTCTATCCGGATAAAGGATTCGTAAAGATTAAAGATTTAAACAGCGGGACATTTGTAGGATATGAAGACCGTTCCGTTATTCCGGGCGGCACTTATTATTATCGGATGAAGGGAATTTATGTGAATGGAGCGTATAAAGGGCTGAGCAGTCCAAGCCTTTCTTTGGAAGGGACCGTAACTCCAAGCGCTCCGATTGGGCTTACAATCGCACAGACCGGGGAAGATGCCCTTACGGTCAGCTGGAATCTTTCTATCGGGGCAACAGGTTATCATCTGTATCGGACGGACGCGGCTGACAAAGAATATGAATGCATTGCACAGGGGCTTACAGAGACGTCATACATGGATAACGACGTACAGGATGGGAAAACTTACTATTATCGTGTATCTGCGGCCGGGCCATCCGGCGAAGGAATCAAATGCCACGCAGTCAGTTATACGGCAGGCGGTGTTGCGCTGAATACGAGAACACTGAAATTATGCGTGGGAGCGACAAAACCTCTGGAGGCATCTACGTATCTGGACGGAGATATCGAATGGTCGTCTTCCAATCCGGATATCGCGCAGGTAGATGAAGAAGGAAATGTAACAGGGATTGCATATGGAACGGCAAGAGTAACGGCTGCCGTGAATGGACAGAGCGCATCAGCGGTCGTATCTGTGACGCCAGGAAATAAAAACGGGATTGATGTATCCAGATGGCAGGAGGATATTGACTGGCGCCGTGTAAAGAACTCCGGCGTGGAGTTTGCTTTTTTGCGCATCAGCAACCATAATCTGGCGGATTATACATTTGAAACCAAGTATCAGAATGCGTTTTCCGTAGGGATGCCGATGGGTGTTTATTGTTACAGCAGGGCAAAAACAGTGGCGGAGGCGCAGGAAGAAGCACGTCTTGTGCTGGAGATTTTAAATGGACGTCAGCTGGATTACCCGATTGCGTTTGATCTGGAAGATGCCGTGCACAAATCGAAAACGATGAAAAAAGAAACGCTGCATCAGATGATCCATGCGTTTAAACAAATTGTAGAAGAAGCCGGTTACCGGTTTGTGCTGTATAGTTATGTCACCTTTTTAAATACCTATCTGGACAAAACAAAGCTGGACGGCATTGATTTGTGGGTGGCTCGCTACCGGAACGTATCTTTGGGAACGGGATACAGCGGAACCGGAAATATTAAATACTGGCAGTATAACAGCGGACAGTACAATGGTTCCAATGCTCAGGTAGACGGAATAACGAAAGAGACAGGCGAACTTGTGTCTGTTGATGTAAATGTAGAATATGAAGACCAGAATTAAAATAAAATTTTATTTATTGATTTGCTTTTAATGGTTTGGATATATTAATTGCAAACTTAAAAACTGGCTTAGGGGATATCAGATGGAGAATGCAAAATGTGACAGGCCGATAGGAGTATTTGATTCTGGCATGGGCGGAATCAGCGTATTAAGAGAATTGTATAAAGTTATGCCGCGGGAGAATTATATTTATTTTGGAGATTCCAAAAATGCACCTTATGGAACGAGGCCGCTGGAAGAAATACGAAAACTTACGATTGATAATGTGGAATTTTTGCTTAGTCAGGGTGCGAAAGGGATTGTTGTGGCATGCAATACGGCTACGGCGGCGGCGGTGTGCATTTTGCGCGGTATGTATCCCGATCTTCCGCTGGTCGGCATCGAGCCGGCAATCAAGCCGGCGGCCCTTCAGCCGGGGCACCCGACGGTTCTTGTGATGGCGACGCCTATGACGATCCAGGGAGACAAATATCGGAATTTGATGACGCAATATGAGCAGAAAGCGGACATTATCGGACTGCCGTGTCCGGGTCTGGTTGAATTTGTGGAGACAGGCAATACGGAAGGTGATGACCTCAAAGTGTTCCTGGAAAATCTTTTGGCTCCTTATTTAAGGGAAATTGATTCCATTGTGCTTGGATGTACTCATTATCCTTTTGTACGCAGGCTGATTCAGGAGATTGCGGGGGAACGGGTGCGTATTTTCGATGGCGGAAACGGGACAGCCAGAGAGATGTGCAGAAGGCTGCGTGAGGCGGGCCTTTTATCAGCACGGACCGGGTCCGGCAGCGTAATATTTGAAAACAGTCTGGCGACAGAGGAAGAAATTGAATTAAGCAGCACATTATTCCAAAAAAAATTGCTCTAGTTTCGTATTAAGTACTTATAAAAGGATTGCTGAAAATTAGAAAGGGATTGAAACAATGAATGCGAAACAACTGATCGCCAAAGGCATGGCAGTGCTGATACTGGCAGGCGGCATTTTTGGGAATTTTTTGCAGGTACAGGCAGGTACGACGGATACAGACGGCCGGAAAGGAATGCAGCAGACAGTATCTGTGCCGGATCTGCGGACGGAATATATTCAGGTTGATGATCTGGAATACCGTGCAGGCAGGTTTACGCTTAAAAACATACAGGTAGATGATGCTTACGATTTGACAGAAAGCGCCTGGGCGGATCAAGGCAGTGATTATTATTTCAGTCTTCTGAACACAGAAGAAAAGAAATTATATTTAAACTTGAAAAAACAGGCTGACAGGTATATGACAGGGACAGAACAGTTCCAGACGACGGAGGTAAACCGGAATGGGGAAAATGTTCCTGTTTATATTATGCCGCTGACCTCTTTCGAGGGACTTTCTACGCCGCAGATGAAAAAAGTATTTTACTGCTTTATGTTCGAAAATCCACAGTATTATTTTATGAGGAATTCGGTGGTATATTCAGAAACTACGAATATGATGACCGTCGGACTGTACAAAGTTTTTTCAGATGGAAATACACGGGCGGAGTATACCCGCCGTTTTGCCGAACAGCTGCAAAGCTGGGACGAGCAGGTGAACGCGGCGCAGACACCGGCGGAAAAAGAGCAGCTGATTCATAAAATTGTCTGTGACCATGTAACCTATCATGAAA
The DNA here is from genome assembly GCA_948468465.1 of uncultured Eubacterium sp. The sequence continues at coordinate 8,725 of CAOKJJ010000117.1, read as the reverse complement.
CGATGGATGTGAATGATCCGGATGACAAGCAGATGAGCCAAAGCTGTATCAGTGCGGTTTTATTTGAGAAAAAGACAGTCTGCGCAGGATATGCACAGCTGTTTTCTTTGCTCTGCAATCGTGCAGGCATTACCTGTGTGACAGTAACAAGTCCGGGACATGCATGGAACAAAGTGCGCATGGGAAATGTCTGGTATAATGTAGACTGTACATGGAATGACTGCCGCGGGGATGAGACGTTTTTGAATGTTATGGACGATCAGCTGCTAGCAGCGGATACCCAGATGCAGGAGCATGTCCTTTCAGAAGAATGGCAGGGGATTGCTCCCGCGTGTACGGCGGCATTTGATTTGGATACGGCAAACAGTGCAGATGCAGGGGAAAATATTGCCGCACCGGAGTCAGTGCCTGATGTGATAAATCTGGATCGTACACAGGCAGGCAAGCTTACCGTCAGTTTTGCACAGATAGAAGGCTGTGACGGATATACGGTGCAGTACGCATCCAATGGGGCGATGCTTTCGGCGCAGCAGACAGACATAGAAACAGTATCTTTTGTGATTGAAGGTTTGATAAGCGGGAAGGATTATTATATCAGAGTACGGCCTTACCGATGGAACAGTAATGGAGAAAAGCTGTACGGGACTTTTTCGAAGAAAGTGAAGGAGACAGTTTTGTAATGGCGAGAAAAAAGAAAAAACAGGAGATCATCCTGACGCCGGAACAGCAGATGGAAGCGGATTATCAAAAGGCTGTCAGACGCATGGAAGGTGCTGAGAAGATGCTGCAGCCGGAAGACCGGGTCCATATGTATAAAGAAGCAATTCAGATGTTTGAGCAGCTGGGCGATTACGAAGACAGTGAAGTGCGTAAAAAACGCTGCAAAAAGCGTTTGCCCCTGGCACGCCGGGAACATCGGGAAGAAGTATATCAGACAGGAATGCGGATGAAAGAAACTGCAAAGAGCGCTTCTGATTATGAGGCGGCGATTGCGCAGTTTCGTCGTTTGCGGCGCGAATACAAAGATATACCGGAGCAGATTGAATTGTGCAGGCAGTTAAAAGAAAAAGCGCAGAAAAGCGAACGCATGAAAAATGCGGGCAAAAAACTTGGCGCGGCGGCCATACTTGCAGCAATTGTTGGAATTGTAGTTTTTTTATGCTCTCCGGCGGCTTTTTATCTGGAAGGCAGTTTTTTGATGAGCATGCAGGATTATGAACGTGCAAATACAATTTTTGCTAAGAGCAGAGGATATAAAGATACAAAAGAACGTGTGAAGGAATGCAACTATCAAAGGGCAGCGCTTGCAGCGCAAGACGGTGATTATAAAAAAGCAGTGAAGCTGCTGCATGAAAAGGTCGGCAATTATAAAGACGCGGCGCAGCGAAAGGCGCAGTATGAAAGAAAACTGCTTGCCGGGGCCGAGATTGGTGATACGATCACTTATGGGACGGCAAAATGGCTGGTAGCGGATTTGGCGGACGGGGCCGAAAAAAAGCTGCTGCTTGTACGAAAAAAGCCGGTCAAGGCGAAAACCGTTTACCAGAATGCGGGACAGGATGCTTATTGGGAAATCTCTGTGCTGCGGACATGGCTGAATCAGAATTTTTATGAAAACTGCTTTTCTGCGTATGAACAGGAAGCGGTATTGACAACAAATGTGTTAACGCCTGCGAACAGCGTATATGGTACGGATGGAGGCGGTCAAACGACGGATCACGTGTTTTTGCTGGATGAAGCAGAGGCAAGGCGCTATAAAAATCTGCTGCAGTCCGAAAATAACCAAAAAGCCTGGTGGCTTCGGACAACTGGCAAGACGGCGGACAGCGTGGCTTTTGTATCGGCGGAAGGCGAAGTTATGCCATATGGATATGCGGCGGATTCCAAAGATTTTGCGGTACGTCCTGCAGTGTGGGTGCAAGGCGGAGAGTAAGTGCTGAAAGGGCTGAAAGAGCCGAACATGCTGAAAGGGCTGAAAATGCCGAAAGAGCAGAAATAAAAGTTAAGGAGATAAGAGCATATGAAAAATCCTTTTAAAAAGCGATATGCGGTTTTACTGGCAGGAATGTTATGCGTTTTAATGCTGGGAGGATGCGCGGAAACACAGGATGGCTCAATGAACGCGACGGATACGGATATAGAAACAGATGAAATAAATAAGGAAACAGAAACAGTTTCCGATGAAGTTCCCAAAAATGATGCGCCAGTCACCAGCCTGGGAGAATTTTCTCTTGAGGATGTCAATGGAAATGCTTATACAAATGAAATGTTAAAGGATGATAAGCTGACTATGGTCAACGTATTTGCAACATGGTGTACACCGTGCATCAATGAAATTCCGGATTTGGAAAAACTTCATCAGGAAATGAAGGAGCAGGAAGTCTCCGTCGTAGGCGTTGTGCTGGACGCCATTGATGACGAAGGGAATGTCGACGAACAAGCAGTAGAAAAAGCAAAACTGCTTGCGAAACGTACCGGGGCGTCCTATCCGTTTCTGATCCCGGATGCAGGCGCTTTAAACGGCAGGTTACAAGGTATTGAAGCCATACCGGAAACATTTTTTGTGGATCAGGATGGAAATATTGTAGGCACGGAGTATGTAGGGAGCCGTAGTCTGGATGAGTGGAGAACGATTGTGGAGACACAGCTGGTCAGTCTGACAGGTGATGCGTCTTGAGGGGGACAGGCCGCCTGGACTGGCGGGGCATAGGCGCGGCTGTTCTGGGAATTTTAATGATGGCATATGGCATATACCGCGGCGAAATGAATGTCGTATGGGAAAAAGCGGTGAATATATGCATGGAGTGTATAGGGATTGGATAAGAAGAAAAAAACGGGAGACTGGCACCGGCACAAAATACAGGCAATTTGGGCGCTGCTGTCTAACGGATATTTAGCTGGCTTTGCACAAGGTAAAATTTATCGTGGAAAGCTGAAAAAATTATGTGTGCCCGGATTAAACTGTTATTCCTGTCCAGGGGCGCTTGGCTCCTGTCCGATTGGTGCCATGCAGGCGGTTATCGGGAGCTGGAATTTTAAGTTTGCATTTTATATAGCTGGATTTCTTATGCTGATTGGGGCGATCGCAGGAAGATTTGCCTGTGGGTGGCTGTGCCCGTTTGGACTTGTGCAGGAGCTGCTGCATAAGATTCCTCTTCCGGTAAAAGTAAGCACATTCAGAGGAGACAGGCTTTTGAGAAAGCTGAAATATGTGGTTTTGCTGCTGTTTGTGATTCTGCTGCCGCTTTGTGTGACGGATGTTCTGGGACAGGGGGCGCCGTTCTTTTGCAAGCTGATATGTCCGGCAGGAACGCTGGAGGGCGGCATTCCGCTCGTGCTGCTGAATCAGGCGATGCATAGTGCATTGGGCTGGCTGTATGTGTGGAAAAATGTGCTGCTGCTTGTTACGATTTTACTGGCGATGATCATTTACCGTCCGTTTTGTAAGTATATATGTCCGTTAGGAGCGATATATTCTGTGTTTCAGCCGATCGCGGTGTTCCGTTATCGCGTGGATAAAGAAAAATGCACTGGATGCGGCGCTTGCAGGAAAGCATGCGGGATGCAGATAGATCCGGTACAGGAGGTTAACCATCCGGAATGTATTCATTGCGGGGAATGCAAAAAAGTATGCGCACAGCATGCCATAGACTTTTGTATGCGTCTTAGGAATTAATATTCTGTAAGGTTCCTGCCATTTAATTCCTGCCGTTGGAAAAGATCAGTGATTTGCGCCCATTTTTCATATGCCGCATCACCTCGGCGGTCCGGAAGATGGAGGTTTTCTTTTATCCATGCTGCCAAAAAGTCAGTATATTTGATACTTCCGTAATAATTCAAATGAGAAGCATCCAGCAGGTCGTCTGCAAAGCGGATCTGCATTTCTTCTATATATTGGTTGCCTTGTATCATAGGAACGCCATATTCCTGCGCTATTTTTTGAATATAATCGTCCGCTCTCTGCTTTTCTTCTACCTGATTCGCAAACGGAGAGTTCACAAGTATCATAGGAATGCCTTTTTCCTGGCATAGCTTTATAAATTCCCTCAGATAGTATTCGGTTCGTTCCGTAATCGCCTGTATGTTTCCGCAGAACGGACTTTCATCTAATTTCCGCTGTCCGTTTTCTTCCCACTTTGCCAGTTCTTTTACAGATATCTTCGCAAAATCCGGTTTGTATCCAAGATAACGAATCTCTTTCGTATTGTTGAAATCTTCGCTTGTCAGCGAAAAGAAGCGTGTATGATAGTAAGGAAATGAAAAAAATGCTCCCAGTTCATCCAAAAATTCCCCATATTGGTTGACTGCCTGGATTGCCTTCCATTTTGTGGCAGAGGGTTTCATACTGATAAGCGTCTCCCAGGAATAGGCGCCAAAATCTTCCTCCTTGCGGTACATCGTACCGGTATCTAAGATCACAAGCTTTGGGCTTTGTGTTTTTAAAGCTTCCTCCAGCAAATAATAGCTAATCCAAACCGGCTGTCCGGGCGATGCCAGCAGATAACCGGCAATGCCATATTCATCATACCATCGGCAGGTATTCATACCATAATAAACATGGCTGCTTCCAATACACAGTACGTCTACCTGATCTTTTTCCAGCTCGTAAAAATCTGTCAGCTGAATACATCCTTCGCTTGTCCGATTTAACGTTATGTAATTTAAAGTCATGCCGAACGCTATCAGCACTGTGCAAAAAATAACTGCTTTTAATAAATTTTTCATAACCGCACCTCATCACAGATTTTCATGTAATTAAACATGTATTTTATTTTTTGAAATATAATATGGAACTGTATGCATTAAAATTGAAAGTATATAAACTGGCTCTCATCATAATCCGGCCCATACATGCCGAACAAAAAAATAAACGCAAACAATACGATAATTACAAGCCACCGAAACCAGATACTCTGCCTCGCCAGAAATAAATCCAATGTTTCATTTCTGTACTCTCTAATCAGACTGACAAGCAGCAGTATGATCAGCGACGCGAACAAAATCAGCATTTCCGCTGACTCCAGGCCAAGTGTGAGCAGCGTACCGTCGGTCAGCGCCCACAAATTTGGCTTTGTAAACACCCTTTGGATGCATCCGAACGCGCTTTTTAATGATTCAGACCGAAAAAAGACTAATCCAAACAAAGTCAGCGCATATGTCACTGCCGTCTGTCCGGCTCTGCAGCTAAATGCCCTTGTATTTACGCCGGCTTTTTTTCGAAGCTTCCTGCGCAGTCCGTCTGTCATAGTTCCAACGATCTGATAAACTCCATGTATCGCGCCCCAGCATACATAATGCCAGCTCGCGCCATGCCAGAATCCGCTGACTAAAAACGTAACAAACAGGTTCAGATATCTTCGCACGGTCCTGCAGCGGCTGCCGCCCAGTGGTATATACAGATAATCTTTAAACCAGGTGCTTAAAGATATATGCCATCTGCGCCAAAACTCCCGGATGCTTTTTGAAAAATAGGGCGTACGAAAATTTTCCATCAGCGTAAATCCCATGACTTTAGCCGCGCCCATCGCAATGGTTGAATAACTTGCGAAATCACAATAAATCTGTATGGAAAATGCTACAGTAGCAGCAGCCAGTTCCACGGTTCCATAAAAATGCCAGGATGCATATACATGGTCCACGAAAATGCAAAGCCTGTCCGCGATGACCAGTTTCTGGAAAAATCCCCAGAGCATCAAAATAAGTCCGCTGGCGATTCTGTCATAGTTGAATAGTTTTGCACGGTCCATTTTCCTGATCTGCCGAATCTGTCGGAGCAGATTTTCAGAACGCTCGATGGGACCGGCTACCAATTGAGGAAAAAATGAAACGAACAACGCATAACGAAACAGGTTATTTTCCGGTTCGATATCCTTTCGGTACACATCTATCAGATAGCCAAGCGCCTGAAATGTATAAAAGGAAATCCCCACAGGAAGCATTACATCAAACGGCTTTTCCACAGACGCAAATCCGACCTTAGCAAACAGGCTGTTTATATTGGAAATGATAAAGTCAAAATACTTAAAAAACAGCAGCATGCTTAGGTTAACAGCAATGCCGACTGCAACAATCCATTTCGCCTTTTTTCCCCGCTCCTGACATCTGCCCAGCAGCAATCCGCCAACCCATGTTACAAATGTGGAAAACGCGATTAAAAATGTATGCCTGACGTTCCAGTTCATGTAAAAATAATAACTGGCAGCGAGCAGCCAAACTGTTTTAAATTTTTTAGGTATCAGAAAATATACAAGCACTACCACCGGAAAATAAATTAAAAATTCCAACGAATGAAACAGCATCGTTCTTCTCTCTTTTCTTTTTATCAATACTTTTCCTAGATGATAATGCGCTTAGATTATAAATACATTAATACCTTTTTCTGGTTCTGACATGCAATTATAATATCCGCAGCGCACTGCCTCTGATCGGAATTTTCATCAAACAACAGGGGTTTGAAAATTGTTCTGCAGCATGGTAAACTGTACAATCATACATCTAAATAAGACTGTGAATGAGAAAGGAACTTGTTAAAAATGAATTCTGCGCAAACGAACGATATCAGCTGTCCAAAAGAACTATGGAACGGACTCCCTTACTACTCCCTGAATACCTGGCTGAAACAAACCTTCGGCACAAAAGTATATAAATTATCTTTGCATGCAGGCATGACTTGTCCGAACCGGGATGGAAACATTGGGCATAGAGGCTGTATTTTCTGCAGCGCCGGCGGTTCCGGTGAGTTTGCTGCCGGCGGTTCTTTTTCAGAGCATCCAGCTGTTTGGGATATTGGAAAACAGATAGAAGCCGCAAAACAGCTCGTTTCCAAAAAAATGTGCGCCGACGGACGCTATATCGCCTATTTTCAATCCTTTACAAACACGTATGCCCCTGTCTGTGAATTAAGCCGTCTGTTTCACGCGGCAATCATAAGGCCAGATATCGCAGCGCTGTCCATAGCCACCCGCCCGGACTGTCTGGAGCCAGAAAAAATCCAGCTTTTACATGAATTAAATCAAGAAAAGCCGGTATGGGTAGAATTGGGCCTTCAAACAATCCATGCAAACACAGCGGTATTTATCCGCCGCGGCTATCCACTTTCCTGTTTCGAAGACACCATAAAGCGGCTAAAAGACGCAGGGCTCACCGTTATCGTCCATCTGATTCTCGGCCTGCCAGGCGAATCTTATGCGCAAATGCTGGAATCCGTTAATTACCTTGCGCATTTTTCCCCTGCCATTGACGGAATCAAACTGCAGCTGCTGCATGTTTTAAAAGGAACCGATTTGGCCGTATTGTATGAACAGCAGCCATTTCCGCTTTTTACCGCAGATGAATACGTAGATTTTGTCATTACCTGTCTGGAGTATCTGCCGCCTTCCATCGTCATCCACCGGCTTACCGGAGATGGCCCGAAAAAACTGCTCATCGCTCCCCGCTGGAGTGCCGATAAAAAAATGGTTTTAAACTTGTTTACCCGTCGCTTTCGGGAGCGCAATACATGGCAGGGCAAATATTTTCAATAACAGCATGCATCTGCTGCCCTTATCATCTGCCATAGTCTTTCCTGCCTGTCAGAAAACACCCTGTATCCAAAAAGGATATTCCACTATAATACTAAAAAACTTGTTTGCAATCAACCGATTTCATATTTAATGACAATAGAAGACACCCGTTTCGTTCCAATGGAAGGTAATATATAAATATTACTATAATGGGATTTGTATACATAAGCAAAGAGGAAGTTAAATAAAGTGGAGAATTGGATTTATGAACTTTGGAAAGACCCTAAAAAAATTACGTCATGAGGCTGGGTTAACACAAAAACAATTAGCAGCGCAAATCGGCGTAACCAAATCTGTCATATCCTTTTATGAATTGCAGGAACGCATACCATCGCCTGCGATCTTAGTGAAGCTGGCTGCAGTTTTTCATGTGAGCACGGACTACCTGCTGGGCATTGATAAGATCGAAAGATTAGAAGTCTCCGGACTGACAAAAGATGATATAAAAATTGTCTCCCAGGTGATCAATGCCTTTCGGGATAAAAATCAAAATAACTGAAAAATGCAAATAATCCGACAGCTTGAGCCACTGCAAAACAGCTGTCATTATACTGTATCCGCCGTTATTTCATTGCATTTTCTACGTTTATCTAAACTACAATTATAATATAAAATGGTTGATTATCTCAAAAAAGCCTTGATTTACAAGGCATTGGGGACGCATTTCTGACATGGTAAGGGATTTATGTTGCTCAAAGCTGGAAACTTGGGGAATGAGCGCGTCCACGGCGGTTTTCAGCTTGCCTTTCCAGCTTGTCCCGGTTTTCTCCGCTTGGTACTCCGCATAGCTCTTTCCCTTGCTTCCCTTGCCGGGGACGACCACGGAAAGCCCGTTGTCCCGGCACAGCTTGTCGCTCATGTTCCGTATGCCGTAATACGTCCGCTTGTTGGAAACGTACTTGTGATGATCTACGAAGTTGACCGCGCAGAAAATAATGTGATTGTGGATATGCCCCTTGTCAATGTGCGTCGTGAGTACATACTCATGCTGCCCCTTTGTTACCGCGTCGGCAAGCTGCCGCCCGATCTCATGGGCTTTCTCATAGTCCACTTCCCCCGGCGCAAAGGACTGTATCAAGTGAAAGGCTAAGTTGTTGCCCTTTTCCCGTGCTTGCTACGAAAGTTTTTCCTACTACCTACAATGCCGGAAATATTCATTTTGC
>CAOKJJ010000116.1 GCA_948468465.1 uncultured Eubacterium sp. | reverse complement strand
CCTTTGCAAGAAGTTCCACTTTTTTGGAACGGTTACGTTCAAACATGGAATCGTCAATAATCAGTACGTTAGCACGGTCTGCTGAATCAAGCGGGGCAATGGCATCCCTGATGATTCGGCTGGATAAAATCGTTGTGAACCGGATCCAGTTAATCTGGAGCATTTTCATAAAACGATAAACGGTATCCTTTGCAAAATCCGGTGTATCTTTTCCAATCAACAGGTTCATATACATACTTCTGTTTGAAAATATCAAAAGAAACAGATACTGGAAAATCAGCGCTGCAGGAATCCCCTTCTTTTTGTATGCATTAGCAGATTTCAATGCAGAAGAAAGATGAAACCGTGTAAAAAATCTTCTGATAGATTTCGAAATCTGGTTATCATTTTGATTGTCTTGTATTATATTTTTATTCATAGCATGAGTCTTCGGATCTATGATTGTTTCTGAACAACTCAATTATATCAAAACCAGGCGGTTTCATGCTATTTTTATGCCAGCCATTATTGAATTTTTAATGTGCATAGGCACTTATTCAAGTGCAAAGTTTGAGTCATTAAAAAATGAAAATTTCTCGTTTCTACTAGAGTAAATTACAAAAATAAACAAATACCTTGAAATTATTTCAAAATATAGTATAATTTTCATATAAACATCAAATCTAAGACTAGAAAAAAAGGTTTTGCAATGAAACCTTTCATCATGGTAAACAAAGGAAAAGGGGAGAAAGCTGGCGATTATGAAATGTGAATTTTTTATTTTGCAAACGTGAGGTTATAAACCACCGCCTTTAGGAGGTCTAGTTTTAACATCATTATTATTACAGCAAAAGAGTGCTATAATCTGAGAAGAAAGGAGAAAGATTATGGCAGAATATAGAAACGACAGCCATACAGTGTATGATATAAAGTATCATTTCGTATGGATAACAAAGTATAGGTACAAAGTGATGAAAGGGGCAGTAGCACTGAGGCTGAGAGATCTTTTGAAACAGGGATGCGAAGCAAAAGGGATGAGGGCGAGAGGGAGCATAAGAAGCGATTACGTACATTTGCTGTTATTATGCCCAACAAATCTATCGCCAAGTCAGATAGCACAGTATCAGAAAGGCAGGTCGTCTCATCTGATACAGGACGTGTTTCCAGAGCTGAAGAAATGGTATTGGGGACAGCACATTTGGGCAAGAGGATATTTTTTGGAATAGTCGGTGAAGTAGATGAAAAGACGATAAAGCAATATATCTAAACGCAGGGAAGAGAAGAGGGAAATGATAACTTTGAAATTGTGGAAGAGTAGCTACTTCAGTAGAGCTTTCAGCTGACTTTAGTTAGCCACAAGAGGAGGGCTTCGGCCCTAAATATGACTTTCAGTCGTGGGTGCGGACTTCAGTCCGTTAAACAACCCACCAGCTTTAGCCGGTGAGTTGTTTAGTTAAAAAGTAAAACTTGTGAGTAAAAAGTTTATACCACTAAGAAGCCAGCGAATCCCAGTAGGTTCCTGACTGATCCTGTTGTTCCCGAATTATTTGTGTTATGCATAATTCCGGCTGTTTTTCCATAAACAGGAAAAAATATTTCCGTAAATGAACCATCAGAGCAGCCTCTGATACCCTTCCTTTGGATGGAGTTCTTTGGTACCGCAGTTGATCGGATGACAGTTTTCCCAAGGAGCAGACAGAAATGCTTTGAAGTATCCCCATGGCAATACACGACAGCGCCATATGCATTTCGATAGCACGGACCGCTTTGAGTATATTCTGGCGGCTCCTTTCGTCTTTCACCTGCTCCAGAGGGCCTGGCTCCCCTGTTTTCTGGTAATAGCTTAGTTTTGGCATATGCTTTGACCAGAAATGATAACAAAATGCTCCAATCTGCTGCTTCAGCTCACGAAAAGTACATTCTATCCGGAAACGGTAACTGTACAGGCGGATGATGGAAAGCGGTTCCAGATCCAGGCTGGTGCTTGCCAGGATGCTCTGGACCCCATTCATTTCCACTAAGACAAAACGCAGTTCCTGATACAATTTCTGTCCCCATAACAGGTCGGTGCAGTAATAACGTATGGATCCTTTCTTTCCATAAAGTTCCACTTCTGCTTCCTCAAACTGCTCTTTACGGGAGACAAACAGTTCTTTCAGGTGTACAGATGCCCCTTTTTTGGCAGGACGTCCCCTTCCCGGCCGGCGTGGACCTGGTTTTTCAAATGCTGTGCAGGATCTTTTTGCCTTAGTGACGATCTCCATGCGAACATCCCCGCTGCCGTTAAGGTCTCTCAGTCTTTCGAGTACCGGGACGGTGAGGAAATATCTATCCAGCAGGAGCAGGGAATCCCCAAAAGTGCGGGCGGCACGGTAAGCATCCTCTACCATCTGTACCACATGGGAAGCAGTGGAAACAGAGGCACCCTTCCACTCTCTGGCAGCCTTTAGGCCATCATGGAGCCGGATGCTCAGGGGAATGCAGACCCAGTTGCGGACACTTCCAGCCAGGATACCAAGGCCTCCGAACATATGCCCATGGATGTATTCCGGCTTTGCAGAATTTTCAGATTCCTGGAACAGTTTTTTAACGCCAGGCCTCCGGCGGCCTTCTTTGGACTGCTTGACCCCGTCCCCTACAAGGACATGAAAGTTTCCTTCCCTGTAGAGAGGCGAATATTCTTTTACGGCAGAGAACCAGCGGCTGCGGATGGTATCCAGAGACCAGGAGGAAGCCCTGAAAAAATGAAGCAGGGATAGATAACAGTCAGGATGGAGCGCCAGGTCCCGGATCACGGATGTGACACCCAGATGATCCGATCGCAGCATGATGCCTATAGTAATCGTAACAAACCAACGGAAGGAAGCCTTCCGAGAGAAGCAGGATTCAAAATAGCATAAAAATTTATCAATAAAATTTAACATAATCGTATGGTAAACCACCGGAATATATGGTACACTCATACATAAAATAACTCTTCCCGTGGTTTGTATCTTTCTTTAGTTTCGCAACTTAAAGATACCATAAATCCATGCGAAAGGGTTATTTTTTTGAAAAAACTTTTTACTCTCAAGAAGTAAAAAATATAGTAAAAAAATATAAAGTTCTAATGTCTTGTGCAAAATATATGAGTATGATATACTTAGAAGCAGAATCTATGTCTGTTTGGAGGTGCTAATAATGTTAGATATAATAAAAAAAGAACAGTATCTTCGAAAAATACCTGTTACAAATGCAAAAAAGAATTTAGATGCTCATTTATTAGTGTGTGAAATGAGTCTATTAAATAAAAAAAAGATAGAAATAGAAATTTTAAATTTGCGGGATGAGTTAGAATTAGCCTGGTGTGATGAGACGAGATATCGTGGCACACTTTTTAATGTTGCGGATAAAATATCAAAAGGCCAATGTGGTGTATCGTCATTTCATTTGGCAAAAATTCTAGAACAGAAGAATTATGAAGTATTATTTTGTGAGGGGGATGCCTTTTTTCCATCATCTTCCCCTATTCTCAAGCATTGTTGGATAAAACTATTCTATCGTAAAGAGGCGAATCAGTATCTGATTATTGATATAACAGCAGATCAATTAGGATATGACCATAAAATTGTATGTATGACAAAAAATGAGTTAAATAAGGCGGGAATTTTGTATATTCCGAAAAAGGAATGCAGAACGCAAGAAGTGATGGCAAATAGTTTATTGGAAAGGCAAGCATGCCTAGAGGATAGATTGAAAAAGATAACGGAAAGGTAAAAGTAGGATGAACGGTAATAATGACGTATATTTCACGCTTTTTTCTTCGGACAGTACATTGAAATATACAAAAGATATATTAAATGTATTGGCAGCACCAGAAAATGGAATATATCATTTCAGATATGAAGATACATATGTGCAAACGGATGCAAAGGCTATGTTTAACAATTGGAACGGCTGCAGAATGGCCGTAGTTGTATTTAGGAGCAGTGCCACTGCAAATGAGGATCAATGGTTCTTTGTTCCTATCCGATGGGTAGAAATTATAGAGGTAGAATATGTTGCGAATTTTTATACAATAACATTTCGCATGAAAAAATATCCAAAATTTTCAACTGATTTTGAAAATAAGTGTTATCAATTTGTTGGTATTAATGCCAGTGCAAAAGATTATTTTGGGACCTCAAGAGAGCATAATCAGTTATCTGTTAGACGGGATTTGCTGCCTATTGTTGACACAAATTATGAACATGCAGATGATAATAATTGGTTGAAAATAGTAAAAGCGTTGTCTTTAATTTCAGGATATGAGAGCATTCATTTTTTACGGTGTTCACCTATATATGTTGGTGATAGGAGGTGCGAGACACAAAATGAGTTCACAATCTTAGAAGAAGGAAAATATGTATATGTAAAAATTGACTATTACCAAAATGAGTACACTCCCAATATAAATGGTAAGATAAATGTAGATGCGAATCCCGGTGCCATTACGGTTGCTTCCGGAATCGGAAATGAATTAGAATCAAGGTATGATTCCGTCAAATTAGGATTTCAGGCAAAAAAAAGTATGGACAATAGTATATCCGAAATCAATATATACACAACGGGTAATCATAACTTAAATTTAGAAACAAAGATTATTATACCAGTAAAAATTGTTAAAAATAAATACAGTCAATTGTTTAGATCGACAATTATGGCCGCTGGAGCATTTTTAGTTGGATTACCAGGCATTTTGGGTAGCAATGTTGATCTGTGGCTTAGGGTGTGTATTTCTTTAGTAGGTGCAGGCATTATGAGTATAAGTAATTTTATGGGAGCAAAGGAGTGATTGAATGACTTTAGATGCGTTAACTCAAGCATTATATGAATCGTGGGGAAAAGACACTGCTTATAAAAATGATAGAGGAAAATGGACAGAAATAAATAGGGCAGCGGGGCAATGTACGGTTACGGCTATGATAATCAATGATTATTTTGGAGGAAAAATTTATAGGGGGTATTCAAAAAAAAATAATCTTTATCATTATTGGAATATAATTGATGGGAAAAAAGTCGATCTTACCGCAAGCCAGTTTGATAATGATATCCATTTTGATAAAGTTGTTTTAAAAAAGAAAGATCAATTGATAAAAATAGATAATGTGCGTAAGCGCTATTATATCCTAAAAGGACGAGTAGACAATTATTTGGAAAATGCAGAAAAATAGCCTGCATAGAGCAAGTTTTTTATTGGCGGCCATAATGGCCGCTAGTTCTTTTCATTTGTTTAAATAATCAGTTTTAGTGATATTTATAATCCCATTTGTATCTATTAATTCTTTTATAGGCTTATAATTCTTTTTGTTTATCGTTTTTACAAACCAGATAACAGGATCAGGAGTTGTTTTTGCACGCATGTATTTCTTTGTGCTATTTTCTAATTGCCTTCTTGTAGCATATATTCCATCTATGTAAGCATAATTTAATGGTGATGTTGCTATTGGCTGAAACCCTGAAGCATAATAAGAAGTTGCATTGAACATCAAATTAGGGTTAATAGCAGATACTATACATTTGAAAAAAGGATTAGTTTGGCGTATATATTTTGTGGATTCTTTAAATAAAGCAGACATTGAATTAAGGGGATTATTTTTAAAGCCAAAATTTCTTGTATTAACTAAGATAGAGCCTTGTGCGTAATTTTCAAAATATGGCAAGTTTATTAAATAATTTCGGTCTAAGATAGAGAAAGCGGAGTAAGCAAAAGGTATTTGTGCCCCTTCTCTAAATAAACCGCAATGGTAAAGTGTATCTGCCCGATGTTGGCCTATATAATGAAGTTTTTCTTGGATTAATATTCCGTCTTCTTTGCTTACTAAATTGAAAAATACCTTGTTGCATTTTTTTCTAGTTTTGCTATCTATTTCAAATAATTGATTATCTCTGCGTAAAATAAAAGTTTGTTCATATTTTGGAAGAGTTTTGCTATATAAGTCCGTATATAATTCTTTATTAGGCATTATAATACTTTTACATACAAAATCAATCTCAGCCTTTATAATATCAGAGTGTATTTTAGCTGCCTGATAATAACAATGATCACTATACAAATCATCTAAACTATATTTAAATAGGTGAAGTGCTAATAAAAGTCGCAGATTATCACTAATGATTCCGTAATCTTTTTGCGTTTTCTGGATGTATGCACCATATGTTTCTATTATATTAGATATCATTGGATGATATTCAATTGATTTTTTGGAAGACATCGTATTTCTCCTTTTTGTTTATGATATTTTTGATATTTTCAAATATTTCAATGTTATTTTTATAACCCACGGGAGATGCGGGAGATGGATGATATATAGGTAATATGTGAATATTTTCTCCTAACTTAGTGCTTGTATATATTTTTCCAGCCATTTGAGATATTTGCAATTTATTTGCTAATAGATTTCTGGCAGCATGTGCGCCCATTGGAATTATCAAATTTGGCTTTAGTAAATTAACTAAATTGATTAGGTGTTCTTCACAATTTTTACAATTATCTGTCAGTACTTTTCCATCCATGGGGTAACATTTTATTGCTTCTGTAAAAGAAACATCGAATAGTTCAAGGTTAATTATCTTCAATAATTTTTCAAATACTTTTCCACTTGGGATTATTTTTCCATCTGGCCCTGTCCAGACTTTACCGGTAACCCGCCATCCATTTTTCGCTGGGGCTTCACCTATGAACAGTAGATTACAATTTGATCCATAATATATAGTTTTACTTATAAATTTATCAACATTACTACATAAATTACAACGATATATATTATCTTCTAATAAATCAATTTTACTTTTTCTATTAGTGATATTTGTAATTAATTGTTCATACCTCTTATAGATTTTTTTATCTTTATATAATTCCTGAAATGTTATAGTTTCAATGTTTATGATATGAGGTTTTTCTATGAATTGTTCAATTGTTAAGTCAATCTCGGTATTATTAATAACATTCCAATAATGATATACATTTAAATCCTTTATGAAGCCGTATAAAATTTTTCCTCCAAATATGTGATTGGTTACCATGGACGTAACCACACACTGCCCCGTATATCTATTATAGGGATTCCAGTTGTCTCTAATATTTTGATCAGCAGTCTCTTTGCTGTAAGAAGCAAAAAGCATATGTTTTAATTCATTGATTGTTTCAAATTTTCTCATTCGTATAATCCTCGTTTCAAAGTGTTGTGTGCTATTAAAACTACGAGTGTGTCTATAGTATAACACAATTAGTAATATAAATAAAGTAGTTTTGAAAATTAATGTAGTTTAATAAAATGGATAAAGGAAGGAGGCTGTGAAATGGTCGCCATGAGAAGCGCAGCCTCTTATTGGAAGTCTCTGTATAATATCTTTAAATCTTCTGATTTGAATTCTATGGTAGTGAATGCCAGCGGAAATTTGAAAGAGAAGGTGCTTGACTTATAACCTACAATATGTTAATATGAATATACCTACATAATGTTAAGTAAACGAGAGGAGATTTCCGCATATGCATGCATTCGTTCGACAACTATTTTTGCTTTCTTTATCCGGAACATTAAGCACGCTGCTGATTTGTATATTAAAAAAGCTGTATCAAAAGCATTTCAGCAGACGCTGGCAATATTATATCTGGCTGGTGGCAGTGGTGCGGTTTCTCCTTCCGTTTGCTCCGGACACAGAGGCTGCAGATGCCCTGCTTGGAACCGGCCATATACAGACCGTACAGCGGGCTGTATTAAAAACAGATGCAGATTTTAATACAGATGCGGTTTTAAAAACAGATGCAGGTGATGAGACAACTTTGCGGACGGACGGCAATACGAAAAATTTGTCTGCAGCAGACAACGGGCAGGCGGTTCATGACCAAGGCAGCCTGTCAGCCGCGGGCAGTTTGCAGGCAGTCCATGACCAAGGCAGCCTGCCAGCCGCAGTGAAACGCTATTTGCCGACAGGCATCTTAATGGTATGGCTGATACCGGCCCTGTTTTTGTTCATCCGCAAAATAACCGCCAGCCGCAGCTTTCGAAAGGCAATTGCTTCGGCTGGTACGGCGGTATCTGATGTCAGGATTTTGCAGCTGTTTGGCGACTGCTTAGAAGCGTGCGGCGTGAAAAAGCAAGTGGAATTATATCAGATCCCGCAGCTTGCCACTCCGGTAATGGCTGGAATGCTTCGTCCCTGCATTGCGATTCCGGACGGTTCATTTTCAGATAAGGATCTGTCCTTTATCTTTCTTCATGAACTGACGCATTATAAGCGGTATGATTTGGTTTACAAATGGCTCATACAGGCTGTCGTCTGCGTGCATTGGTTTAATCCGGCTGTTTATTTTCTGGAAAAAGAAGTAAATAGCGCCTGTGAGCTTGCCTGCGATGAGTCGGTCATCCGTTTTCTGCCAAAGGAGGGGAAAAAGGCTTACGGCGACACATTGCTTTTGTGCTCCAAAACGGCATACCTTAAAAAATCTTCTGTTCCTTCGCTGACTCTGACCGAAGGGGCACAGCAGTTAAAAGAAAGGCTGGGTGCGATTATGAAATTCAGACAATTAACAAAGAAAACAAAAATAGCAACGGTGATAGTTACCGTTTACATCTGTTTTGGCTCCGCAGTGATCGGCGCATACGCCGCGCCTTCAGACCCGGCAGATACGAAACAGGCAGATATGAAACAGGCAGATGCGAAACAGACAGATACGCAGAACATTGCTCCGTCTGACAAATATCATATCAGGAGCTGAGGGATGCCAAGACGCATCCATATGCCAAATATCAGGAGCTGCTGGCATTTCGGACGGATCATTATCAGAAGCAGACGGTTGCACAGTTTCGTGAAAAAGTAACTTTTGCGCTTGATACGCCAAAAGGCATGCAGCTTTTAGATGCAGCGTTCCGTGATGAGGAAGTGCATCTGCACTGCTTTGATCAGGAAGAAGCCTTTTTTCTGCAGCATACACTTATTCTGGCCAGCGGTACATGGAGAAAAAACAATTTATCCGCTGTCGGCGTAGAACGTCCGCTGAAAAATGGACAGGCTGCGGAATTGGAGTTCCGTGCACAGGTAAGGCTTTTGAATCAGCATATGAGCGTATGGGAATATGAAGAGGCCTACCGTGGGCTTGCCGATACGGCCACTGCTTTTCTGGCATCGAAAACAGAGGATGAGCTTATGGATGCTTCGCGCAAAACGACGAAAAAGCTTTCCAAAGAAGCGTTAAAAGCAATGCAGGCGTATGCTGGAAATATTAGTAAAAAAGGGGATGTCGCTTTGAATGTCGATTTTTGCAGCTATGCTCCTGAGGAGGTCAGATCAGGTCTTCCGGCAAAAATAAAGAAACTGCTGACATTAAAAACAAAAACAGTATGAAATCCAAAATTCAAAACTGACGGTCGGCGAACGAGACAAGCTCATTTTAAATGTCATAAATGGAATGGACGAATTTGTAAAACGCACACCGGATACGGCAGACATCGGCACTGAGGATTATACGAAAAGCATGCGCGCTTATTTAAAACAGCTGGTAAAGGAAAACAGCGGTTTTGGCCTTAAAATGACTGTATTTCAGTGTGGGTAAAAATATGCCCTCATTGCCTTAAAAAGGCGAAATGAGGGCATTTCCAGCATTATTCCAAAAAAACCTGCGGATGGTCAAAGCACCACTGCGCCCAGTACCAGTTTGCGACAGCAAACCAGTCTGGCAGGTAGTCAGCGCGTAAATTTTTATGCTTCAGATAATAGGCATGTTCCCATACATCCACGCACAGAACAGGGGCCAGATTTTGTGTAAGAGGTGTGTCCTGATTGGCTGTTTGTATAATATGCAGTTTTTTTTGCGCGTCTGCCGCCAGCCATGCATATCCGGAACCAAATACGGCAAGCGCTGTTTTGGTAAACGCTTTTTGAAATTCAGAGAAACCGCCAAACTGCCAGTGTATGCTTTCCGCCAGTGAACCCTGCGGCTTTCCTTTTGGCTGCGCACACAGGCCATTAAAATAAAACCAGTGGTTAAAGACGCCTCCGGCATTGTTTTTGACCTGTGTTTTTACATAGTCCGGAACCGCGTCAGGGTTGTTTAATATTTGTTTCAATTCAGCGAACCCACAGACGGGCCTTTCCGTAAAGGTCATAGACTGGAGCGACGGGCATTCTGAAATGAGGCTGTTTAATTTGTCAATGTAGGTCTGCAAATGCTTGTCGTGGTGCAGATACATTGTCTGGATGTCAATGTATGGCTCCATTGCTTTATAAGAATAGGGCAGCGGTTCATTTACAAATTTGCAGTATTCAGGCATATTGTCTCCTGCATGTAAACATTTACTGTATTATATGACGAAGGTTTTGCTGATATACTGATTTAATGCCAAAAACAGCAGGGCATGCTTTGATCTGATCATGTCCTGCTGTTTTTTAGCTGTTTTAATTAGCTGCTTTTTTGCTGCGTTTCTCTTGCGAGGTTTTTTTGTGCCGTAGATAACATCAGTTTGATTCGGTTCAGCTGGTTGACTTCGCTGGCGCCTGGATCGTAGTCGATGGCGACGATGTTGGACAGCGGGTATTTGTGGCGCAGCTGTTTGATGACGCCTTTGCCGACGATATGGTTCGGCAGGCAGGCGAACGGCTGCGTACATACGATGTTGTTTGTGCCGGAGTGAATCAGTTCCAGCATTTCACCGGTTAAAAACCAGCCTTCTCCGGTCTGGTTGCCTTCTGAGACGATCGGTGAGGCGTATTCCGCCAGTTTTTCGATTCTTACAGGCGCCTCAAAGTGCACGCTTTTTGCAAATTCCTCCCTTGCTGTGGCGCGCAGCCATTCTAACAGCCGGATGCCGAGATGGGCGATACGGATGTTTTTCTTTGGACTGTTTAATAGTTCTGTTTTAAAATTCTGATTGTAAAACGTATAGAGCAAAAAATCCATCAAATCCGGCACGACAGCTTCGGCGCCTTCAGCTTCTAACAATTCTACCAAATAATTGTTGGCCGCCGGCAGAAATTTTACTAAGATTTCTCCGACAATGCCAACGCGGGGCTTTCTTACGTCCATTCTTGGCAGCTGGTCGAAATCCCTGATAATATCGCGGCATAAATGTTTAAATTTGCGGTGCGATAAGATCCGGTTTTGTGATAAAAATTCAATGACGCGCTGTTTCCATTTTTGATGCAGCTCATTGGCGGAGCCTGGGACTGCTTCATAAGGCCTTGTGGCATACAAACAGCGCATAAATATATCGCCGAATTCCAAAGCATACATCCCATGCTGCAGCAGCAGAGGCGTAAGCGTAAATCCCGGATTTTTTTCCAGGCCGCTTAGGTTAATCGAGATGACAGGGACATGCCCGTAGCCGATCTTTTCCAGCGCGCGCCTGATAAAGCCGATGTAGTTGGAAGCACGGCATCCGCCGCCGGTTTGCGAGATAATGATCGCGGTTTTATTCATATCGTATTTTCCGGAGGTTACCGCGTCCATAATCTGCCCGACGACCATAAGGGAAGGGTAGCAGGCGTCGTTGTTGACATATTTTAGTCCGGTGTTTACAGCTGTCCGGTTGTCATTGTCTAACACAACAAGGTTGTATCCGGCTGTCTGAAACGCAGGTTCCAGCAGTTCAAAATGAATCGGTGACATTTGCGGACACAAGATCGTATAGTTTTTACGCATTTCTTCCGTAAATATGGTCCGTTTATAATCAGAGGTCTGGATTTCGCGTTTCTTCGGATTTTTTTCACGGACACGGATGGCGGCTAACAGCGAGCGGATGCGGATTCTGGCAGCGCCAAGGTTATTTACTTCATCTATTTTTAAACAAGTATATATTTTGCCGGATTTGGTTAAAATATCACTGACACAGTCCGTTGTAATCGCGTCCAGCCCGCATCCAAAGGAATTCAACTGGATCAGATCCAGATTTTCTGTCGTTTTGACATAGTTAGCGGCCGCATACAGGCGGGAATGGTACATCCACTGGTCCATAACGATGAGCGGACGTTCTACCGGCGTTAAATGGGAGACGGAATCTTCGGTTAATACAGCAATACCGCAGGAGTTTAAAAGCTCCGGAATGCCATGGTTGATCTCCGGGTCTACATGATACGGGCGTCCTGCCAGTACAATGCCGTGCCTGCCTGTTTTTTTCAGATAAGCAAGCGCTTTTTCGCCTTGCTTTTGCATGTCGGTGCGGGCGCGGTTTAATTCTTCCCACGCTTCGTCTACGGCAAGGCAAAGCTCCTGTTCCAGTATTTTAAAGCGCGGGCACAGTGCCTTGACCAGTCCTTTTTTTAAAGTATCCGGATTTTTAAAGGAAAGGAACGGATTTAAAAATTCTACTTTGCCGGTTGAGATTTCATCTACGTTGTTTTTAATATTTTCCGCATAAGATGTCACGATCGGGCAGTTATAGTGGTTGTTCGCATCCGGAAATTCATCCCGTTCGAACGGAATGCACGGATAAAATATAAAATCCGGTTTTTGCGCAATCAGCCAGGCAATGTGTCCATGCGCCAGCTTTGCAGGATAGCATTCGGATTCGCTTGGAATGCTGTCGATGCCGAGTTCATAAATCTGATGCGAAGACTGCGGGGACAAGAGCGTGCGAAAATGCAGTTTTTTAAAAAATACTGCCCAGAACGGATAGTTTTCGTATATATTCAGCACACGCGGAATGCCGACAGTCCCACGGACGGCATCTTCTTCAGACAGCGGTTCATAGTCAAAAATCCGCTTGTTTTTATATTCATATAAGTTTGGAATATGGTGTTTGTTTTTCTCTTTGCCAAGTCCGCGCTCACAGCGGTTGCCTGTAATGTAGCGGCGGTTGCCGGAAAAAAGGTTGATCGTAAGCAGGCAGTGGTTTGTACAATGTTTACATCTGGCAAGCTTGGTATCAAACGTCAGAGCGTTGATCTCTTCGATCGAGAGCATTTTTGATGCGGTTCCTGCTTCGTACCGTTCTCTGGCGATTAGCGCGGCTCCGAATGCGCCCATAATTCCTGCGATATCCGGCCGTACCACATGTACTCCGGAGATTTTTTCAAAACTGCGCAGCACGGCGTCGTTGTAAAAAGTGCCGCCTTGTACGACGACCTTTCTGCCAAGCTGTGAAGCGTCTGTCAGCTTAATGACTTTAAACAGCGCGTTTTTGATGACAGAATAGGCAAGGCCAGCCGAAATATCCGCGACAGACGCCCCTTCTTTTTGCGCCTGCTTTACTTTGGAATTCATAAATACAGTACAGCGGGTGCCAAGGTCAATCGGATTTTTGGCAAACAAAGCTTCCTTTGCAAAGTCCTGTACAGAATAATTGAGGGATTTTGCAAAAGTTTCGATAAAAGAGCCGCAGCCGGAGGAGCAGGCTTCATTTAACTGTACGCTGTCTACCGTCTGGTTTTTGATCTTGATGCACTTCATGTCCTGGCCGCCGATATCTAAAATACAGTCCACATCCGGGGCAAAAAAGGCGGCCGCATAATAATGGGAAACGGTTTCTACCTCTCCCTCATCCAGCTGTAAGGCTGATTTTATTAACGCTTCGCCGTATCCGGTCGAACAGGAGCGGACGATATGCGCTTTTTCTGGCAGCTTTGCATAGATTTCCTGAATGGAACGTATGCAGGCAGCCAAGGGGCTTCCGTTGTTATTCGTATAAAAGGAATATAATAAGGAGCCGTCTTCTGCGATCAGGGCTGTTTTTGTCGTCGTCGATCCTGCATCAATGCCTAAATAGCAGTTTCCTTCGTAGTCTTTCAGATCGCGGGAAGGGACTTTATTGCTGCGGTGGCCGGACAAAAAGGCGCGGTATTCCGCTTCAGAGCGAAATAAGGGTTCCAGACGCTCCACCTCAAATTCCATATGGAATTCACCGGAAAGTTTTTCTAATATGGCTTCCAGAGAAAGCACATGGTCTTCTTTGCAGTTTAATGCGGCGCCAATGGTCGCAAATAAGTGCGAATGCTCCGGAAGGATTGTATGTTCGCTGTCCAGCTTTAACGTGCGGATAAAAGCGGCGCGAAGCTCCGATAAAAAGTGCAGCGGGCCTCCAAGAAACGCTACGTGTCCCCGGATAGGCTTTCCGCAGGCAAGTCCGCTGATGGTCTGATTGACAACTGCCTGAAAGATCGAAGCCGAAAGATCCTCTTTTGTGGCGCCCTCATTAATCAGAGGCTGGATATCCGTTTTGGCAAACACACCGCAGCGGGCCGCGATTGGATAGATCTCCTGGTAATTTTTGGCATAGTCATTAAGGCCGCCGGCATCCGTCTGTATCAGCGAAGCCATCTGGTCAATAAAGGAACCGGTTCCTCCGGCACAGATGCCATTCATCCGCTGCTCGACATTTCCACCTTCAAAATAGATAATTTTAGCATCCTCACCGCCCAGCTCAATCGCGACATCTGTCTGCGGCGCTTCATGCTCCAAGGCGGAGGCTACGCAGATGACCTCCTGTACAAAAGGAATGTCCAGATGCTTTGCAAGCGTCAGCCCGCCGGAACCGGTAATCATTGGAGCGGCAGTCAGGTTCCCAAGTTTTTCATATGCCTGCGACAGCAAGGCGTTTAGTGTTTCACGGATATTTGCATAGTGCCTTTGATAGTCTGCGAACAGCAGATGGTCTGAGGAATCTAATACCGCGATTTTTACAGTTGTAGAGCCGATATCAATTCCAAGTTTACATTGTAGGTCTTTTCTCATAGTCTCACCTATTTCTTTTCGATTTGCCCGCGGCAATGGATATTTGGCATTCGCTGCGGGCATGCCAGATATGGAAAAAGTTTCTATTGCTTCTTATTAAAATATGATATGTTGTCTGAAAACATTCTACATTATACGACACAGTTTCCGAAAAGACAATTCCCAAATTTTATTTTTATAATCTTTTCATAATGCGGTAATGCCCTGTTTATGATTCTGTTGTGAAAAAGTGCGATGGACAGGCCGCAAATCCGGCACTTTTTTGCAGGAACGGAATACATTGGTATCATAAGAATTAGGTGAGGTAAGTCAAAATGGATCATTTTCTGGGAACAATGGATGAGCAGATGCAGTGCCGCGGAATTCTTCATATTGTAGAATCCGGAGATACCCTTTACAAAATAGGAAAAAAATACGGGGTTCCGGTATCAAGGATCATGTATGCAAACCCTTATGTAAATGTTTATAATCTGCAGATCGGAGATGAAATCTGCGTACCGGTACTGGTGCCGCGCATGCCGGCGAGGGAAAGCCAGACGCAGGAGCCTTTAAACCGTACGAAGAGAAAGGCGGAGTCATCATTGGAAGATTATTTAAATGGAAACACGGAGCCGGTACGCGACAGTGACGCACGGCGCTATATGATGCCAGCGCAGGAACCAGGCAGCAGTGCATCTGCATCTGTATCCGCAGCGCCGATGGAGCAGCTGCAGCAAGGCTGTATGGGCGGTCCTGCTTGTACAGGGCAAATGGGGTTTACCGGCAGTTACGCAGAACAGAACGAAGGAAATGCGGCGTATGCGGATGACAGGGACAGGGCATATATGGGAAACTGCATGGGAAAGGCACCTAAGATGAAGCAAAACGATCGGGAGGAAACGTTTGGAGAAGCGGACAGCGCTGTGATGCAGGATACGATGAAAGATGCAGATCAGGGCGGTATGCAGGAAGCATTGAGTGAGCCTGAATTTTAATATTGTGCGGCAGAATTGACGCCCTGTAATTCCTAACAAACAGTAACAGGGCAGGACGGAAATGGGGCATGGAAGAAATTTAATGTGAATCTTATTGTAAAGACGCGTGTTTTTTTGTATAATTGAAGTGTGGCAGGAGCAGGCTGTACCGTAGCTTTTTCTACAGAATTTAGAAATCGAGGTGATAAGGTGCCGGACGATACAAAAAAGACGCAGGAAGTCAAGGCAAAGCGTACTGCAAAAAACAGTGTGTTTTTAGACCTTTTCCAAGATAAAAAG
>CAOKJJ010000115.1 GCA_948468465.1 uncultured Eubacterium sp. | reverse complement strand
ACGATTCCTTTAATCGTAATTAAAAAAGACAATAACAGGGAGCAGTTTGACCGTTCTAAAATAGAGGCGGGGATTTTGCGCGCCTGCCATAAACGTCCGATTTCAGTAAATGCGATTAATAAACTCGTGGATGATATTGAGACAGAGATTTTCAATATGGAAGAAAAGGAAATTCCAAGCACGGTCATCGGTGAGATCGTTATGGACAAATTAAAAGATTTGGAGGCAGTCGCTTACGTGCGGTTTGCATCTGTTTACCGGGAGTTTAAGGATATCAACACCTTTATGGATGAATTAAAAAAAATACTTGATAAGTAATAAGTATGGAAAAGGATGGGAATGGATGCTTCACAGATTTTATCCGGCTGAATATGTGGATTCGGCATATCAGATTGATTTTGAACGTATGTACAAACAAGGATACCGTGGTGTCATCTTTGATATAGACAATACACTTGTGCCGCATGGCGCACCGGCGGATGCACGGGCCAGGGATTTGTTTGCGCATTTAAAAAAATTGGGTTTTCGGTGCTGCCTGTTATCAAATAATAAAGAGCCGCGTGTGCAGATGTTTAATCAAAGCATTAAAGTAAACTATATTTTTAAGGCGCATAAACCATGGACAGCCAATTATAAAAAGGCGATGCACCTTTTAAAAACAAATAAGGACAATACGCTGTTTGTCGGAGATCAGATTTTTACCGATATATGGGGAGCGAATCTGGCAGGAATGCGTACCATTCTTGTAAAGCCGATCAATCCGAAAGAGGAGATTCAAATTGTACTGAAACGTTATCCTGAAAAAATTGTCCTTCATTCTTATAAAAAATGGCTAAAACGCAGGAAAATGAACGAATATACCTGATGATAAAAAATGTTTAAAACACAGTAGAATAAACAAATATACCTGACAGACAAGGGAGGAAAGAGCGATGAAAATTATTATTGGCAATGACCATGCGTCCCCGGAGATGAAAAAAGAGCTTGTAATATACTTAAAAGAGCTTGGGCATGAGGTGGTTAATTTTGGTGTTGATACGACCGAAAGCTGTAATTATCCGGAGATTGGTGAAAAAGTAGGGCGTGCAATTGCGGCAGGAGAAGCGGACTGCGGCATTTTGATCTGCGGCACAGGCGTTGGAATTTCACTTGCAGCTAATAAAGTAAAAGGAGTACGTGCCGCCGTATGCTCAGAAACAACAACCGCCCGGTTTGTAAAGCAGCATAACAATGCCAACATTATTGCGTTCGGTTCCAGAATCATTGGAATTGAAACAGCTAAAGACATCGTAAAGACATATTTGGAAGCAGAGTTTGAAGGCGGCAGGCATCAGACAAGAATTGATATGATTCATGAGATTGAAAGGAAAGATCAAAAAACAGATTAAAAAACAGTTAAAAAACAGTTGAAATGTCAGGATTTTTATTATATGATAAAAAGAGTGGGTATAAAACCCAGATAGTTTAAGGAGGAAAGAATCGAATGATTTCAGCAGGAGATTTTAGAAACGGAATTACGATTGAATATGAAGGCAATATTTATCAGATTATTGAGTTTCAGCATGTAAAACCAGGAAAAGGCGCGGCTTTTGTAAGAACAAAGTTAAAAAACATTAAGAGCGGCGGCGTTGTGGAAAAGACGTTCCGTCCGGTGGACAAATGCCCGCAGGCACGCATTGACCGCAAGGACATGCAGTATTTATATTCGGATGGAGATCTGTTTTATTTTATGGATGTAGAGACTTATGAACAGATTCCAATCGGAACAGCTACAATTGGCGATGCCTTAAAATTTGTAAAGGACAATGAAATGGTTAAGATTTGTTCTTATAACGGCGAGGTATTCGCAGTTGAGCCGCCTTTATTTGTCGAATTGGAGATCTCAGAGACAGAGCCAGGTGTCAAGGGCGATACAGCAACGGGCGCAACGAAGCCTGCAACCGTAGAGACAGGCGCTACTGTGTATGTGCCGCTGTTTGTGAACCAGGGCGATACGATCAAGATTGATACAAGAACAGGTGAATATTTATCCAGAGTATAAAAAAATAACAATACTTTTCATAACAGTTCCGCTTTTGGAGCTGTTATAGCATTTCTTTTAGATTTTGTAAGGGGAGAATGTTATGCTGACGGTTGGAATCAGTAACGAATTAGACAGAAATGTGACGAAGGAAACAACTGCTGCAGCGTTAGGCAGCGGCATGCTGGAAGTTTATGCAACGCCGGCAATGATTGCTCTGATGGAAGAGACATGCATGAAGAGTGTGCAGGAAGAACTGGAGGAAGGCTGCGGGACGGTAGGAACCGGACTGACCATTCATCATGTGTCAGCAACACCGGTAGGCATGAATGTCCGCTGTGTCAGCAAGCTTGTTGAGGTAGACGGGCGCAAGCTGGTGTTTGATGTACAGGCGTTTGACGATGCCGGACTGATCGGGCAGGGAACGCATGAACGATTTATTATTGAAAATGAGAAGTTTTTCAAAAAAGCAGAAAATAAATTAAAATCATAGGGTGTTGTCCAGAGCGTGTTTGAAAAATCATTCCCGCGATCTGCACTCCCTAAGGGGCATGCTGTGCTTCACAAAAGGCTGTGGGAAACCTGCATTTTCCCGCAGCCTTTTTAAGTGTTTCCAATTACCGGTACAGTTTATCATGCATCCGCATTAATGCAGATGCAGCTTGGCAATCAGGTCACCGAGGGAAGTGGAGGCAGATTCAGTTGTATGATATTCGGCTGCTTCTGCAGACGTCTCCTCGCTTGTTTCAGTAATTTCTTCTAACGCGCGAATGCTTAACGCAATCCGGTTGTCATTCGTATTTAAAATCTTTGCACGCACGTTTTGTCCGACCTTAAGTACCTCAGACGGTTTTCGAATCCGACGCCCGCAGATCTGCGATACATGCACCAGTCCGGTCAGGCCGTTTCCGATGTTAACAAAAGCGCCGTAATTTGTCAGGCTTTCCACAGTGCCTTCTACGACAGTACCTGGCACAAGCATGGAAATGCGGTGATTTCTTTCTTCCTGCGCACGTTCTTTTAATACAGATTTTGCAGACAGCACGAGCTTTTGGTTTGATGCGTCTGCCGTAATGACACGCACCTCCAGGTCTTTTCCAACAAAAACAGACGTGTCTTCCACATAATCAAGACTTAACTGTGAAGCGGGAATAAAACCGCGCAGTCCCTCTGCGTATGCAACGACGCCAGCATTTACGGCTTCTTTTACGCGTACGGTAAAAACCGTTTCCTGATCCATCGCCGTTTTTAATTTCTCCCAGCCAAGCATCTGGTTAGCTTCTTTTTTGGATAAGAGAATATTGCCTTCTCCGTCATCCAGACGGATTACGGTTGCCTGTATTTCATCTCCAGGATGCAGCTCCTGCAAAATCGAGTAGTCAGGGTCATCGCTTAAATCTGCGGCTTTGATAATTCCAGGGGCATAATATTTTAAGTCCAGGGTTGCTTCTTCCTCTGATACGGCAATGACAGTGGCAGTCACAATATCTCCTTCGTGAATGCTGCGGAAGGAAGCTTCCAGCTCCGCTTTGTAATCTTCCATTGTTTCCATATGTTCTTCCATTGATCGTCCTTTCCGTTACGATTGGCAGCAAAAGCCGCAAACGCAACTGTTTTCTGATAGCGGTTGTTTCCGCACCTGTTTATTGTACCATGATATGCAGCGTTTGAACAGAGTGGAAATGAAATCCGGCATTACATCATGAAACAATAACAAACAGGAAGCTTTTGCAGCGATAACCGATGAGTTAATTATGAAGCAGCCTGTATCTGCCCTTGCCGGTTTTTTCAATCTTTCCATCATCACATAGCTTTTTTAATACACGCTGAAGCTGCCTGCGGCTGCACCGAAGCTGAAAAGTAGCTGATTCTATGCCGTTTAATTCGTTTTCGGGACAAATATTTTTCAGGTACAGCAAAACCCGCTCGTCAAGTGTTGTCGTTACGGTATCCGCCAAAGAAAAAAGCTTTAATTTATCCGTATAAGACGCAAGAAGCATATGCAGAAAACGAAGGTCACAATCAAGCTGCCTGCGATACTTTTTTGTGGATAACGAAAGACATACCGCCTGCGTTTTTGTCTCTGTATAAAATGGGGTAATCCCCTGATTCGGAAATTCCAAATCTCCAAGGATCGTTGGGCTTACGATCTCATTCACCGGAGAAAGGCTCCCATCCTCACGAATGCCGTAAATTTGAACCGTGCCTTCCACCAGAAACAAAATATGCTCCATTTGCCGGCCAGGGACAGTAATAAATTCACCTTTCTCATAAACATATGCCTGAAACGTCAAGTCCGGTGTGTCAAAATAATTTCGTATTTTCGACTTGTCAAGCCAGCATTCCATTTGCTTTTGGTCTGATATGATTTTCATAGCGTTCACCTCTTTTTATGATTGTGCCATATGACACAGAAAAAATCAATGAAAACTGCTAAGATAAGGGTTATAGAGATATATAGATATATAGGAAGAGAGGCAAACATATGGAAAATGAAATATTTCATGAACAAAAAATTTCAAAGGCGTATATACGCTTATCACTGCCGCTTGTATTCAGCATGGTTGTTACCTTGATTTACAACCTGGCAGACACTTTTTTTGTAGCACAGACAAATGATACAAATATTGTGGCAGGCGTATCCTTAGGCATGCCGGTGTTTACGCTGCTGATGGCATTAGGAAACATCTTTGGACAGGGCGGCGCATCTTTGATTTCACGTTTGTTAGGACAAAAAGACCAGCAGAAG
Organism: uncultured Eubacterium sp.; assembly: GCA_948468465.1. Next base: position 11,260 of record CAOKJJ010000115.1, on the reverse strand, counting down.
GCCCGCAGCGTCAGTTCTTTTTGCTTTTATATTACATTATGTTTAGGAATTTTCATAGCTGTCATTATGCTGATTTTCCGCGTGCCGCTGCTGCATGTCATAGGAGCCAGTGCAGAGACTTTTACGCACGCGTCAAATTATTACATTTACCTGGCGATAGGCGCTCCGGCCGTGATGCTTTCTTTCATTCACTCCAATTTTCTGCGTTCTGAGGGAATGTCGAAAGAATCAATGGCAGGAACGGTTTTGGGCGCCCTTGTCAATATAGCATTAGATCCTGTATTTATTACGATGCTGGGTCTTGGCGCCAGCGGCGCTGCGATTGCCACCGTAATAGGATATGTATGTTCGGACCTTTTCTTTATGGCTGTTGTCGCAAAAAAGAGTCAGACATTATCCGTTCATCCAAAAGAAATACAAGTATCTGCAGGGTATATGGGACAGATTTTGGGCATAGGCATTCCTGCTGCAATTGTAAATCTTATGCAGAGCGTAAGCGTTGTATTGATGAATCAATTTCTGCTCCCATATGGAAATGATAAAATTGCGGCCATGGGAATCGTTTTAAAAGTGAATATGATTGCCCTCCTGCTGCTGACCGGATTTGCATTCGGCGGACAGCCGCTGTTCGGATATTATTATGGTTCCGGCGATAAAAAACGGCTCCTGGAACTGCTTCGTTTCTGCTTCTGGTTTATTAGCGTGATCGCTGTCATGCTTACGGCAGTCATCTATATTGACGCCCCGTTTTTAATGAAAAGCTTTATAAACAATGAAAGCATAATCAGCGACGGCACGGTGATGCTGCGCTGGCAGGTCATTACGATGATATTTGTAGGAATGGTGCTGTTAATGACAATTATTTTTCAGGCGATGGGAAAAGTGGCCGGATCTTTCATTTTATCAGTCAGCCGACAGGGAATCATCTTTTTGGCCGTTCTTGTCATTGCATATCATGCCATGGGATATATGGGAATTATCATGTCGCAGGCAATCGCAGATGCATTGACCGCGGTGATTGCACTGCTGTTGTTCAAGAGTCAGATATACCAAGAATTTCACTGACATTTGTATGCGCCGCACATGTAAGCTTTCAAACAGGCAAAAGCAGCAAGCCTGTTTGAAATGCATAAAAACAGATGACATCCGCACATCGGCTGCCTTACAGCTTCCGACTGCCTTACGGCTTCTGAATCAGAAATGTATCCTCAAGCAGCAGCCAGTTTGGACGGAAAAACCGCATGATCTGCCAATATCCCATCCCCCGCAGGGAAAATTCCGGCAAAAGGGCAAATTTTGCCTGATAACTTCTCACGTCTTCAAACCATACTTCATGGAGCTTACCATCTTTTTCATATTTAAAAAACGGCGACATAGCTGTCTCATCAAATTGAATGGGAACGCCTGCTTCTATGGCAAGCTGCACGGCCCCTTCATTGCTGATCGTGTGTGCCCGTGAGGTTCCCTGGACAAAGGGAAGCGTCCAGTCATAGCCATAATTTGGAATGCCAAGATCTATTTTGGAGGAAGGAATTCGTGTGACGGCATATTCCACTACCTTGCGGACTTCGTTGATCGGAGCCACAGCCATCGGCGGGCCATAAGTATAACCCCACTCATAGGTCATAAGCAAAACGCTGTCAGCCGCTTCTCCCAAAAGTCCGTAATCCTTTCCTTCATATAAAAGTCCCGACTGCGTATCAGAAATTTTTGGCGCCAGCGCAACGGAAACATGATAACCATAAGCAGAAAGCAAATCTCTGACATCCGCCACAAAGTCGGCAAAAGGCACCCGATCCTCAGGACGGATATATTCAAAATCAATATCCACGCCCTGAAAGTTCTTTTCCTGGACAGTAGCCAAAAGATTTGCGATCAGCTGATCTTTTGCCTCTGGATTGTTGACGACTGCAGAGATCAGATAGTTATTGAAATTTCCGTCAGGTCCAAGCGGAGTCAAAGTAAGAACGGGCCGCACACCCTGCATAAGCGCGGCGTTAATCATAAAAGTATCATCCACTGCGGGTGCAATCAATTCCCCGTCTGTTGTAAATCCATAAGAAAACACAGACAGCGAGGACAGATAGGGGAGTGTTTCATTTAAAACGTTCTGCTGAATATAAGGATAGGCATAGCCATTTACCCAGGCCGGGTAAGAGGGTGAGGAGGGTTCAAGGGAAGATAAAAGAAGCGCCTGCCCTACAGCTAAAGGGTATGGGTAGACAAGCTGGTTGCTGTAAATGACGGAAGATACGGAAATGCCGTAACTTTCAGCAATGGAATCTACGGTATCCCCTGGTTTTACCACATATATTTCCATAAAGCATTCCTGTTGGCTTTTGGTTTATTGTATGCGGGAAGGGAGGAGTTGGTTACTCCTTTTTGAATATTATTATAGGCTTTTTCAGTCTAAATTCAAGTAGGCTTTTTCGGTCTATCATATAATGCTTAATGTATCAAAAATCAGGTTGAGGGAGTAAACATGTATCACCGAATCAGGGAATTACGAGAAGATAACGATTTGACACAAGTGTATATGGCTAACTTTTTGCACGTTAATCAACGGACATATTCACGTTACGAAACAGGTGAACATGAGATTCCGCTTGCCGCTCTCTCAAAAATTGCGGATTTTTATAATGTCAGTGTTGATTATCTTTTGAACAGAACAGATTTGAAAAAACCTTATCCAAAATCAAAATAGTATAGATAGTGCAGTATATCATTGCGAAATTTCTTACATCGTATATTTCATAGAAATATTTTCTTTATCAATCAGTAAATATCTTGTAAAAAAAGAAAATTATAATCGCAAAAAAGCGATAGAAATATTTAATCATGCAGTTAGTTTGCATAATAGGGGAGGAAATATACGTGATTACCAGAAAGCTGCATTCCATTTTCTTTCCATTTGTCATGAGGCAAATGTTGTATATGAAGATCGAGGGAGGGATTGTTATGACTGAAAAAGTTATTTTAAGTGAAAAATTAGAAGATAACAAAGCTGCCGCTGAATGGGGAATGAAACAGGCAGAATTGATTAAGAAAAGCGAAGAAATAACGCAGAGGCTAGTGAAAAAATATACACCGATGATATTATCACGTAAATATGAAAGAAACAGTTAGTAGCATATACAGCGTTGGTAAATAGAGCGAAAGGAAAAAATCATGGCTGACTGGTTACGAATTGCCGAAATGATAGATTTTAGCGCGGTATATTATACAACGCAGCTTGTACGATGCGCGTTTTTTTCATTTGTGCTTACAGGGATTGTGCTGCTGCTGCGCAGGACATTTTTCTCAAAACAGATGTTTTCATCAAAACGGATGTTGTTAAAGGGCATGTTATGGTCATCATTTCTAATTCTGCCGTTTCTTGGAAAACTAAAGCTATTTTATGAAAACACCGTGGTTCTGCACGCAACATGGTGGCTGACATCCGCACTTGCAGGCAATTTGTGGCTTGACCGTATTTATATGGCAGGCATTGCGGCAGCGGCTGTCCATATATTTGGAAAACGATGCCGCCTTTGGAGACAAGCCGCAGGGATGGAAAAGGTTACGTTTGAATATACCCATATCTATATTACCGATATGGACATCACGCCATTTACCATCGGTTTGCTGCATCCAAAGATTGTGCTTCCAAAAGTCATGTTTGCCAGCTATAGCGAAGAAGAATTAATGGTAATTGTGCGGCACGAGCAGACGCATATCCGGTTAGGGCATTTATGGTTTGGCTTTGTGTGGGACATATTACGATGCCTGTTATGGGTGAATCCATTTCTGACCATTTGTCAGAAATATATCAAGACGGATATGGAAGATCTGTGCGATCAGGTATGTATCCAAAACAGCAGGAAAACGGCGCATGCCTATGGGCTTGTACTTTTAAAAACATTAAAACTGCTGCACAACGAACCGGATGGTACGCCATCTGCCGTTACCTATGCAGGAGAGAGGGAATTTGCGGATATCAAAAGGCGCATAGGAAACATCGCCGGTTTTCGTCCATATAAGAAACAGGCGTATATCGGTATGGCAGCCGCCGGACTGCTGGCGTTAGCGGCGGCATTGTTTACGATACATACCCATTCTTATGCCAGATGCAATGCAAATAAAGATATTATGATTGGAAATTATGATGGGGAAACGAAAATTGTTTCCGAGGATACCAAAGCATTGAGCCGGATGATTTCCTATGATGACAAGTACGTTTATGTAGAAAGGGAAGCTTTTGAACGGTTTTTAAAAGAGCATGATGCGCATGGACAAATATGGATTGTTTTTAATGGTTTTTATAAGCTGCCGGGTTTGGGCGGCGCGGCAGAAGCCTGTGTTTATGAAAATATTTCAAAGGAAAGCATCGTACGGATTCCTTATGAAAGCATTATGGACGACTGGTATTTAAAACTGCTGCAGTGGCTGTAAGCGGTAAGGAATTGTAAATAAATAACTGCCTGAAAGGATATCTGTATTGTTATTGTTACAGGAAATGATTTGTTTCAGAAAGGGGAATGCATGTATGTTTACGGTTCGTAATGCGGTATTGACGGATGCTGCACGTATTTTGGAAATTTATGATTATTATGTAAAAAATACTGCCATATCATTTGAATACGAGACCCCATCCCTTGAACAAATGAAAGCGCGTATGGAGCAAACGATGCGCCGTTATCCATACCTTGTTATAGAACAGGACAATCTGATACAAGGCTATGCTTATGCTGGGCCGTTTGTTGGCAGGGCGGCCTATGACTGGTCATGTGAAATAACGATTTATTTGTATCAGAATGCCCGAAAAACCGGATTGGGCAGGAAGATCTATGAGGCGCTGGAAATGAAACTGCGGGAGATGGGGATGCTTAATCTTTATGCCTGTATCGGATACCCGGATCAGGATGATGAATATCTGACAGCAAACAGCGCTGATTTTCATGCGCATATGGGTTTTGCGAAAGCAGGTGAATTTCATAAGTGTGGGTATAAGTTTGGACGTTGGTACAATATGATCTGGATGGAAAAGATCATTGGGAAGCATGGAGACAGACCGTGTCTGGCATGCGAGTAAGTACTGGAAAACTTTAGGAAAATGTCTGGAGGAAAAATGATGGTTAAGGCAGTAATTTTTGACATTGACAATACGCTGTATGATTATGATCGTGCGGATGCGCACGGAAGAAAGGCTGTCAGTGACTATTGCAGGAACTGGTTTGACCTGGAAGATGCAAAAACCCAGGAATTTTATTTGGAAGCGTGGAAACTTGCAGAGCAAAGAGTCGGGACGGATACAGCCGCGATTCATAACCGTATGATCAGATTTCAGTGTATGATGGAGCTGTTGGGCAAGCCGCTGTTTCCGCATGTGCAAAATCTGTATCACGCATATTGGGATGCAATGCTTGCGCATATGAAATCGTATCCCGGAGTTGAACGGGTATTTCAGAAATTACGGGAAATGCAGATCAAAATTGGGATAGGGACAGACATGACAGCTTATATTCAATATCGGAAACTGGAAAAACTCGGATTATCTGCGTATATTGATATGATTGTAACAAGCGAGGAAGCAGGTGTGGAAAAACCGCATCCGGACTTTTTCAGGCTTTGTGTGGAAAAGGCGGGCTGTGCTGCGCAGGAAGCTGTTTTTATTGGGGATAATTTAAAAAAGGATGTGGCAGGAGCAGCTGCAGGCGGGCTACATGGCGTATGGTACAGCTGTGGAAAGCAACCAGACCGGGATATGTCATTTCCTGTGATTCATACATTTGAAAATGACAGGGTTTTTATGGAACAGCTAATATTTTAACAGAAAAGAGGGCAGGCACCGGAAAGCTTCGGTAATCCTGCCCGTTATTTTTATATCATAGATAAATTATCTGGTCTGTTTTGCCATGGCAAGCAGCTCTTCGGCATCCATAGTAACGTCCATGCTAAACAGGCTGTAATGTTTGCCGTCCGCATTCCAGGAGATACCGCTATAGACCTGCTCTTCCCGTTCGGAGCTTCCATAAGAAATAAACAGTTCACCAGCTTTTTCTGCTTCCAGATCTTCGGCAGTAGGTTCACCGTCCGCTGGTAAAAACAGGTAATTGTCATGTGTAACATAATAAGTAATGCCGTCCGATTCTATGACCTGTTTTTTCTCCAACTCTTCATCCGCATAATTTGTAATGCCCTGTTTTACCACATAGTTCATTTGCTGTGCATCTTTTTCATATCGAATGCTGACTTCCGTAAAGCTTTCAGCTACGTTGCCTTCGTCGTCCATACCGTTTGTATCGACAGTATTGGCGCCTGCAAACAAGAATCCGTTATCGAATGCTTTCGGAGCGCCAGTAATAATATTTGCTTTGCTTTCGATCTTGGCAAGATCAGTATATTGTGTGACTTCCGTAAGCGGTGTTGAGGAACTTTCATAATAAGAAATCCTGCCTGCTGCCATACATACGGTTCCTGTCAGTGCACATGCTATTGCTGCCGCTGCTGCGATTTTCTTTGTATTGAATTTTTTCATAGTGATGACCTCCTTGTTTTCCTGCCACGCCAATTGCGCGTCGATTCGTTGTTTTAAGTCCATTGGCGGGTCGTAGGAGTATGCTTCTGCATGAATTGCTGCCTTGATTTGATGATCTTTTAAATTACAACCACTCATATCTGTCCTCCTGTATCCATTCATTTTTTAAAAGCGATTTTAGATTCTTTCTTGCGGTAAACAGCCTGGACTTTACGGTTCCTTCCATGCATTCCATGATCTTTGCAATCTCTTTTGTGCCAAGCCCGTTATAATAATACAAGATGACTGCTGTCCGCTGGCGTTGTTCTAATTTGCGGACCGCCTCTATGATCGCCCGATCCCGCTCGTTTTTCAGTAGCTGCATGGCGGGAGAATCTGTCATGGATTTGTCCGCAAGCTCTATAATCTGCTCATCCGGCTGTTCTTTGGAATGCTTTTTCGAGATCTGCCAGGCTGTGCGGTTTAATATCTTGTAGAGCCAGTAACGAAACTGTTCATCTTTTTTTAACTCAGTACAATGCAGGTACATTTTAATAAAGGTTTCCTGGGCCACATCTTCTCCATCTGCCCGGTTTCCGGTGATTAAGCATGCTGTACGGTACAGCTTATCATAATAGATTTCATAAAGTTTGTCAAAGGCTGCCCGGTCTCCTTTTTTCATGCGACGAACGAGTTCTGCTTCTTGTGCTGAATCCAAGCTTCTCCCTCCTTTATCTGCAATTCCGCGGTAATTGTTTTTTTGGTGCACCTGTATATAAGAGCATTGGCATGGGAAAACGGTTCAGAAAAAATCATTTTTTTTATTTATTTTTTTATCGTATGGTTTTGGGTGAAAGTTGACCTTACAGGGAAAAAAGAAAATGATGGGTAAAATGATCAACATAATAGATTTTGGAAGCTTGAAAAAGTTCGGAGTTATGATATAATTTAGAGAATAATTATATTTTCGAGACATTGTTAGAGTTATATGAATGGGTGGTAAGGTGAATAAAGAACAAGCTAAGAAAAAATTTCCTTCTTATTTTAAAAATTTTGAAATGCCAAAATGGGCAAGAGAACAAGAATTACAGGTTTATAGGGCATGTGCCACACAAAAAGCAGATCAGGAATCGTTTTTAAATTCTTATGAAGAAAATGGATTCAAAATAAGTGCAGGTGGTGAAATTGATGATCCGCAAGAATATTCACTATCTACATTTCTTAAATTTAAAGATGTGAAAAGATTTATGACAATGGACAGCAGATATGGGCATCCTTTTAAGATTGCGATAGGAACTACAAAGCCTATACATGGAATTTGTTTAGAAACAAAAGAATGGAAAAAAAATTTAGGCATAAAATATAAAGGCTCACATGTAGACTGGTGGCTGTACGTGAAAGCGGAGCCATATAAGGAATTTGAGGTGATTGAGAATGAGGATTGAAAAAATATTCAGAAGAATTTCTGGATTTGAAAATATTATATTAGATACCATTTTATTTGAAAGTAAGTATCCGGTCATGTTTACTTGTAAGAATAATAATGATGTATATTTGTTTATTTGCTGCTTTGTTAATGAGGAAGAAGCAAAATGGATTGGAACAAAGACAGATTATGATACGTTAATTGATCTTTTAGAAAACAAAATCACGATTCGAAATGCTTTTTTAAGTATAGAAGAAAAGAAAATGATTATAGAATATAATGGACAAAATGTGAATTGGCATATAGTTGATAAAAAGGATATTGATAAAAATTTGCTGCCGACAGATGGAGAATATATGGATGCAGAAGATGATGAGTATGCAGATGAACTTGCTGTTTTTAAATTAAGAAATACAAATATGGAATTTATAATTCAACCGCAAATTAAAATGCTATTAAATTTCAAATATACAGGCCGAAATATTACGCTTACAGATGAATATTTTAATATGTATGTTGGATTTTCAGATACAGTGGATTACTCTATTGGCAAAATTCAGGCGTTAGCATAAAGAGGAGAATTATGAGTGATTATAAGTTAATGAAACATAGTGTTAAAACAGCTTCTTTTGCAGAAAGTTTTGAAAGAGTAAAGAAAAATAATCTGGAAATTGAGGCCAGCGGTAATATTTCGATTCCTAAAAATGAAGATAAGAACAATCATATCATGATAAAATTAAAATTCCGTATGGGAAAAGAGGATGAAAGATTATATTTAACATTGGAAACACTATCTGTTTTTGGAATTGAGAATGATAAAATAGAAATAAATGAAGATTCTGTTCGAAAAGAGTGTTTGCCGATGGCATTAGCTAATTTAAGGAAAACAGTAAAAATGGTTACAGAAGCATATGGCATGCCTGCTCTGGAACTGCCGCCATTTGAAGGTGAAAATGCGTAAAATTGAAGGAAACGAAGGCAATGTCATCACCATACCAAGACAGGAAACGAAAAGGGTTTCCTGTTTTTTTGCTTATTTTCCTGTCATAGTCTTCATTTGTATGTAAGATTGTTAAAATTTTTTTGAGAATAGGAAAACTTTTCTCCTGCGTCAGGACAATATATATACGCAAGGGCAAATCTTTGCAAGTCGACTTGAAAGAAGAAGGGGGATGACTGCCATGAATGATGACGAATTTGAGCGGTTTGTCCTGCGGTTTGGAAAAGACATCCTGCGGTTTTGCCGGATGACAGCAAAAGATGCGGAAAATGGGGACGAACTGTATCAGGATACCATGCTCAAACTGCTGGAGAAAAAGAAAACGCTGGATTCTATGCAGAATGCAAAGAGCTACGCTTTATCCACTTCGATTTATCTTTGGAAAAATAAGAAGAAAAAGCATGCAAACCGGATGCGGCTGGTTCCGACTGACAGTATGAACGAGATGTCTGATGAGGGCTATGAGTTTCCTGGCCATGACAATGAAGCCTCTCCGGAACATATTGTGTTAAAGCAAAATGAGGCAGACATGATTCAGGGATTCGTTCAGGCGCTGCCTGAGAAATACAGAATGCCAATCTATTTGTATTACTCAGCGGATATGCAGATTAATGAGATAGCTAAGATCCTTGGACTGCCGGAAGGAACCGTCAAAAGCCGGATGCGGAAGGCGAAGAAGCAGTTAAAGGAAAAATTGGAGGCGATAGGATATGACAGATGAAAAATTAGATCAAATCTTAAAGCAGGCCCTTGCTCCTGAAATAAGTGACAAAAAGATTCTGATAGATAAAAGGAGGAAGGATCAAATGAAAAAAGATCAAATGAAAAAAGATCAAATGAAAAAGGATCAAATGAAAAGATTTGCAAGAATAGGAAAAGGCGCGGCAGCTGCAGCGGCCGCAGCGGTTATTGGAATTGGCGGACTGGGATACTTTCATCCGGTGCTTGCGGCAAAGCTTCCATTAATTGGAAGGATATTTGAAAGGGTAGGGGATGATGCCACATACTCCGGAGATTATACCGATAAGAAAACGGTCTTGACAAATGAGAATGATGAGGGTGTGGATACAGCGGACTATACCGTATCTGACCAGGGAATCACATTGACTGCGTCAGAAGCCTACTGTGATGGATATTCCATATTTCTTACTGTAAATATTGCATCAGAAGATGCAGATTTTACGCATATTCCGAAACATTATACAGGCATGGATGCGGCAGGGAACCGGACAGCCGCAGGATTTTATATAGGAGGAACATGGAGTGTGGATAAAAGTACACCTGAATGGATCGAAAACACGTTTGAGGGCGAGGTAATCGACAGCCATACATTTGCAGGCATGCTTAAGATCAATCTTGCAAAGAAGTATACAGGCAGCGGCGAACTGAATTTAAAGGTAAGCGGCCTTGGCTATGATGACGACAGGATGACTGACAGGGAAGATATCTCGGCATCTCACTGGACGGACGGCAGCTGGAATATGGACATTCCGTTTGAGGCAAACGAAACAGATGTAAAGACAATTGCAGTGGGTGAGAAAAAGGGGAATATTACGCTTGAAGATATCGTGGTATCTCCGTATCAGGTAATTGTCCATACGGCGACACCGGGAAAGCAGCGGGAACTGACAGACGACAGGCGGGAAAAACTGCTTTCAGAAAATCCCGCTATGACGGACGCAGAGATGATGGAGCTTCTTGGATGGTCTTATGAACCATGTTATACGATTTGTTTTAATCAGGATGGGCAGATGCTTTGTCCAGATATGGAAATGGCAGGCCGGGCAGGATTTGCCGTTCAGGGGAAAAGGATAAAAACATTGCATGTATTCATTTTTGATCATTTGGATGACTGGACGCAGATGGAGCAGGAAGGGATGGACAGCAGTGCGGCGGGCAGGGCTGTTATTTCAAAGGAAATTCATGTAGAGTGATACGGCTTACCGTTTTCCATCGCAGTGCAGCGTATGGCATGGAATGTCGGGTACAAAAGGCATGTGCAGAGTGGCACACGCCTTTTCCTTGTGCGCCCGGCGGCGCACGTTTCTAATGGGTGAAAGTCCCTAATCCGCCCGACAGTGGGAAGGATACAGCCGAACACCAAGGGTGTCCACCGTGAGGGGAATCTGAAGGAAGGTGCAGGCAAATCTCTGGTCTGACGAACAGAAACCACATCAGGCTATGCATAGGGGTAAGGCTGCAAGACGGGTTAAAGCCCAATAACTGTGCGGAACTATGCATAGTAAATGTGGCAGGCATTGGAAACAATGGAAAAAGGTGAAAACGAGGTACCGAAACCTAAGAGCGTTAAAGCTTGAAGAATGGCAGGTGCATCAGA
>CAOKJJ010000114.1 GCA_948468465.1 uncultured Eubacterium sp. | reverse complement strand
CTGGAGTAGGAGCCGAAATCCAGGCCCCGCCCCTCATCCAGCGTCCGAATAGCCAACATCCCCCCACGCAACACAATGTAAATTTCCGCGATTCCTTATTTAAAGTTTTGTAAATATTTCCGTTTCATGTTTTAATTTGGTTGCAATGCCTTTATTTTCACTCATTTGCATATTAATGCTGTCCATATCGGTTACAAGTACCTGCATATTTTCCGCGGTGCCGCTTACCCCGTTCACACCTTCGTCTATCGCGACGCTGATTGTATGAATGGAATCCGCGATTTCCGCTACTGATATTTCCAGTGTTTCTGTCTTTGTGTCAAATTCCTGCATCACTTTTTCGATATAAGTAGCATTTTGCTTATACTCATCACCCGCGGCCACAAATGCTTCAAATTCAGGCAAAATCGACTCATTCATGTAAGCTACCAGGCTTCGGGCGTGTTCTGCAAGATTATGTACCGCTTCTGTCACGACTACATTGATGTGCTGAATATTGTTAGCGGATTCCCTTGTTGCTGCCGCCAGCTGGCTGATTTCCCCTGCGACAACCGCAAATCCTTTTCCGGCTTCGCCGGCCCTTGCCGCCTCGATGGAAGCATTCAGGGCCAACAGGTTTGTCTGGCTTGCTACATTTAAAATGTCGCCGGTCAGCGTATTGACCTGATCTACGCTCTTGCTGTTTTCAATCGCCTGATTTAATACGGACAGAATTTCGCTGATCTTAACGCTTGTTGTTTCCATATTATTACGTGCCTTGCCGGCCATTGTCTCCGCGTGGTCCTTCATCTTCTTGGAGTATTCATTGATTTCGCCTGTCCGTTCCGCGATGCTTACGACCTCTTCATTGACCGATTCGGCATTTTCGCTGATCGTCTGTGCATTGTTCGAGATTGCCTCCATCGTTGCGGACAATTCTTCTGTCAGTGCTGACAGCTCGGATACGCTGTTGTTGGAGGTTGCTACGTTGTCCATAACTTCTGAGACAACCACATCCATTTTCTGCGAATTATCTGTAATAATGCGGAAAATGTTTTGCAGCTTTTCTAAGAAAACATTGATGCCGTCTCCAAGCTCTCCGATCTCATCATTCGAAAGAATGCTGACCCGTCTCGTAAGATCTCCCTGCTTTTGGTCAATTCCATGAATAATGTCAGACAGTTCGCGTTCCGCTTTTACAATCGGATGCAGCACATGCCGGTTGGAACTGTATACAGCATATAAAATCGCAAGCAGGCTGATAATGATCGTAATGCTGTTTGTAATTCTGCTGACCGCATATACATCCGCCAGTTGGGTTCTTGCATCCTGCGCTGCCTGTTTTGCGTTTTCTTCTATGACGCCGATATCGTTTAAAATTTTCTCCACACACGGAGAAACCTCTGTGCTTGCCGCAGTATTTGCCAAAGACCGCTGCAAATTCGCGCTGAAGGCACATACCCGCCGCAGCGCCAGCTTCAGTTCTTCAAACTGTGCCGTCATTTCCTGATAAAACTGCTGATCCTCCGGATCCAGATAAGCTTCATAATTTTTCAGACTTTCCGCCAGCACCTCCTCCTTTTGCTTAATCGTATTTACCGTGTCTATCATCGTATTGGAATTAATCGCTACCGCATGCGACAGTCCAAGGCTGTACAGCTGCTGTACCTGTTCTTTGATAGAGCTTAACTCCGTAAGGCTTGTCATATAATGGTCTGCGATCTGTGCCGCGTTTTTATTTACCTTTTGGATATTTGACATCGCTGTAACATTGGAAACAATGGCTACGATACCAAGAATCAAAACCGGCAGCATAATACGCACTTTTATGCTTCCACGCCTTTTTAGTTTCTTTTCCATTTAAGCGTCCCTCCTATTATTTCTGTGCACACTATTCCGTAATTCTTTCGACCATCTGGTCAAGCAGATCCTGCAGCGGGATACGGCTCGGATTTCCTGCCGCCATCGTCGTTCCAAACTCTGTAACCGGCGCCCAGTACTTCTGTCCGACTTTTTGCAAAACGCCAAACTCAGCCTGCTCTAACGCTGCCGATATCGCCGGATTTTTTGATATTTCATCAGAAGCCGACGCGTTTTTGTTGGAAGGTCCCCGCTCTTCCCGTTCAAAGCGCAGCTTCTGGCTTTCTTCGCCAGACAAATATTCTGCCAGCTTGTCCGCCCAAGCTTTGTGCTTAGAATACGCATTCACCCCAAGCAGGCGGTATCCGGTAAATGACGCCATCTGCACCTGTCTGCCGGCACAAGTATAGGTAGGCATCTTGCAGGCGCCATAATCCTTTCCAAACGCCTGTTTTGCAGAAGCAATGTCCCACACACCGCTGACCGCCGCAATCGCCGTACCCTCTTTCATCGCATCAGAAGCGGACGTTGTATTTAAAAATCCAGGATTTCTGGCAATCGAAAGCATCCCTTTCGCAACATCCAGTCCGGTAATCTCACCTTCTGCCGTATTCCAGTCACAGTTATTTGTCAGCCCATCTTCATTCAGGCTCAGTGTCAGACCCGTGTTTCCAAAAAAAGAATACAGATACCAGCCGCTTGACCAGTCCATGGCAAATTTTTTCCCATTCTGCGCACAGATTTCCAAAATACGGTCCAATGACTTTACATCCTGTTCCGTAAAATACGCTTTATCATAATACAGAAAATATCCATTGTCAGCCGTCAGCGGATATGCATACATCTTTCCTCCCACAGTAACCGCCTCCACTGCCCCTTCCAGGTTCGCGGCCGCCACCGCGTCCGCATTTGCAATCTCTTCCAGCACGCCAGACGAAGTCATTGTAAGCAGCTGATCATCCGGCAGGCTAAATACATCCGCGCCGTTGTTCACATCCCCCAAAAATACATCTTTACATTCAGATGCTGCAACCGGTTCGCATTCCACTTTGATATTCGCTTCACTCTTATGGTCATTGATAAATGTATCAATCTGCTCCTGAAACAGTGCCATCTCTTCCTCATCACACCAAAAACGCAGACTCACATTCCCGCTGTCACTGCCTGCTTCCTCTGAACCCTGGTCATCTGCCGCCGTATCCGTCTGACCTTCTTTGTCCGTCTGATCCCCATCTTCAGATTTTTTGCCGCAGCCTGTCAGACAGGCGGATACAAGCACAGATGCTGTCAGCATTAATACGAATCTTTTTTTCATACGCTGCTCTCCTCTTTCATATCATAGTTTCATAGTTATAGCTTCATAATTTCCCGTTTATACGGTTCCCTTCCTTATGTAATCCCTTATTTATATAGAATAACAGATTTCACAGAGAAATACCACTGCCTTTTGTGGAAAACTTATCTGAAAATAAATTTAAAAAAAGTCTTGTATTTTTTTCCTGTTTGTGTTAAAGTAATTAAGTCGCAGGGAACAAGCAGCCATTTTAATTGTATATGCCAATATGGCTCAGTTGGTAGAGCAACGCATTCGTAATGCGTGGGTCGGGGGTTCGAGTCCCCCTATTGGCTTTCTTCAATGAATCCGCAGTTCGGATTCATTTATTTTATTACGGAGGATATTTGTATGAAACCTGCAACGCTGGCAAAGACATTGGAAGAAATGATTCAGGAAACAAAAAAAGGGCATCTCAACTGGCTGATTGAGCTTCAGTCTACGGATGGTCTTTCGCCATCTTTAAAACATCGGATAACAGAAGATGAAAAAGAATGGGTTGTAGACGAATGTTTCATTTCGTTTAACTGTAAATTTCATGGAAAAGACTATCTGATGATTACTTATGAGCATATCAAGCAGCATGAAGATCAGGTGCGTTCGGATAATCTGATTTTTATGCCGCCGTTAAATGTACGCTATTTCGATGTCGGCATCCTCTCGCCTTATATTGTAGATGCCGATGCGGTACTGTTAGACAAATTCCACCAGTTATGGATGCTGATGCTGGAAAGTTCTAAAAATAAAGACGGACATGTGACATTTAAAGTTTTTGATCCTTATGAATAAAATCACTCTTAACATTCATTTCCGCAAAGCAGTGGTGCAGCTCGCGGAAATGAATGTTAAGATACGTTCTATCTCTCGCCTCTCTTTATCAAACTGACCACTTGTTCAAGACTCATTTCACCCATGTCCTGTCTGCCAGGCTCTGCGTCTCTTTGTCTTACTGATACCGACATATTATTTTTCTCTTTTTCGCCTGCGATAATCATATATGGCACCTTATCCATGCGTGCCTCACGGATTTTATATCCAAGCTTCTCACTTCTGACATCCGCTTCTGCCCGGATATCATGTTCCTCCAAAAACCCTTTCACTTTTTTAGCATAATTATTATATTTATCTGAAACGGAAAGAACCTTAACTTGTACAGGTGCAATCCACGCAGGAAATTTTCCCGCGTAATGTTCCAGCAAAATGCCAATAAAGCGTTCTATGGATCCAAATATCACTCTGTGCAGCATAATCGGGCGATGTTTCTCTCCATCTGCTCCAGTATAGTCAATGTCAAATCTTTGCGGAAGCTGGAAATCAAGCTGTATCGTTCCGCATTGCCACGTCCTGCCTATGGAATCTTTTAGATGAAAATCCAGTTTCGGTCCATAGAATGCACCATCTCCTTCATTTACCACATAAGATTTACCCATTCCCCGCACCGCGTCTTCTAAAGATTTCGTGGCAAGCTGCCAGTTTTCATCACTTCCTATGGAATGCTCCGGTCTCGTTGACAATTCAATTTCATAGGAAAAACCAAACTTCTGATAAACTTCATCAATAAGACGCATAACACCTTGTATCTCATCCATTACCTGATCTTCCCTCATAAGAATGTGCGCGTCGTCCTGCGTAAAGGAACGTGCTCTCATAAGGCCATGTAATGTTCCGGACTTTTCATTTCGATGCACAAGCCCTAATTCTCCCATTCGCATAGGAAGATCCTTATATGACCTTGGTTCCAGTTTATACACCAGCATTCCGCCTGGACAGCTCATTGGTTTGATTGCATAATCATCATCTTCAACTTTAAGAGAGTACATGGCATCTCTGTAAAAATCCCAATGGCCAGAAGTTTCCCAAAGTCTTCTTTCCAGCATCATGGGCGTAGAAATTTCAACATATCCTTCTCTGCGATGGATTTTCCTCCAATAATCAATCAGCAGGTTCTTCAATATCATTCCCTTCGGCAGGAATACGGGTAATCCTGGTCCCTCATCAAAGATCGTAAATATTCCAAGTTCTTTTCCCAATTTTCTGTGATCTCTTGCTTTTGCTTCTTCAGCCATATGCAGATATTGATCCAATTGTGCCGTTTTTGGAAAAGATATTCCGTAGATTCTCGTAAGCATTTCATTTTTTTCGCTGCCTCTCCAATAGGCTCCTGCCACGGACAACAGCTTGATTGCTTTGATCTGACACACATTGGAAATATGAGGCCCCGCGCAAAATTCCTCATATTCTCCCTGCTTATAGAAGCTGATTTGCTCCGCGTCATCCAGTTCCTGAATCAGTTCAATTTTATATTTTTCATTTGCCTGCTGCATAAAGCTTAGCGCTTCTTCTTTTGATTTCTCATAGACCTGCAGGGAGAGAGACTCCTTTACAATTTTTTTCATTTCTGCTTCGATTGTCTTTAAATGCTCTTTAGAAAATGAAAAATCAAATTCAAAATCATAATAAAATCCATTTTCGATTGCCGGACCAATGGCGCACTTCGTTTCTGGATATAAGCGTTTTACGGCCTGTGCAAGCACATGTGCACTCGTATGCCAAAATGCCTGTCTGCCCTCCTGTTCTTCAAAGCTTACTTCTACAATTTCTCCATTTTTTCGCAGAACCTTCATGATTTGCTGCTCCTTTCCTTTTTCAGTTTTAACTATTTGGCAACAACATAAGAAAAGCACCCATAAGACCATCATCGTATAGTCTTAAGGGTGCACGCAGCACGGTTCCACCTTAACTTTTCACTTCAGATTCTATCAAATCCTATCCTTTAACGCAGGCGTACGGTAACACTTACTCATTTCAGCATTACAGCTCTGGAATGGTTTTCGTCTAATTTCCGCATAAACAGCTTCCACCAAGTGCCGTTCTCTCTGGATGCTTCTAACTAAACTACTCTTTTCCGTCATCGCTTTTCTTATGTTATTGAGGGTATTTTATCACGACAGCTTTGCCTTGTCAATGTACTTTGTGCTATTTACGCGGTGTTCAGAAATTTTTTACTTAAACTCCTGCCTCATCCGCAAACTTTTGGATGGACAAATCAGAATTTGATTAATTAGAAAAATACCGCCCCATATGATTTGCAAAACGATATTTCCAAAATAAAAAGGTGTATGATATTGATTTTCTCTTTTTCATACACCTAAAGTTGCTATTACTATGAAATTTTTCAGCTAAAGCAGTCTTAACAACTGTATTAGCTCATGCTGGTTTTCCGGATCGGACTCTGTTAATCGGGTATCAAACCGCCGGAACTTATTGTCCTGATAAAATGACAACAGCTTTTCCTCATTGTTGGCTTCAAGGAATACCACCATACCTCCACCCATATACTGCATATCCTCGATTACACTCCATGCCAGTTCGAGAAGTTCTGATCCCGTAATACGCTTACAGGCATCATTTGTATAATTTTTCCCAATCTGGGCAATCAGGTACGCTGACATCGTATACGATTTTGTCTGCTCATCAAATTCGCTGATTCTTTTTATCTTTCTTTTCACAGTATTGCTTACTGTTTCGTCCCGCACCGTCAAGGGCTTCAATGCTATTGTAAAATATCCTACCAAAGCACCATCATCCATATCAAGCACTAAATATGTAACCGACTGGTTCTTCCTCGTAAAATCTATGGAACTGTTCTTTAAAAAATGTTCAACATCCGGATTTTTAGGGCATGAAAAGCCGGAGATCATTCTCAATAACTCTGGCTCTCCGACTTTATCATTATCTCCCTCTGCTAAATACTCACGAATGTTGACAAACATAAACTTGTCACTTGTTTCCATTCGCTTTCTCCCTTTTCATCCTAAGAAACATTAAATCATCTTTCCCCTTTAACTGCCTTGCAGCCACAGGGGTACGAACCGGGCGGTCATTGGCAGACGCTTCAACCGCATCAGCAAACATCTCCACCTGGCGCTTGCCTGATATAATAAAATTTTTCGTAATACTTGAAGTTGCCATAGAAACACACCTCCTTTATCAGTATGGCTCATTTTTCTTTGCATACTCTGTTTCAGCGCAATTCGTATACTTCCCTATTCCCATTTTACGATTTTACCGGCAGTTTTGCAATTGATTTTTTGTGAATTATAAAAGAAAATCTAAAAAAACATATTGACATTTCTCCATTTTTCGCACATAATAATCTTCGGCTTGTTTATTAATAGTAAACACAAAATTCATTATTACATTTACACAAGGAGGCGCTTTATGGATATCGGACACCGAATGAAAGAGCTCCGCATCCAATACGGACTCACACAGCAGGAACTGGCCGACCGCTCCGAATTATCCAAAGGCTTTATCTCACAGTTGGAACGCGGCCTTACGACCCCTTCCATTGGTACTTTATTAGACATTATCCAATGCCTGGGCACTACTCCCGCTGAATTTTTTACCGATGACGAACCGGAGCAGATCGTCTTTTCACCGGAGGACTATTTTGAAAAAAATTATAAAAAAAGAAGCTGTCTGGTAGAATGGCTGATCCCGAATGCACAAAAAAACGCAATGGAGCCTGTGCTTTTGACCTTAGCCCCCGGAGGAAAATCGGAGACGCTTGCGCCACAGGAAAGTGAAGAATTCGGCTACGTGCTAAGCGGCGCCATCCGGCTGCATTACGGTACAAGAATCTACATTGTCCGTGCAGGAGAATCCTTTTATTTTACTGCCGGCAAAAAGCATTTTATCGAAGCGTATCAGGAAGAAGCGAAGCTGATCTGGGTCAGCACCCCGCCCTGCTTTTAATTTCATTTACTTTGGGAGGATACTTATGGAAAAAGAATTGATTGAACTGTCACATATTTCAAAATCCTTCGACGGGCAGATTATTTTAGACGATTTGAATCTGATCATTCATGAAAATGAATTTGTCACGCTGTTAGGCCCTTCCGGATGCGGTAAGACAACGACTTTGCGGCTGATCGGCGGATTTGAGACACCTGACGCCGGAAAAATCATTTTTGACGGCAAAGACATTACCGCCCTTGCGCCAAATGAACGCAAGCTGAATACGGTGTTTCAAAAATATGCGCTATTTGGCCATATGTCCATTGCGGAAAATATTGCTTTCGGCCTGAAAATCAGCAAAAAAAGCAAAGCGTACATTCAGGATAAAATTAAATACGCGCTGAGGCTCGTAAATCTGGATGGATTTGAACAGCGCAGCGTAGATTCTCTAAGCGGCGGACAGCAGCAAAGAATCGCCATCGCCCGTGCCATAGTAAACGAACCGAAAGTACTGCTTTTGGATGAACCGCTCGGCGCCCTGGACCTGAAAATGCGCCAGGATATGCAGTACGAATTAATCCGTCTGAAAAATGAGCTTGGCATTACCTTTATCTATGTCACCCACGACCAGGAAGAAGCGCTTACGATGTCAGATACGATCGTCGTCATGAACCAGGGTTATATCCAGCAGATCGGCACGCCGGAAGATATTTATAATGAACCGGTCAATGCCTTTGTGGCAGACTTTATCGGAGAAAGCAATATTATTGACGGCGTCATGGTACGTGACAAGCTCGTGCGTGTCTTGGGCACGGATCTGGAATGCGTGGATACCGGATTCGGCAGCAACCGTCCGGTAGATGTTGTCATCCGTCCGGAAGATCTGATCATTACAGACCCTTCTGACGGATTTTACCACGGTTCGATCACCTCCGTCATATTTAAAGGCGTGCACTATGAAATTGAAGTAGAGGCAAACGGATATGAATGGCTGATTCATACAACGGAATATCATGAACAGGGAAAAGAAGTCGGACTGCGGGTCATTCCTTTTAACATACAGATTATGAACAAACCGGAATCAAGCGACGAGAGGATGGTGGAGACGGATGCGTAGATTTGGAAAACAATTACTGGCCGGCCCTTATCTCGTCTGGATGATCGGATTTATACTGCTGCCGCTTTTGTTAGTCGTATATTATGCCTTTACAAACTCTGCAGGCAGCTTTACGCTGGCAAACATCAGCTCCATTTTTCACAAAGTGCATATGAAGTCACTCGGCCTTTCCATAAAAATCGCACTCCAATGCACAGTGATCTGCCTGCTGCTCTCCTATCCGCTGGCCATGATACTGAACAAGCTGAATGTCAGGCATCAAAACTTTATTGTATTTATTTTCATACTGCCTATGTGGATGAATTTTTTGCTCCGCATTCTGGCATGGCAGCTGTTATTGTCAAATAACGGCATTATCAATGCGATGCTTGACTTTTTTCATCTTCCAAATATTTATATACTAAATACACCCACTGCCGTTTTGTTCGGCATGGTATATGATTTTTTGCCGTATATGATACTGCCCATTTACAATGCCATGTCCAGAATCCGTAAAGATCTCATCGAAGCCGCACAGGATCTGGGCGCGAAAAACTATGTGATCTTTATCCGGATCATTTTTCCGCTGACGCTTTCCGGCGTGATGAGCGGCATTATTATGGTTTTTGTCCCTGCCCTGACTTCCTTTGCGATTTCCAACTTACTGGGCGGCGGCAAAGTACTGCTGATCGGCAATATCATCGAAGCTGATTTCATGCAGTTTTTCAACTGGAATCTGGGTGCAGGGCTCTCGCTTGTACTGATGGTATTTGTCATTGCAAGCATGGCCATTATGAATAAACATTCTGACGATGCCGGCGGCACGGCAGTTTGGTAAGGATATCATGCAGGAGGTACTACGTATGGTTAAAAAAAGCCTGGAACGGATTTATCTGGCACTGATCTTTTTATTTTTGTATCTTCCGATAGCGGTGCTGGTCGTATTGTCTTTTAACGATTCCAAATCCAGAGTATTCTGGGGCGGATTTACGCTAAAATGGTATCAGAAGCTGTTTGACAGCAGCATGATCATAGATGCCTTTCAAACTACAATCATTGTAACGCTGCTGGCATCTGTCATCGCCACACTGCTTGGCACAATGGCTGCCATCGGCATTCATGCCATGAAAAAAAACAGCCGGGCCATTATGCTTGGCGCGACAAACATCCCGCTGTTAAACGCGGATATTGTTACCGGCATTTCCATGATGCTTATTTTTGTCCGATTTACAAGCCTTGGCCTGCATACGGTGCTGATCGCGCACATTACCTTTGACATTCCCTATGTCATTTTAAATGTGCTGCCAAAGCTGAACCAGACAAGCAAATCCACCTATGAAGCGGCGCTGGACCTTGGCGCAAAGCCAATCTACGCGTTTTTTAAAATCATCTGGCCGCAGATCAGTCCGGGCGTACTCTCCGGATTTTTAATGTCTGTCACGATGTCATTAGATGATTTCAGCATTACTTATTTTACGAAAGGCGCCGGCGTCAACACGCTTTCGACGATGATCTACACAGAACTGCGCAAAGGAATCGTGCCGCAAATGTACGCCCTTTCGACCATTTTATTTTTTATGGCTTTTGCGCTGCTGCTTGTAATCAATTTCCGTTCCAGCCGTGCAGTAAAGCAAATAGAACAGCGTATCTGAAAGGAGGCGACTCATATGAAAAAAAAATGCCTGGCCGCCCTTGCCGCCGTCTGCTGCCTGATGATATCTGCCGGCTGCGGCAGGGAACATGACCCAAATACCGTAACCGTCTTAAACTACGGAAAATATTTCGAACCAGGCCTGTTAGACCAGTTTGAAGCCGAAACCGGCATTACCGTCAAATACGAAGAATACGAAAGTCCCGAAGAAATGTATGCAAAATACAAAGCAGGATCCATACGCTATGACGTTGCATGTACGTCAGATTACATTATCCAGAAGCTGATTCAGGAAGATGAGACGCTTCCCATTGATTTTCAAAATATCCCTGAATTTGCAAATATTGATGAAACTTATCTGGATTACTGTAAAAATTTTGATCCGGACAACAGCCGTACGATACCTTACTTTTTCGGAACCGTCGGCATTTTATATAACAAAACAATGGTAGACCCGCAGGAAACAGACAGCTGGCGCATCCTCTGGGATCAAAAATATTCCGGCCAGATCATTATGGAAAACAGCGTCCGGGACACCTATATGGTCGCTGAAAAACTGCTTGGCGCATCGTGCAATACGACAGACCGGGATATTTTGGACCGCTCTTTGGATCTGCTGCTGGAGCAAAAACCGCTCGTCTATTCTTACTTGAGCGATGAAACCGCTGACTGGATGGCCGCCGGCAATGCGGCACTGGCAGAAGTCTATTCCGGAGAAGCAGCCTATGCCGAAAGCCTGAATAAAGACCTCGCGTTTACGGTTCCAAAAGAAGGCTCCAATATGTGGGTAGACGCCTGGTTTATTCCAAAAACCTGCCAGAACAAAAAAAATGCGGAGCTGTTTTTAAACTACTTATGCCGTGCGGACGTGGCCATGGAAAATTTCGACTATGTCTATTATGCAACCCCAAACAAAGCCGTGTTCAATCAGCTCGACCCTGAGACGCAACAGAATCAGACGATCTTTCCGAGTAAGGAGACACTTGACAGCTGTGAATTTTTTCAGCCGTTAGATGAAATTACGACAAACTATTATACGGAACTTTGGGAGGCGCTGAAAGCATATTAACTGGCAGCCGTTCAGATATCATTGCTGCATTGCATTTTTATAAATTTCCGGACGCTGGGAAATGGAATTTGCCAGCGTCCGAGAGGCCATAACATGCAGCAATTATCTCTGAATTATTGTATCTTAATCTATGAAATCCTTCTCTCTTTCTAAAATGGTTCCTGAACCTGCCTCTATTTTAAATTCGTATTCATAATTGCCTTTTACAACTTCCACTTCATAAACTGCCGTACCATCATCGACATCATATTCGGCCTTGTATATCTTACCGCCCGGAACTTCTTTCAAGGCGATCTGTTTTGCCTTTTCCAGGCCAATATCCCCGTTCTGACTGTCTGCAGACGAAGTCTTTGCAGCCTTCCACTGATATTCCAGCAATGCTCCGGTTCTTGCATGGAATTCCAGTGTATAACGCTTATTTCCTGCTGTCAGCTTTACTTTATAAATGTCAATGCCATCATCTGTCTTTTGTGAAACAGACGTAACCGTTGCGTTTTTCACCTTATTCAGCGCAAGTTTTTTGCACTTTTCTGTCCCTATGAGCGAACGGCTGCGGTTCGGATTTACCGTTGTCTTTTCCCATTTGTACTCCAATAGTTTTCCATCGGAAGCGCGAAACGTCATATCATATTTTTTGGAACCTTTGACCAGTTCCACCTCATAAACCTGCTGCCCGTTTTCACGATCAGAATCCACATCTGTAACGACTGCGTTCGGTACTTTTTGCAGCGCTTTTTGCCTTGCCTGCTCCGCACTGGAAATCCGTGCCGCAAATACAGTATTCGTTGCGGCCAGACCTCCTGTTACGATAACCCCTGCGGCCAGTAATGCTGTTAATTTCTTTCTTGCTGTCATATGAAATTCCTCCTTGATTTTACTTTTTTATTTCAAACATGTCTCATCCAGCTGTTCGGCTTCCCAGCTGCGGAACGCGCCGCTGTATGCGTCAATTTCAAATTCGTACTCCACACCATCGTATCGAATCTTTCCCTCGTACTCTGTGCGTCCATCTTCGGAATCTGTCTCAAACTCCCGGATATCACTCCTGGACGCGCCGGGAACCTGCGCCAGCGCCAATTCCATTGCTTCCTGCTCCGTCATTCTGCTGTCTTTGGAAGCATCTTGTATTGCCTGGGTTTTGGCATCGTAGTCAAAACTGACAACTTCTCCTGTATATGCGTCGATTTCATAATCATAACTGCTGCCATCCGAGACATAAAATTCCATCTCATATACGCATCTTCCATCTTCCTTGTCCAGGCCGCATGTGCTGAAAGAAACCTGATCTTTCGTCATTCCTGCGTGAACCATAGCCCTTTCTTTTGCTTCCTGCTCCGTAAGCATGCCATTTTCCAATGGGTTGACTGCCTGCATTCCCGCTGGCGGGCTGACTTCCTGCGATCCTGCTGACGGTGTACCTGCGTCTATGACAGTCCCTGTAAGCGCGTCAATATCATAAACATATTCCTCTCCCAAAGCAGAAAACGCTACCTCATAATATTCCTGCCCTTGATGTTCTGATAGTTTTGCAGATGCAAACTCAGCCTGAGACGCAGCGACACCGGCCGCTTCCAGAGCGAGCGTTTTTGCTTTTGATACACCGATATATTTAAGCGGGCTCTCTGTCTTGCCGCAGCCGCTGATCAGAAAAAGAGCCAGCCCGGCCGCGCACAGCATATTTTTTTGCTTCATCCTGTTTGCTCTCTCCTTTCTTGAAACATATTCTAGTATTACAGTATGAAACGTACATGAAATTGATTAATTTCTTTCAAAAAAGTTTTCCCAGATGCTTTAAACCTAAATGCAGAATAAATAAGCTTCCTGCACCCGGCTCGCTCTCCAGTGTCAGATACCCTCCATGCAGCTTTGCGATCTGCTGTGCGATCGGTAAGCCCAGCCCCGCTCCCATTTCCCCGCTGCGAGCAGTATCTGCCTGATAAAACCTCTGCCATATCTTTTCCTGATGTTCCCGCGCAATGCCTTCCCCATCATCCTGCACGAGAATCCGTACTTCATCGGCGTGCCGCTGAACACTCAGCCATACGTGCCCGTCTTTTCGCCCGTATTTTAACGCGTTTTCCACCAGATTCATGATCAATCTTGCCAGCAGCTGCGCATTTGCCTGTACCTGCGCATCATCTCCGTCTGTGAGCATTACCCTCTTCGTATCATATGCCTGTTCTCTGCATAATTCACGCAGAAACCCGCGCAGCTTCAGCGGCTCCATACATACCTGCTCCGTCTCCTGCTCCAGCCTTGTCATACTTAACAGCTGGGAGATTACGCAGGACATCTTTTCCGCCTGACGTTTGATCATATCGAGTGATTCCTGTCTGTCCTCTTCTGTCTCATCATACTTTAAGGCATATTCACATGCCCCTTTAATAATAGAAACAGGTGTTCGCAGTTCATGAGAAGCGTCCGCGGTAAACTGTTTTTCTGCTTCAAACGACCGTTCCAGACGTTCAAACAGCTGGTCAAACGTACTGCCCAGCCTGGAAAATTCATCCTGTCCCGGTGCAAGCCCGATACGCCTGGACAGATCACGCGCTTCATTAATAGCCGCAGCCGTTGCATTCATGCTGTCCAGCGGCCGAAACGCCCTTGCAATAATCCAATAGCTCCCCGCCGCAGCAAGCAGAATAAAAACAGGAAACGCGATCAAAGCAACTTTTAATAAATTGCCAGACGCCAGCTTCTTATCCGGTACTTCTATCAGGCCGCGTACCCAGACGCCGTCATCCCACCCTGCATACAACCACAAATCCAGAACAAAATACTGCACTTCGCCCGTTTCTGTCCTTCTTACCATACCATTTTTAAATGGTTCGCTGCCCGTATAGGAAACAGGAATCTGCCCTGCCAGCAAAGCTTCCCTTTTACTGTAAATTAACGTTGTCACCCCATTCTGATAAAAACGAAATGACGCTGTAAGCTGCGGCTTCCCCCGCTCGACCTGAACCTGCCCCAAGTTGTGCTTCACTGTTAAAATCAACTGATCGACAGCTGTCTGATCCGCTACTTTTCTGCTGACTGCCAGCATAAAAATGATAAGCGCCGTAGCTAACAGCGCTGTTAACAAAGTAATCCAGGAAGCAATCTTAGCCTTGACTGAAAGTTTTTTCATAAATGCTCCTTGTCCATCCGTGTTCAATCCTCCCGCAGCACCCAGCCAACGCTGCGTATCGTATGAATCAGCTTCTTATCATAGCCAGTGTCAATCTTTCTGCGCAAACGGCTCATATAAACATCTACATTGTTAGAGTTTCCGGTATATTCGTAATTCCAGATTTGATTTTCGAGCTGTTCTCTGGACAGTACTATCCCCTGGTTGCGCATCATATATTCCAAAATGGCAAATTCTTTTGGTATGAGCGGAATATTTACCCCTCCTCTTGCCGCTGTCCTGCGTTTCATATCCACCGCCAGATCAGCGATGACAAATTCATTGCTTACACTCCCGGCCCGCTTGCGCGTCATAACGCGAATCCGCGCCAGCAGTTCGTCAAAGTCAAACGGTTTTACAAGATAATCATCCGCCCCAAGGTCCAGTCCTTTTACCCGGTCTGCCACCGCATCCCGTGCGGTAAGAAACAGCACCGGAGTATCGACTCCATTCGCCCGCAGCTGTTTGAGCAGGCCGTATCCATTCAGCTTGGGCATCATGACATCCAGCAATATCACATCATATTCTGCTCCAAGCAAAAAATCCAGCGCTTCCTCTCCGTCAAAACATCCATCTACACTGTACCCGGCTTTTTTTAACGTCTTTACAATCAGCCGATTCATATCTTTTGCATCCTCTACTACAAGTACTCTCAAAACAAAGCCTCCTTTTGAATCATCTTAGGAACTGTATAGAAACAATAGCCAAATACAAGAAAAAGACGGTGAAAAGACCGCCTTTTCTAATTGTCATATGACTCATTTTTCCGTGTTTGTTTCGGTTTATACTGTTCCTCTCCAGTTTCGATATAGAGAATAAAATCATTAATCTCTTTTTCGTTCCAGCCAGCCGCTCTTAATCCCAAAATCACTCTTGCTGCTTCTGACATATTCATAACGCATTCCCCCTTTATAAAAACAAGGACGGAAAATCCGTCCCCTGTGAAACTCGCGATTCGAGTTGCGAAACGCTCACTTGCCAAAGTGGAATAGACGGGAATCGAACCCGTGTCCAAAGATCCCTCCACCGTACTTCTACGAGCGTAGTCTATGATTTAACATTCCCTCTGCGGCACCCGCACAGACACGGTTGCCGTTTCAGTAGCTTCATCATACGCCTGCATACGCAAAGCTTAATATGCATCGTT
>CAOKJJ010000113.1 GCA_948468465.1 uncultured Eubacterium sp. | reverse complement strand
TCACTTTCGGATTGAGGTTGCCCTGGCGGAGAATACGCCCCTCCTGCTGTTCAATGTCAGAAGGACATACTCAGCGGT
This sequence comes from uncultured Eubacterium sp., assembly GCA_948468465.1. The sequence continues at coordinate 15,969 of CAOKJJ010000113.1, read as the reverse complement.
ACATACGGGAATGCCCCGTTTTACCGACAAAATATGTCCTTCCTAGCTTATGTTCCCTATGAACTTATAATAAATCTTTACTTCCTGTATGCGCTCCCCGTCTATCTCTTTCGGTTCGCCTACCGTAACTTTTTCAATCAGCGTATTCAGCAGTGCAGCAGACAGTTCCTCAATTCCCGCATAGTCTTTAATGGTTTTGACAAACTGCTCGATATTGTTTTTCTCCCTGCCGCTTTCCTCGCGCTGCTTTTCCATCTCACTGATTGCCTGTTCCAGTGAAGACTGTTCTTCCTCATACCGCCTGCTCATCATCTGGTAGTTGCGCTCCGAAATTTTCCCGTTCAGCTTATCTTCATAAAGAGACTGGAACAAATTGTCTACTTCTGAAAGCCGTGTTTTTTTCGCCCGCAGCTCCTTTTCCAGTGTTTTTGTCTGCTTTGCCCTGTCAGTCCCTATCTGCGCAGCCAGCTTCCGGCACAGTTCGTCATTGTCCGCAAGGGCTTGTGCAGCGTGTTTTTTAATATCGCCTAATACACAGTCGTAAAGCTGCCTTGCTTCGATCCAGTGGCTTGTGTCTACAGATTTCCCAAAGGTCTTATAATTATTACACATGTAACCGTATTCATCAATGACTTCCTCTTTCGGGCTGCGGTTCGCTTTTGCAAGCGTCATGGCATAGCCGCAGTCGGCACATTTGATCAGCCCCGCAAAGATGTTGTCCAGTTTGCGCGGTTTGTTTTTGTTACTCCGCCTGCTCGTAATCATGCGCTGTACCAGTTCAAAATCCTCCGGGTCAACAATCGGCTGGTGTACGTTTCTGACAACTTTGTAATTTTCCGGCAACACGCTGAAACTCTTATGGCTCTTAAAAGATGGCCTTACACGCTTCCCCATCACAAGATGCCCTGCATAGACCGGATTCCTCAGAATCCCGCGCACACTGTTATTGCTCCATTCGTAGCGTTTCGGGTCGTCCTCACCGTTAAAATAACGCCCGTAGCCGTTCGGGTTGACTGCTGACGGCCTTAAGATATGCCTGCTGTTGATGTAATTCCGGATCTGCAGAATCCCCATGCCGTCCTTTGCCAGTGAGAAGATCATCCTGACTGTCGGCGCATACCGTTCGTCAATAACGAGCCTGTGCCTGTCTGCCGGGTCTTTTTTATATCCATACGGCGCGCTTGTCGAAATGTACATCCCGTCAAGGAACCTTGCCCGCTTCGCGCTTTTTACCTTTTTCGATGTATCTTTTGCATACAGTTCATTGATGATATTGCGGAACGGCGTGAAATCGGCTGATTCCTGCTCCATCGTATCAACCGCGTCATTGATGGCTATGTAGCGGACGTGGTGCTCCGGGAAGAACATTTCAATATACACGCCTGTTTCCAGGTAGTTCCTGCCCAGGCGCGACAAATCCTTTGTAATGACACAGTTAATGTTCCCTTTTTCAATCTCCGCGATCATTTCCTGGAATGCCGGGCGTTCAAAGCTCACGCCGGAAAAACCATCGTCAATAAAATAATGTGTTTCACTGATCCCGTTCTCTTTTGCGTACCTTGCCAGCATCTCCTTCTGCGTCTGGATGCTGGAGCTTTCCTGCACGTTCCCGTCATCCCGCGACAGCCTGCAGTATAAAGCTGCCTTATATTTTGTTTTTGTGGCCTGCCCTGCCATAATAATCCCTCCGTTTCATGCAGGGCATCCCGCTGTCCAGTTACCAGAATTATAACGGTATCCCTGCCGCCTTTCAAGGCTTTTCCACATATTTCCTGATTTTTTCAGATGCCTGAAAGCGGCTGTCTGTCATTCATCTTCCGTCTGATATTTTCCAGGGTCACGCCAGCGAATACGTCAGCCATGCTTTTACTGCCGGTGTAAACGGGTTTTACTACGATTTTTACCGGCTTTCTCCTATTGTCCCTGTTTTCTTTTCCATCCCCCATTCAGTCCTCCATATAAAAATATCTGCTGCAAAACTGCCGCATGATACTGTCTGCTGATATTTTTCTGCTTCAAATAGAAATCTCCTGTCCCCTCTTTTTTGTCCTATCCGCCTGACGCTGCCTCTGTCTTGCGCGGTTTGCCTCCTCACGCTCAAAGCTGCTTTTATTGTAAGTGATCACTTCCGCCCATGCCAGTTCCGCAGCCAGTTTTGCGCGCTGCGGATGCATGCCGTCCATTTCCGCTTTTACTGACTGCATCTGTGACCGCCACATATCCGGCGCCAGCTTCTCACCTTTCTTCAAAAGCGCCGCCATCCGCTTCTTTGCCTGCGGAAACTGTTCTATTTCCTGCTTATGCTGCCTGTCATATTTCATTTTTGCAAAGCCTTTGAGCTTTCCGCTTTCACAATAAACTTTCCTGCATGGCTCAAATTCTGCAAATGCTTTCAGCAGCCCGTCCAGGCGCTTGTTTTTCTGCATCAGGGATTCCCGTTTTTCCTCAATCCCCTGCCATTCCTGTTCTTTTTCCTCCATGTACCGCGCCAGCATTTCAAAGCTGCCGATGTTTCCGGCCTTTATAAATTCCGCGGCTTGTTCCGGCGACTGCAGGGCTTCCCTGTTGCTGATCCGGCGCAGGTGTTTCCCGCTTACGACCGGAAGTACAAGCCTGCCCTTTTCCCCGGAAACACGCCCGATCAGTTCCAAGATTTCATTGTGGTTTTCCGGCACAGCAGCTTTTAATTCTCCCACCTTTTTTACAGCTTCTTCATATGCATTTTCAGCATTTTCCAAAAGGCTGTTCTGCTCCATGATCTCCCTGTTAATATTTCCACGGTCAGAACGCACCCCTTTCCGCTCAAGCCTGCTGGCTCCTGATCCAAGATGCACTGTAGGCTCCCTGTCAATGCCAAGTTCCTTGAAAGAGCGGTGTTCCCAATGCCCTCCAATGCCGGCCTGTTCATTTACCGCATTGATCGTGTCGGCAAGGTCTTTCCTCCATTGTCTCCCCTTTTTCCTGTCGTTCCAGTCCGTAGTAAATTCTGTTGTGCATTGATAGCCTTTCCCGTTCCAGTTCCCTATTTTATTTCCGTTTTCATCAAGCGTATAAACCTTGCGCTGCTTCGCGCCCCATTTCCCATCCGGCGTAAGCGGGCGCATGGTAAGCAGCACATGAAAATGTAAATTCCGCTGCCCCTGCGCATTTACAGAATCATGCACAGCCCAGTCCGCGCACATGCCCTGTGACACAAAATTCCGGTCTATATAGTCCCGCACTGTTTCCACCGCCATCTCATATGTCCATTCATTCGGAAGTGACGCTTTCAGCATCCTCGCAAGCTGTGCTTTCTTCCCTTTTTCTGCAAGCTCCACGGAGTTCCAGAGTGTTTCCCTGTCCCTGTATTTTTCCGGCGCATTTTCTGGCAGTGAGATTTCGCTGTGTACCAGATCTTCATGGTACTTTGGGCGGTAATCCATCCCGTCATATTCGCTGTGCAGAACGCTCCGGCTTATGTAGGACGCTTTATCTACTGCTGAATGGCCCATGCTGCGTTTGACAATGCTGAACCTTGTGCTGAGATGCTTCACGCTGCGTTTTCCACCTCCAGACAGTTATTAAATTTATGCTGATGCCCATCCGGTATTTTTCACTTTCTTTTATACTGTTTCTAATCATAATGCCATTGATACCTGATCCGTTTCTGTTTCTTAAATCTGATGCTTTCCACATACAATAAACCCATTTCAGATTTGCGGCTCCGAGTGTACTCCAAGTTGGATTGGAATGTCAACGGCAGGGGCTAAAGCCGATGCCTTGCGGCATCCCGTTGACATTCCAATCCAACTTGGAGTAAGGGGCGCCTAAGCAAATCTAAGGACAAATCCGTGATGTTATCACCAGAGTCATAAAGGCAAAATACCCGGAAGATATAACCCCGCAGCACACAAATCTGCCATGCCGTCCTGCATCACGTCAAAACAGAAATCCACATACTGTTTCCAAAAAACTTTTCAGCTTACAAGTTTCGGTCTGCCCGAAAAGCCCCTGCGCCCGCCACGGATTTTTTTCACCCCGTTTACGGGGTGCGCACAGATATACCATCGCCTGGGGGCGATGGTATTGTGCGCTCTCCGAGGGCCCTCCTGCGGAGGGAATTGCCAGTCTAAAGCCTGGCAACAGGGGAAAGCGGGCTTTCCCCTACAGTCGCTGCGCTCCCTACCCTTTTCCTTTCAGCCTCATCCGCGCTGCCAGCTTTTCCTTGCGCGATGCATCCAGCCGCCTGCTCAATCTCCCCGATTACCCGTCTGCATTCCTGCGTTGCCAGGGCTGCAGATAATATCCGGTTCAGCTCGCTTTCCTCAAAGCGGTAACACTGCGGGAAGTATTTCACGATGATACCGCCCATCATATACTTATGGCGGTTCTCCGCTTTCCTGCGCCGTTCATTCTGTTTTTTCCGCTCGTTTGCCAGCCTTGCCTTTGCCTGTTCCGCATTTCTGATCGCATCCTCCAATGCCCTGTTATTTCCGTCTATATTATCAATCATCCCATCATTTCCTTTCTCCGGATTTCCATTTCCACTTTTACGGTTTATCATAACTCCATCCCGCCTTTTTCCACTTCCCGCCCCCTGTCTTTTCCCTTTGTGGCTTCCGTTTCTTTCCGCCGCTGCCTGATCTCTGCCAGCCGGTTCCTTACAGAAAAATCACGTTCAGATAATTTGCGGTTTTTTGTAGTGGCGATCAGTTCCATGCAGCTTTCCTCTGAAAGTTCTGACAGCTTGTGCGCCGCCCTGCTGATCATCTTTTTTTTCATATCCGTCTGCTGTTCCATGCACCGCACGCTCAAAGTTTTCAGCCGTATCTTGCCTGCCATTTCCGCCAAGCCTGCTGATCAGCGCGGCCTCATCAGCCGTAAACCTCACCATCCCCCTGCCGTCCCCGCAGAGCCGCTCTATGCCTGTGCAGCTGACCACGTTTCTCACACTTTCGTATGTATCCCTCGCTGTTATTCTGCCATGCGTATCTGTCAGATGAACTTCCATGCCTGATGCGCCTTTCGGCTCCATCACAAACCAGTGGTTCTTATCACCGTCTTTCGTATATACAGTCTGATCCTTTCCTGAATATTTTTCGTTTCTCTTAAATTCCCCGTTTCTGTCGTAATAGCCTTTGATCTTTTCCACATGCTTCTGCTCTATCCGCTTTTCCCTTTCCTGCCTGCTGCCAATTCCACCCGGAACATCTTCCGGTGAGGTCATTTTCCCTGCTGCATCCCGCTTTTTTCCATCCATTCAAAAAATGCTTTCTTGCTTACTTTTATAAGCCTGCCGCTCCGGAATGCCGGAAAACCCGGCCTGCGCACAAGCTCATATGCACCCGTCCTTGAAATGCCCATAATACACTGGATGTGCCGGACATCCAGCACAAGCGGCAGGTCATCGTAGTCTTTCAGCCTTCTGCTATCTTTCATTCCATCCCTCCCATTGTTTATAAAAATATAATTAATATATGCTGCCGTTCTGCCCGCAGGCCGTTCATCCTGCCCCATTCCTGCGGCGTATCCGGGATCTGGTGCGCTCCCTGTGCGGTCATCGCGTCACTTCCCTGTCCTTTCATATCCCCTGCGGACGGTCATTCAGTTGGAAATGTACTGGATATAATTAAATTACCATTTGAACGCATCATAGCAGTATTCCCTTGCATTATCAATAACTATACGGTATCATAAGTGTAATAGATATGACAGTATTTTATAATTACCATAAAAGGAGGCACCGGTGAGAAATGGAATATGATTTTCAGCGGCATGAACCGTGTTTCGACAGGGTTTTGTTTGTCCTGACACTGGACAGAAAGAAAATGAAAGAACGCATCGTGGCCGGAACGGAAACTGCAGTCCGTTCCCGGCTGCGGGGGAACCCGGATGTGGAAGTGGTATGTGACGTGACACGCCGGCTTGGGACATTTCTTATAGAGTTTGAACAGGACCCGGACGGGGAATGGAACAGGCTCGGCCTTGCCCCGCTGCGCGAAGCGCTGCACACCAGCAGGTGGAAACAGCCGGATCTTGAGAAGAGGGCGGGCAGTTTTCTCAAGCAAAAATACCAGACAGGCGATCCTGTCCGGCAGTATGCGGCTTTCCGCATATGGGAAGGCTATCTTGTAGCAAGGGAATACCGGAACCGCAGTGCTGCATGTGACCGCTTTATAGAATCCGTAAGCCCCTTTACGCTGGCGTTCCAGACAAATACCATGACAGATTTTGAACAGCGCATGGGCAGGCCCGCGCCGTTTGACCCGTCCCACAGTCTTCCCCCTCAGCTCCTGCAGGAAGATACAAAGCTTGCCCTCTGGTACCCTGATCAAAGAATAGGTATAGAATGTGCCTGTGCTTATGAATCCTTCTACCCGGCAATGATCTATTATCTGAACCGTCTGAAAGACTGGGGGCTGTGTTTCAGGCAGTGCAAAGTATGCAGCCTCTTTTTCCTTGCAAAGAGCCAAAGGTATGAATTATGCAGTGAAAAATGCCGGAAAGCGCAGGCTTTGCAGAATAAACGGGAGTTTGACGAACGGGCAAGGAAAAATAATTATGACCTGCTTTATAAGAATGAATGCCAGAACTGGCGGAATAAGATCAACAAAGCAAAAAAGACGGACGAATTTCCAGCGGAAAAGCTAGAAAAGATGAAAGAAGCATTTGAAGCATTTAAAAAAGAGGCTCTGCAGCGAAAAAAAATAATCCGCACCGGAGAATCCAGTGCCAAAGAGTTTACAGACTGGCTGTACCAGCAAGCCAACATTATTGTAGAACTGACAGAATATCCCTGACACAATATTTTTAGATGTATGTCCCTGTGCAAATGGGCTGTCACAAACTGCTGTTTGCACAGGTGATGGCAGGACTGTTAATAAAATATTGGAATGTTTCTGATTCTATCGTACCCAGTTGGCAAATCCAATCATTATACAGCCCTGTGTTGCTGAATTTATAAGCCCTTCAAAATATTAAGAACATATATCCACCAGCCAGAAATGAAACCCTCTTTTTGATTCAAAACCCGCCAAAGCATATAATATTTATCCACACAAAATTACTGCTAAGATTTAACCATGTGCTTATAATGCATAAAAATAATACATATGTGTAAAAACTATGAAAAAAATTCGCGTATATGATATGATTTTACTACACAATTCATTGTTTATGAATACTAGCCAAGGCGCATCAGCGATTTTCCCAAGGCTTTCTTCCGCCGCCTGATAATAAGAGTATAAAAATATCAGGAATAAAACAAAATTTTTATCTTTAGTCATATCTGCTGCGTTTTAAGCTTATTACTTTAACAGACAAAAGCAATAAGATCGCAATGGAAACTAATACCACAATCCCCCAAAAAGCCGATATGCTGACGGGATCAAATATAACGAACTGGGATTGGAAATCAAAAATTTTATGTGCAAAATAAGAAACAATATTTTTTAAATCATATGCCCCTAATGAAGGGATCAACAATGTATATAAAAATAACAGGAAAGTAACCGGCAGCATGTTCTTTGCGATATACCCAATAGAAAATCCTATGATCGTATATAGGATAAGTGTAGCCATAACAAAAATGAACTGCAACACTATGTGGCCCGCATGCCCTAGCACTGGTATGGAATACTCATTTATAGGTACTTTGCCAGAGACAAGGTATTTTACTGGGAATGACAGTCCCCATGCCATAACAGCCATGCATACCATTGAAAGGAACTGGAAAAAAAACAATGAACAAATTTTTCCAATTATGATTTCATTTTGGGAATATGACGCAGATATTACCTTATACGTTTTAAACTTAAAATCATACGCCGCAACATATGCTGAATAAATACCAAATATCAAAGTCCCAAATACAAATAAAAAATATTCATATGTATTGGATACCACATTCAACGGCTCTATATTCTGAATGGATACCGCCAGGTTGGTATAGTCTTCTTTGATCGGGTTATTTGATATCCTGCTATTTTGGTCTTCATAGACCACATTGTCTTTCTCCAGTTCTTCAGTTATATCCATCCCACCATCTATGTACATCTGCTTTGTACGGGTGTAAGCCTGGTAATTTTTTAGGACGGCATGGTACAAGCTAGACATATGTAAGAGTACGATCAGGATAAGCAATGCGGACATACATAGGTAACTTTTTGATCTTATTTGAAAAAAAATCTCACGTTTGGTCATTTCTGCAATATTTTCCATAGATTTCATATAAACTTTCCTTTCCGCATTCTAATTGCAATATGTTTTTATTGCCCAGTACAATAAGGGCGTCTAATATTTTCTCATAAAATTCAAAATAGTGGCCAGTCGCAATGATCAGGCAGCTCTTTTTTAATTCACCGATACATGATAAGAGCCATTCCAATGATTCCTGATCCAGCCCATTAGCAATTTCGTCCATAACCAGACATGAAGGCTGTTTAAGCATGGCCACCATCATCAGCAATTTTTTCTTTTCCCCTAAAGAGTAATATTGGGTTTTCTTTTTTAGGAGATGTCTGGGCAAGCTTTGCAAAGTATCAATTCTTTCTTTGTTATACGTTTTCCCAGTGAACATCCTTAAATTATCGTAACCATTCAAATTTAAATACAATGGGATATCATCAAATATTGGAAAAATCCCCTGTTGCCCTGAATACGGATGTTTAATTGTACCGTTATAATTTTCCAGACCCAGCAGGCATTTTAATAATGTTGTCTTCCCAGAACCGTTTCTCCCTAAAATAAAATAGGTTTTTGGGCCTTCCAATACCAGGTTTGTATCAGAAAAAATGATATCATGCCCATATTTTTTCGAAAAATCAATAAACTCTATCACTATCCCTACCTCCGTCAAAACGGCATACCTTGCCTAATGTATGCCGTCACTTTTCCACTTATCTTATTTGTAAAATATAACCTGTATTATTGCCATGCGTCTATTGCCCCATTTGCGTTTACACGCAAGAAATCAGTGTAATCGCTTTCGTAAACTGTAACATCTCCCCATGGTGTAACTACGCCTGCACCAATGGTTTTCTTTGCTCTGTATGTAACAGAGGCAGTGGATGAGGAAATCTTTTTGATCCCTTTTGCCCGTGCAATATTAGGGAAAATGTATCCAACATCCTGCCATGCTTTACTGCTTGTTATTTTTCCGCCAGATACCTCCCAGTAAACGCAATCATCACTCCACATCAACGCACTTCCTCTGTGAAATGTTCCGGTCCAAGATGTTTTTGAAGATGCACTTCTCCCAGCTAAAGATTTTAGATCTTCAACGCTGGAGACTTCGGTTGTTTCATAAGAATCAATTACGGCTTTTTGTTCCGGGGTGAGTCCATCTGTATTTGTTGCAGCATAAACAGAAGACATACTCCCAATTGTCATTGTTATTACGGTAAGTAATGTAAATAACTTTTTCTTCATATTTTTTCCTTTCTTTTTAAATATTGAAAAGTGACGGCATAATTTTTGAAGTATATATAAATTTGATACTTCTCACATAAATCAGAATATTTTCTTACATCATGCTCCGCATTAGAGTATGATTCAACGAGCTTTGAAGTTAATTGTAAACTGGTGTAGTTTATATCGAATCCCTGTTATTTCCTCCTAATATAATTTACAGTTATATATCCATTCTACAATACAAATATACCTGTCATATGGTTTTTCTTTATAAGAATATATACTATTTAATTGTCTTTGTCAATAACTATTTAGATAATATAGGTATTTACTTTTTTTATATTTGTGTTATGATTATGTAACGGAGGAAATTATGGCAGTAAGAAATAGCTTTAAAAGCGGGTCATGTGAATTGGTCGTGCTGCATATCCTGAAATATTATGGTGACTGTTACGCATACCAGATTTCACAATATATTACCAGTCTTTCTGATGGAAGCTTATCCTTTCCAGAAGGCTCATTATATCCGGCATTTTATAAAATGATTGATAACAAATACATTTCAGATTATAAAAAACAAACTGGAAAACGCCTGGTCAAGGTTTATTACCATATTGAACCAGCAGGTGAAGAACGTCTAGAACAGTTATTAAGAGACTATTACCAAATTATAGAAGGTATTGACAAAATATTACATTTTGATTTTTCAAGACTGGAGGAATCCCAATGAATAAATATTCTAAAAAATATTATAGAGATATTAAAGCAGTCATCCCTTCTGGCGGAAATCAAGAAAGCAGACTTATTCAGGATTATAAAATACGAATCATGGAATTAAATGAACTAAAACCAGATATATCTTATGATGAACTGCAGCAAAGTTTAGGAACTCCTGCAAATATTGCAACAGAATACTATGAAGGAGCAGACACAGAATATATAATAAAAAAGATTCGTACTACAAGAATAATTCGTTTTTGTATTTACTGTATATTATTTCTTACACTAGCTGGTTTCACTGTCAGTGTAGGTATTAATATAAAATTGTACCAAGAAATACATCAGGGTATTGTCACACATGAAAAAACTATTATTAAATAAGAAAGGGAGAAAAGAAAATGAAAAAGAAAATCACTTTGTTGCTTGTAGTACTATTGTTTTCACAAATTACATGCACAACAACTTCTGCGCAAACCAAACAAACCACCGATAAACAGACTATATATTTTGAGGATGGGAGTTACACAATTACTTTTATTGCAGATGACGCACCAGATGCTTCCTCTGATATTGATGTGATTTCAGAAATGAAAACTGTAACGAAGACTAAGACTACAGAATATTATAATAATTCAAATAAACGTATGTGGTCTGTTCAGGTAAAAGGAACTTTTATATATGGAAATGGTTCAGCCAGTTGTACAAAATCAGAGATTTCTGCAAACTCCTATTATGAATACTGGAAACTTTTTAATAAATCAGCAAGTAAAAAAGATAACAAGGCAATGGCTTCAGTAACAGCAAAACTTATGAAAGATTCAACGGTTTACGATACTATATATAAAACAGTAACCCTTACGTGCAGTCCTACTGGTACATTTTCATAAAAACATAAGATTTTACTTATAAATGAAATGTGAATTTGCACGATTATAACTATAAATATATTTTATTATTTGGGTTTAGTTGAGAATTTCTGATATAAGCAGTGTTTATTTATGAAACACTGCTTATACTTTATCTTTACCATTTTGAGTTATTTTAAGCTGAACAGTGGAGTGTCCTTGTCCATTATTTTTTTTGTACCGTCTGGCACGTTCCTCCTCGTTTGGCTTCTAAGGTACATTAGGCTGAAACACCACATAAATAAAGCTTTTCTTGTGTATCGTAGAAGTTCAACCTAGAAAGAACATTCTGACCGATACATAAGAAAATACACTTCATACCGTTTGGCAAAAAGGCAATTATAATAAAATAGGCCAGAAACCTGTTTTAAGATTTCTGACCTTCGTTTTTGCTTATACAGTTTATTCTGTTTTCAATTTTTTCACTTCATCAATAGAAAGTTCCGAATACTCTGCAATCTTTTCAAGCGTCAATATTCCGTCTGACAGCATCCGCTTGACTGTCATCCTTTTTTCTTCCTGTATCGATTCATTTCTCATATCCTCCATGATGCGGCACATTTCACTCACTCCCTTCGGATTTTCTTTCAGATACCGTGTGCGGTCTGCCATTAATTCAAAATGCATATCGTCTGCCCTGGTACAGTTAAAATCATGCATCAGTTTTCCGATTCTGGATTCTCCCCGGTATTCCCCATTTACATATAGGATATGCTCCCCATCTTCAAAAGGCTTTCCTGTTGTAAGGTTCATCCTTTCAATCTGGTAAACCGGTTCGCCCATTCCATAAAAATCTTTTTCGGTAATAAAGATCGTATAAGTGTCCGGCAGTTCTTTAAATTCCTGCCCGGAATGAAGGTTTTCCACATCCATCACGCTGGAATGGTACCTTGCCCTGTGCGGATCCGCCCCTTTTTCCTGCCTCTGGATCTCCATATCATATTTTTTTCCGTCTGAATCTGTTCCATATGCATCCAGACAGAGCGAATGTGCCCCGACCAGCCGTTTCATATCCTTTTGTATCTCACAGCTAGTAACCATCAGATCCGGCTTATCTGTAATAACGCGTAACACCAATTCTGCCAGCGGAATGTTATCTTTGAAAAGACAACGCATAAAATCATCGTCAATAGGGCGTAAATCCCGCAGACGCTGCAGATCTTCCTGATGCTGCTGTTCTGATGCTGTCAATATCCCCACTGCCTTTTCTTTCGCTTATGTGCTTTCATACTACCATAAACCCCTTGTTTTTACAAGATAAATGCCCGTACACTCTAAGTCCAGATAACCTGCCATTATCTTTTTTCTATCTGTATTGCTCATTTTTCCTTTTTTAACACATCCTTCTTTAAATTGTAATTATACATTGTTTTACCAAACAACGGAATGCCCTATTTTCCTGAGTTTTCAATGTTTCGCTCAGCACGTTCTTCCTCCGCCGGGCGCCAGGGTATGTCCAGGTGATGCAGCGCAATCAGCCTGTCCTGGACGTTGGTCCCGGCTCCCATTTTCTGCGTAGAGCCTAATAAAAAACGGACCTGCCCGCTCCTGACTTTTGCGAACAGCTCCTCTTTTCTTGTATCCGTATTTGCTGAATGTATAAAAGCGACTTCACCCTCCGGCACTCCTTTTTTTACCAGCCTGTCACGGATGTCCTCATATACATTGAATGTGCCGTCCCCTTTCGGCGTAGACAGGTCGCAAAAAATTAATTGTGTGGATTTCTTTTCTTTTGTGCTTTCCCATATCTGGAAAGCTTTTTCCACACAGGCGGCCGCCTTTGAATTTTCATTATCAGGAAGCATGGCATTTACAAGCCTCTGGTCAAGTGCAAGTTTTCTGCCGTCATTTGTAATTTTAAGCATGTTATCTTCTGACGGTTCAACAAGGTTATTACGGACTGCCTCTGCCCGTTCTGCAAGAGACTGTACAATCTCTTTCTGGTATTCGCTCGGCTTTAATACCACATTTTCATATGCTGCCTCCGGAACTGGGAGTTTCAGCATATCTGCGGTCTGGATGTCTGCACATTCTTTAAATATTGACATCAGCTCCGGCAGGTTGTAAAATTTAGAAAACCTTGTCTTGGTGCGGTATCCCGTCCCTTCCGGCGCCAGCTCCACGGCTGTGACAGTCTCTCCAAACGTGGAAGCCCAGGCGTCAAACTGGCCGAAACCAAGCCTCTGCAGGGTATCATACTGCAGATAGCGCATATTTGTAAACATCTCTGTCATACTGTTGCTGATCGGGGTCCCCGTGGCAAATGTGATCCCTTTCCCGCCTGTCAGTTCGTCCATATAACGGCATTTTGCAAACATATCGGAAGACTTCTGCGCTTCCGACTGTGCAATCCCGGCAATGTTCCGCATTTTTGTATATAAAAAAAGGTTCTTAAAACTATGGCTTTCATCCACAAACAGCCTGTCCACCCCGAGCTGCTCAAATGTCACGACATTGTCCTTTTTTTCTGCATCGTTCAGGCGTTCCAGCTTCGCGTACAGCTTTTTTTTGGCTGCCTCCATCTGTTTGATGGTGTACCTTTCGCCATTTTCCGCCTTCGCTTCCATAATTGACATTTGAATCTCGTCAATCTGCTGTTCAATGGCCATGGCCTGCCGTTCCGCCGACAGCGGGATCATTGCAAACTGGCTGTGGCCGATGATGACAGCATCGTACTCCCCGGTGGCTATCCTGGAACAGAATTTTTTCCGGTTTGCAGTCTCAAAATCTCTTTTTGTGGCCGCAAGGATGCTTGCGCCGGGATACAGCCGCAGGAAGTCCGCCGCCCACTGGCCCGTGAGGTGGTTCGGGACTACAAACATGCACTTCTGGCTGAGGCCGAGCCGCCTGGCCTCCATTGCCGCCGCAGCCATCTCGAATGTCTTCCCGGCCCCTACGCAGTGTGCGAGCAGGGTATTTGCGCCGTAAAGCTGGTGCGCCACTGCATTCATCTGGTGCGGCTGCAGTTCAATGTCCTGTGTCATGCCTGGAAATTTCAGGTGCGAGCCGTCGTACTCCCGCGGCCTGGTGGAATTGAACAGCCGGTTGTATTCCGCACACAGTTCCTGCCTGCGTTTTGGTTCTTCAAACACCCATGTGCGGAAAGCCTCACGCAGCGCTTCCTGTTTCTGGCCGGCAAGCACCGTTTCTTTTTTATTCAGGACGCGCGTCTCCCTGCCGTCCTCATCCGTCACCGTGTCATAAATCCTGACATCCTTTAAATTAAGGGAATCCTCCAGTATTTTATAGGCGTTTGCCCTGCCAGTGCCGTAAGTCATGCCAGAGAGCGCATTCCCCTTATCTTCATTTTTCCCTTTTATGTTCCACTTCCCGGACATTTTGGAATACTGCGTGCATATCCTGCCCTGTTCCAGCAGGAACTGCGGCGTCTGGAGGACATCGCGCATGAAATCGTCAATATATTTCATATCGATCCATGTGGCCCCGATTCGCACGTCTATCTCACTGGCTTCCAGATCTTTCGGCTGTACGCGCCTGAGTGCCTGCACGTTTACCGCATATTCAGCATGGTTTTCTGCAAAAGTTTCCGCTGTCTTTAATTTTTCCCGCACATTCCCGCTTAAGTATTCACCGGCAGTTTCCCATATTTTTGTAACAGGGTCCTGGAAAATAACGCCGGAAAGTTCATTTACGACCGTACCGGTATCTTTTCCGGAAAGACCGGCCATGTATTCCAGGTCAACTTTAGCTTTTTCAGACAGCGACACCGCAAGCGCCTCCGCTGCCGTTTCAACGCTTGTAACCGGCTCCGCGCGTTTGATGGTGCGCTTTGTGAACATATCCGCCTTCCCTTTAAAATTCCCCTTATCATCCAGTTTTTCCAGTGAACAGAGCAGGCAGTAGGAGGCGTCCTGGCTGAACGCACGTTTGTTGCCTATGGAATTGACCAGGCCGAAGGACTTTGTAAAATTATCATACAGCGTGTTTAATTCCGCCTGTTTTTCCTTTATGGCACTGTCCGGGCATTCCTCCATCTGCAGCCGGATCAGCTCCTGTGTGCAGTCCCGGACCGCGACCATGCCCCTTATCCTTTTTTCGGTTGTTTCCGGCACGTCTGCAGGGAGCATAATGGAATTTTCACGGTAATATACCTTTCCATCCACAACCGTGTAGCTGTAATTTTTCACATCCGGATCTGCGGGGGTCCCCGGCACGGACTCCTCCAAGCCGGTAAATTCCATCATACTGATGCTGCCGCTGATATGCGAAACAGCCTCTTTAAGCTGTTCCTCAAACGGCCTGGACTTATCCGGCAGGCAGGCGCTTTCCATGCCGTAAGGCCCGGATACCATCTCTATCCTGCCGACAGCCATCTCCGGATGTTCCACAAAATAGCGGTTCATGGATATGCCGTCCGCATTTTCCGAAAGCTGCACCCATTCCGGCTCTTTCACAGCCATGCGGTCCAGCTTTTGGAAAAACAGGATATCCGCCGTAACCTCCGTGCCGGCATTGTCTTTAAAGGCATTGTTCGGGAGCCTGACCGCGCCGAGCAGTTCCGCCCGCTGTGCAAGGTATTTCCTGGCTTCCGTGGTTTTCTTGTCCATCACCCACCTGCTTGTGACAAACGCCATGACACCTCCGGGACGGACCTTGTCCAGCGCCTTGGCCAGAAAATATTCATGCACCGGAAAGCCAAGCTTGTCATACTGCCTGTCCGGCACCCGGTACTGGCCGAAAGGCACGTTGCCCACAGCTATGTCAAAAAAATCATTCGGATAAGATGTCTTTTCAAAACCGGTTATTTTAATGTCCGCACCCGGATAAAGCTGTTTTGCAATGCGCCCGGTAATGCCGTCCAGCTCCACGCCGTAAAGCCTGCTCCCCCGCATCGTGTCCGGCAGCATGCCAAAAAAATTCCCGGTGCCCATAGAGGGCTCCGTTGCCCGAACAAAAATGATACAATGTAAACTTTTGAAATTTTATACTCTTA
>CAOKJJ010000112.1 GCA_948468465.1 uncultured Eubacterium sp. | reverse complement strand
CCCCACCCCTCATCCAGCTGGTTTTGACTGGCTTTACGAAAGCATAACGTTAAAAGTTGCTAAATATTCCTATGATTTCACTGATCAGGTATTGCGATAACTGACAGAAATACCAGTCTATCATTACAAATATTACAAATGACATTCTTCTTACACAGTTATTTGAATCCTCGGTAAGCTTCAAAACTGCAGATTTTTCATAAATGTTCACGGTTTACATGTAAGGCCTGAGAAAACCAGCCAGGCCATTTCCCCCACACCCGGCGTCCGGAAAGCCAACAAAAAGTCAATTTTTGCATGCCGCCGAAGCCCTTTTCAGCGCAAAAAATAATACAATTCCCGAAACAGCTCCAAAAAACAAAAACGACTGTATCATCGGCATATAATTATAATCTTTACCTTTCCAAATCTGATAAAAATCTCTGTTTATATAAGTAACCGGCAGCAGCTTAGCCGCGATTTTCGCCCACTTAGGCAGGTTCTCATAGGAAATCCCCATCATGCCTCCCAAAATCATAAAAGCAAAATATAGCATCATACTGACACAATACGTCTTGCCAAAATTTCTGCACATGCAGGCAACGCCATGCGCAAGCGAAAGGCATATGACACTGAATACAAAAATACATAAAATATAACAAAGGCATCCGGCTGCCGTCGGCTGTTCGATTTTCGAGAATATACAGCCTGAGAGGAAAAAAAGAAAAAATGATACAATCAAAAACAGCATCTGCACAATCACATTACTCATAAACAGTGCACTTTTTTTAATCCCAAACAGCTGCAGCCGTTCAGGAATTCCTTTGGACAGTTCCTGTGCGTAGCTGACAGAATATCCCATCAATAAAACGGCCATCGGAATCAGCGCTCCCATTCCCAGATAGATAGAAGTCGACACCATCGACGCCATCTCACCTCCTGATAATTCCGATACAGCTACCCTTGTAATAATCAGCGCCAGAACGATTGGAAGTCCGATTCCAAAAATATGCACATATGGATTCCCAATCACATTCAGCATCTGAAATTTTAACATCTGCGGCGTTATCATTTTTCTTGTCTTATCCTGCATAGCGGTTTTCCTCCTGTCTTACTTCATACGCTTGTTTTGCATTCATATAAATGCTTTCAATATCATGGTTGCTTCGTTTAAAATTTACGTTATGTTCAATCAGAGATGCTGTGATTTCCTGCTCTTCCTTTTGCGATGCGCAGGATAATACCAACATATGCTCCGGCGATGCCAGTTTTTTGTATGTTGAGGTGAGCTTTTTATTTTTTTCCGAAGCCTCCAGTACTATTACGGCCCTTTGACAGTACTTTTGAAACAGTTCGTCCCTTCGTCCGTAATCAATGACCTTGCCCTGATCTAAAATAAGCAGCTGATCCGCAAGCTGTTCCAGCTCTTCATAATAGTGAGACACGATGCACAAGGCAGAGTCTTTTCCCCGATACCATTCCACCAGTTTTTCCACAAGCTTCTGCCGTGTTTCAAAATCAAGGCCAGACGTCACTTCATCATAAAAAGTAAGCGGCGCATCCTGCATTAGAATCATAATAATGGTAAAACGCTGTTTTTGTCCTCCTGATAATTTACTGTATTTCTTTCTCAGACATCCTCCAAATTCAAAGTAATCTATCAGATCGCGCAGTTCTTTATTTTTTGCGATGCTCGTCTGTAAGACCGCTTCCATAATATACCGCACAGGAACATTGTCCGTATATTCGTTAAACTGCATATGTGTGGCGATCTGTTCCGGCTTCAGACTGCTTCGAATGGTGCCATGATAAGGCACAAGGCCCAGAATGCTTTTTATCATTGTACTCTTTCCCGCGCCGTTGGAACCAATGATGCCAATGCGGTCGCCTTTTTCAATGGAAATGGGCGTGTGAATGTCCAGTGCTGTATGCGCGCCGAACTTTACGGTTAGATTTTCAATTTTTAATAACATGATTTTTCGCCTTTCTTTATTTTTTTGGATTCCCTGACGCTGGGAGAGGGATTTTGCCTGGTCTGCCTGTGTCCGTTATTTTTAGATAATTTATTTTAAATATGAATTTTTTACTGGAACTGCCCTGACCGTTATGTTAGAATATATACCGTAACTATTCTGGCGGATTTCCTATGAATCATTACAAGGAGCAGGACATGTACATACGTAAAACCACGCCCGATGATCTGCAGCAGGTTCTTTCCATCTATGCATACGCACGCGAACAGATGCGGCTGTCCGGCAATGCCAGCCAATGGGGAGATGACAAGCCTTCTGCTGAACTGATCCGGGATGATATTTTAAATGAAAACAGCTATGTGATCATAGCGGCCGATACCGAAGAAATTGCCGGTGTGTTCACTTTTATCATCGGAAATGACCCTGCTTATGCATATATTGAAAATGGAAGCTGGCTTAATGATGAGGTTTATGGTACGATACACCGTATTGCCAGCAGCGGAAAGCAAAACGGTGTATTTCGGCGTTGTCTCGCATTTTGTGAGGCAAAGGCGCCGAATGTCAGAATAGACACCCATGAATGCAACCGCGTGATGCAGCATTTGCTGGAAAGCTGTGGATACAAAAAATGCGGCCGGATTTATGTGGAAGACGGCAGTCCCCGGATTGCTTATCAAAAGCAGATACAGCCTGCATCATCCTATAATCCTCGCAATTAGGGACTGTAGGCAAATCCTATGATAAGCTGATCATTCCTTACGCAACCTTACGCAACGTTACTCAGAACGAAAGGTTAAGACTGCCTCCACGCCGTTTTCTTTATTTTGTATCCGCAGCTGCGCATACATTAGTTTTGCGTAATACATTGCGATATACAGTCCGAGTCCATGGGATGATGTTTGATGCTCTCCGCATACAAATGGTTCAAAAATATGCGGTAACAGTTCCTGTGGAATCGTTACGCCTTCATTTCGAATGATCATTGTCTGACCGGATATTGAGATCAGAACTTTTTCCCGCTGCGGCGTATATGCGATGGCGTTTGATAATAAATTGTCTGTGATTTTTATAAACATCGCTTCGTCGGCCCAGATATATGTTTCCTTATCACCTTCTACGGTAAGTTCCAACTGTTTGTCAGCTGCCGCTACCCGGTAAGACGCAGCCAGTGCCCCTGCCGCCTCATATAGATGGATTTGGCACTTTTTACTGCTGCTGCGGTTTTTATTTAATGACAGTATTTCTTCTATGATCCTGCGCATGGAAAGCAACTGTTCTTTTACTTTTGGCAGATATTTTTCATAATCTTTGTATTTTCCGATTTGTCCGATCATGCCATCCAAAAGCAGCAGGGCAGCTGTTACCGGCGTTTTCAGCTGATGCGAGGTCGCCCGTAAAAACATTTCCTGACGTTCGTTTTCTTCTAACAGGCTTTGGTTCAGATCCTGCAGCTTTTGATATACCGGATGCACAATACCATTGGAATACAGCTGGGAAAACAATAGCACCAGCATTAATAGAACGGCGCAAAGCATCGGAACGCTCTGCATAACAATCGGGCGAATTTCTTCCATCTGCGGAGTAATGACCGGAAGCACAGAAAAAACGATTCCGTCTGATACCCGTGATACAGCCAGGTAGTTTGTATATTGATTGCTCTGGTCAAATACCGCGGATTGTATAATGATTCCATTGCCAGGGCCCACATGCATGCGGAAAGATTCTTTATCGTACATGCCTTCCTGTGTGCGTGTATACAGTGTCTTTATTTGGACCGGAAGCTGTACTTTTTGTGCAAAGATATGTTCCGCCCTTTTTGCCATGCGTGCCAGTTCGTCTCTCATCTGTGCATCTACGGCCTGTTTGCCGGACAGCTCATTTTGCATGTCATGGACAAGTGTACAAAAATCATGCAGCAATGTTTCCGTCTCTGCGTCTGCCGCCTGAATCTTTACCGCTATCATTTTCGAAGCCGCTTCTATATAAGCCCCCTCAAATGGTATCTTCACGGACATGCAGGCAGTTGGATTTTTTACATGTACCTGGTCATAAGTACCTGTGTCCAAAAAAGCCTGATGCTGACTCTTAATCGCTTCCAGATTTTGTTCTTCTGTATAAGACACATACAAAGACGGGAGCATCCAGATAAAATATCCAATGAGCAACAGCATCATAACCGCTGCCAGCAGCAGGCTGTACCAAAGGTTTTTGCGTCCGAGTTCTTTCATTTGTCTGCCTCCTTGTCAAACTGGTAGCCCACTCCTATGACTGTTTTAATGCATGGAACCGGCAGTTTTTTTCTCAGATTTTTCACATGCGCGTCAATAATCCGGTCGTTTCCGATATAGTCCTCATTGAAAATACGCAGAATCAGCTGTTCTCTTGTAAAGACCCTGTTTGGCTCTTCAAACAGCGTCTGCAAAAGCAGGTACTCGCTCAGTGTCAGCGGCAGCTTTTCCCCTTTATAGTAAGCGCAATACGCTTCCTGCTGTAAATAAATCCCGCTGCATGTTTTTTCCTTTTCCGCGTCTTTCGACTGTATCTTTCCGGCCGTCCGCCGCAGTACCGTCTCCATTCGTTTGAGCAGTATAATCGGTGAGACCGGCTTAATAATGTAATCATCCGCATAAAGGTTAAACGCTTCCACCTGGGTTTTCTCATCTTCCAACGCTGTCAGCATAATGACAGCCATGTCCGGCATATGGCTGCGGATATACGCAAGCACTTCAAATCCATTTTTCCCCGGCACCATAATATCTAAAACAGCGGCTTCAAACTTTTGTTGTTTCAATAATTCTACAGCATCGTCCCCTCGTCCGGCTGTCGTTACGTCGTAACCGGAGATTGTCATATATTCCTTTAATACTTCCCGAATGGTAGGCTCATCCTCCAAAAAAAGCACGTGATAAACTGGCTGCATCCTGTTTCCTCTCTTTCTCTTTTCTGTATCCCCTTCCGGATCGTAAATGCTTTCATTTCGTATATTATAGCATGATGTTATGAATTTCATATGAATCTCATTCAAATCTCCTGTGAAATCTGCATACAGTTCCTTACAAAAAAGAAGCTGCCCTGTAAAGGACAGCTCCCTATATCTGTTTATTTTGCTTGTGCCATTGAGAAGCTACCGCTCATTTGCTTTGATCTGATTCCAAAAATCAACCGGCTCATCATCCTGTAGCGGCGCCAGCATCCCCCTTTTTGCCAGTTCTTCCTGAATCGTGTCCAATGTCTGCTCATCCTCTGCATAAATCGTATGGTAATGATAATCTGACGTCGCAGTCTTTAGCAGCCGCGACTTGCCGGAACGAATATTATCCATAAACTCCTGAACATCCTTGCGTGAACATATTTTCATATCCGCACGAACCACGCCATATACTTTATGGTATATAAACACATCCCGAATCTTCCCGCCCAGATCCACAATCATCGTCAGCTCTTCCTCTGTCTCAGCGTCAGAATGCAGCATTTTGAATACTCTGCTGGCCTCGCGCTCTGTATGCAGCATCATATAGCCTCGGCTGGCAGATAAAATTTCCGCCCCATTTGCACGTAACAGCGCAATGTCCTGTACGATCACCTGCCGGCTGACATGCAGCTGTCCGGCAAGCCTGGCTCCTGAAATCGGCGCCTTACTGTCTGATAACAGCGCTAGCAGCTGTTTTCTGCGCAGATCTCCATTCATCTGCCGCGCCCTCCTTTCTCCTTTCAGACGTTGTATACGACATTTATCCGTCAGTCCGTAACCGCATGCAGATTTTTTAAAGAAAGATCCAGAATCGGCGCTGAATGCGTTAATGCCCCGCTGGATATATAATCCACTCCCAAATCTTTTAGTGCCGCGATATTTTCTCTCGTAACATTACCGGACACTTCTACTTCTGCTCTGCCTGCAATAAAATCAACCGCTTCTTTTATCTGTTCGTGTGACATATTATCAAGCATAATAATATCTGCGCCTGCTTCCACAGCTTCCTTAACCATCTCCATCGTCTCTACTTCCACTTCAATTTTGCGTACAAACGGAGCATATTCTTTCGCCATCTGCACAGCCTTTTTTACACTGCCGGCAGCGCCTATATGATTGTCTTTGAGCAGCACGCCGTCAGACAGATTATATCTATGATTGTTTCCTCCGCCAATACGCACTGCGTATTTTTCAAAAATCCGGTTATTCGGAGATGTTTTTCTTGTATCTAATAACCGGATATTTGTGCCATCCAGTAAACTTGCGACCGCATGCGTATAGGTCGCGATTCCGCACATTCTCTGCAGATAGTTCAGCGCCGTGCGTTCTCCGCTCAGCAGCGTACGGATATCTCCCCGTACTTTTGCTATCAGCTGGCCGCTCGTTACCATATCACCATCCGCAGCAAAAAACTCTGTTTTCACAGCCTCATCTAACAGCGTAAATACCCGCTCAAATACCTGCAGGCCGCACAGCACGCCATCCTGCTTGCAGATCAGGTCCGCTTCGCCTGTCTGCGCGTAAGGCATGACACTGTTGGTCGATACGTCATCGCTTGTAATATCTTCCTGCAGTGCACTTAAAATTAACGGGTCAACATTTAGTTTCATTGTAATCGGGTCAAACATTATTTTTTATTTCCTTTCTGTTTCTTAATATTCACTCTTATGTATTCATCCTTATGCATTCATTTTTATGCATTCGTTCTTTTTTATTTCCTTCCGGATTAATGCCTCATTCTCTTTTTGCAAGCTCATGATATGATTCTCATATTTGGTCAGATCCGGCAGTTCGGTGAGGTCCGGCTTTTGCACGCTTTGCCCCTCAGTGATATCCGCTGCCGCTCTTTTGGCAAATACAAGGCTTTCCAGCAGGGAATTGCTGGCCAGCCGGTTTTTCCCGTGTACGCCGTTGCATGCCGTTTCCCCAACCGCATACAGCCGGGACATCGACGTGCGGCTGTTATAATCTGTCTGAATGCCGCCCATAAAATAATGCTGGGCAGGCACCACCGGGATGCATTCTTTTTCCACATCATATCCCATCTGCGCACAATACTCAATAATATTTGGAAAATGTGACCGCAACTCCTTTTGCGGTATTGTCCGCAAATCTTCCCATACATATGGCATGCCGTCTTTTTCCATCTGCGCCAGTATTGCCGCCGTCAGTTCATCTCTGGGAAGCAGTTCGTCCACAAACCGCCGCATATGCTTATCATACAGCTTTGCCCCTTCACCGCGTACGGATTCTGAGATTAAAAAACATCTGTCTTCGGTATTCGGCATATAAAAAGTCGTCGGATGGATCTGTATATAATTAATATTTTTCAAAGCGACCTTATGACGCAGCGCTGCCGCTAACGCATCCCCCGTCAGATGCCGGTAATTGGTAGAATGTTTATACAGCCCGCCGATCCCTCCTGTCGCAAGCACCGTATATGACGCTTCCACAGCCTCGATCGAGCCGTCAGCCATCTGAACTACCGCCCCAAAACAGCTGTTATCTTTCGTTATCAGATCCAACATTGCCGTATGCTCCAGAAGCTTTATATGCCCACACTTTTTTACCTGGTCCAGAAGCTTTTGTGTAATTTCTTTTCCGGTAATGTCTTTATGAAATAAAATCCTGTTTCTGGAATGCGCCCCTTCTTTTGTAAACGCAAGGCTGCCGTCTGCTTCCCTTTGAAACCGCACACCGTATTCGATCAGCTCCTGTATCACCTGGCCCGACGATCGTATCATAATCTCCACAGACGTCCGGTCGTTTTCATAATGCCCCGCACGCATGGTATCTTCAAAATAATCCGCATAATCCGCTTCATCCCTGAGCATACAGATTCCGCCCTGTGCCAGAAACGAATCGCTGCTTTCCAAATCTGATTTTGTAATGACTGTAATCCGCATTTCCTTTGGCAGATGAAGTGCACAATACAACCCGCTGCATCCGCTTCCAATGATTAAAATATCTGTTCTCATTTATATCCTTCTCTTTCTGATCCCCATACGCATACCATAAGGAACTGTCAAATCTGCAATACGCACATTATATCATAGGAATAGTCACCTGACAAGACATATGTCAATTTAGCAATATTTAATTTCTATTGACAGAATCGACGCCATTATATATAATCAATGCAATCTGACAAATGATCATAATTTCAATGCGTTGCACAAGAATCTCTCTGCAAAAAACGCAGGAAAGGTATTACTTATGAATACAACGAAATCCATTCAGGATGAAATCCTGACGCTGAAAAAAGAACATGATGTCTGCATTTTAGCCCATGCTTACCAAAGTCAGGATATATGGGAAGTCGCTGATTACGTCGGCGATTCTTACGGGCTCAGTCTGGAAGCCGCACAAGCCAGTCAAAAAACAGTACTGCTCTGCGGCGTCCGATTTATGGCCGAAACTGTAAAAATACTCTCTCCGAAAAAGAAAGTCCTGCTGTCTCATCCGCAGGCGGGCTGTCCAATGGCGCAGCAGATTTCCGCCGCTGAACTGGCTGCTTTAAAGGAACAATACGCCGAGTATACAGTTGCCGCTTACATCAATACAACCTCCGAACTGAAAACCCTTTGTGATGTATGCGTGACTTCTTCTTCAGCTGTTAAAATCATACGCGGCCTGGAAAACGATCATATTCTGTTTATCCCAGACTGTAATCTGGGCGCATGGGTTGCCGCTCAGGTGCCGGAAAAAGACATTCAGCTCGTCAAGGGCGGCTGTCCTGCCCACGCAGCAATCAGCACCCATCAGGCCAGACAAATGCAAGAGCTTTATCCGGACGCAAAGCTGCTCGTACATCCGGAATGTCAGACAGAAGTTTCCCGTCTGGCAGACTATGTCGGCAGTACTACCGGCATTATGGATTATGCAAAAAACAGCACTGCAAAATCATTTATCATAGGAACAGAAAACAGCATCGTTTCGCATCTGCAATTCGCCTGTCCGGATAAACAATTTTATCCGCTGTCCAAAGACTGTATCTGCAGCAATATGAAGCTGACCACTTTGATGGATGTCTATCACTGCCTGCAAGGCACCGGAGGAGAAGAAATCATCCTTTCGGATCACGTATTAAATCAGGCACGCCGATGCATCGACACCATGCTGACACTTGGTTAGATACGTACACTGCTAAAGTAATTTGCTGACTAAAGTTAATTTACTAACTATAGAAAAGGCGCTATTATGAACATAGGATTTATCGGAGCCGGCCGCGTAGGCTGCTCGCTCGGAAAATATTTAAAAGAATCCGGCATCCCGATTGCCGGATATTATGACACTGTAAAAGATTCCTCTGCCAGTGCTGCCACGTTTACCTCTTCTAAGGATTTCGCCGCTCTTGCAGAGCTTGTATCTGAAAGCAGCCTTCTGTTTCTTACAACTCCAGACGGAATCATTACACGCACATGGGAAGAAATCCGCCGCCTCCCGATTGCCGGCAAAATTATCTGCCACTGCAGCGGCGCCCTCCCGTCTGACGCTTTTACAGGAATTGCACAAACACATGCCTCTGGCTGTTCCCTGCATCCGATGCTCCCGTTCAGTGATCGGTTTACTTCTTATAAGCAGCTGAAGCATGCATTTTTTACCATTGAAGGACAGGAAACAGCTGTACAAGCGATTTCAGAATTATTTACAAACCTTGGCAATACAATCTGCCGCATTCACAGCAGCTGCAAGCCAAAATACCATGCAGCCGCAAGCATTCTCAGCAATCAGGTGATCGCCGTCATGGATACCGGATACCGCCTGTTAGAACAATGCGGTTTTTCCAGAGACGCAGCCAGATCCGCCACAAAAGAGCTTGTATTCCAAAACCTTGAAAACATTCTGCTCAAAGACTGTGTATCCGCCCTGACCGGCCCTATTGAACGCAATGATATTCAGACTGTGCAAAAACACCTGGACTGCCTGCCGCCGGACGACCTGAACCTGTACCAGACACTTGGCTTAAAACTGGTAGCGATCGCAAAGCAGAAAAACCCGGAACAAGATTATACCGCACTGAATCATCTGCTGAAAAACAACCATGCGTAACCGTTCAGATAACCCTTGAACTGTAACGCATCCGGCCGGATAGATCAATCTGCCGCCTGTGAAAAAACAGGATTGTTACGTGAAAAACCAGACCCCCTGCCATTATAATGATCTGCTATAATAATAACTGCATTTTTATTGTTGCATACTATATAATGATGGGGGAACAATCATGAAATTACGCACAAAAATACTGCTGATCGCACTGCTGCCGATTATTTTGCTTGGGGTTGGCATTTATCTTCTCGCGGCAGACCGCATTGCCAATGGCATTTATGATCAGGCATATGCAGGCATGGAAGCAGCCGCGCTGGCTGTCCGGGATATTTTTGAAATTGGCAATGCAGGCGCATACCAGGTAGACGAAAACGGCGAACTGTGGAAAGGGGACAATCTTAATATTTCACAGTCAACCGACATCGTAGATCATATCAAAGACAGTACTGGCATGGACGTTACGATATTCTGGAATGATACCCGCATTCTGACTTCCATTAAAAATGACTCCGGCGAACGGCAAAACAATTCCAAAGCATCAGATGCTGTCATCCAGACCGTACTTAAAAACGGAGAATATTATCTGGACCGAAACGTAGATATTCTTGGAACGCAATATATCGTCTGTTATATCCCTATTTATCAGGAAAACACTACAGATACCGTCGGCATGATTTTTCTTGGAACACCACGCGCAAAAGTATCCGCTTTGATCAATGAAATTCGTCTCCAGATGCTTGCCATTGTTCTTATCGTGCTTTTGCTTACCGGCCTTTTACTCATAAAACTGGTCAATAGTATAATAAAAGCCCTGATGTCCTGTATCAATGTTTTGCAGAAAATATCCGAAGGTGACCTGACAGTCGAACCAGATGCCTGTATTATACAACGTTCCGATGAGATTGGAATGTTTGGAAAGGAAATTATGGCTTTGCGCAGCCATTTTTTAGAAATTATAGAAATGCTGCAGTTAAAAAGCCTGCAGTTAGACAAAGAATCCGCCGTATTAAAAAACCGTTCCGAACAGATTCTGCAGGTAATGCATGGACTTGACAGTGCCGCGCAGGATATGTCTGTCAGCTGTACAAGCCAGGCAGACAATGCAGGCACCGCCAGCAGCGGTGTTTCCGCCATGGGCGATATGATAGACGCCAGCAACTCGCAGATCCGCCAGATACATCAAATATCCAATCATATTCAGAGTGTATCCGACCACACCGCTGCTGAACTGGCCGAACTGACCAAAGATATGGAAACCGTCCGCAGCTCCATTGATTATCTGGAACACCAAACAAGCCTGACAAAAGATTCTGTCGACCAGATCAGCCGCGCGACAGAGCTGATCTCGGCTATCGCCTCACAAACAAGCCTGTTGTCCTTAAACGCTTCCATTGAATCCGCAAGAGCCGGTGAACTTGGAAAAGGCTTTGGCGTTGTAGCCGCCGAAATCCAGAAATTATCTGTACAGGCAAATACCGCCGTCGATGATATCCGCACGATGGTAGACAGTTTAATCCATAATTCTGCACAGGCAATGGAATGTATGGCTGAAGTTCATTCAGTCATTCAAAATCAGGAACAAAATATACATAATACCGGAGAAGCTTTTGAAAGCGTAAAAGAAAATATCCAGATATCCGCGGAGCATATGGACGCCGCGATTCAAAAGACAGATGAAATGGAGGAAATCCGCACGCATATGGTCGCCGCCGTACAGAATTCCGCGGCAGCCGCACAGGAAAACGCTGCCACCGTAGAGGAAATGACCGCATCCGTCATAAGCGTATATAACGAACTCCAAATTATTACGATGAACGCAAAGCAGCTTGGAGAATTATCTTCTGAGATGAAACAGAGTATCGAAATATTTAAAACTGCATAATGCTCTTAAATCAATGAAAACAGGATGGCTTTTTTCCATTCTGTTTTCATTTGCAGCATTTTAGACAAACTGTTGCTTAAAATTTGTTGCATTAAAATCATAATTTTTTATTGACATAGATAGCAATTCAATATATAATACACCTATATATTTATAATCTATCTATCACAATAAAGAAAGGAGTTCACTACCCATGAACAAAACTATTGTATCCGGCAGTACCGCCATGCTGATTCTGCGTCTGTTAGAAGAAAAGGATCTGTATGGATATGAAATGATCGACCTGCTTCGGCAGCGTTCCAATGATGTATTTGCGTTAAAAGCAGGTACACTGTACCCCCTGCTTCATTCACTGGAAATCAAAGATCTGGTAACCTCTTATGAAAATGAATATAACGGCAAAGTACGCAAATATTACCAGATTACAAAAGACGGAAAACGCTATTTGGATAAAAAAAAGCAGGAGTGGGAGATTTATTCAAAAGCAGTTACAGATGTGCTTTCACTGTCGTTCTAGCGTGTAGTTGAAAGGAGAATATCATTATGGAGAAACGATATATGGAAACGCTGCTTTCTCAAATCCGTGAAAAACGTGCAAGAGAACCTGTGCGTCAGGAAATATCCAATCATATTAAAGATCAGAAAGAACGCTACATAGCCGACGGCATGACTGAAGAAGAAGCCGAAAAACAGGCTGTCACAGATATGGGCGACCCTGTGGAAACAGGCATGGCCTTAGACCAGATTCACAGGCCAAAGCCTGCGTGGGGTATGCTTGCCGTTATTGCTTTCTTATGCGCTGCGGGTGTGATTCTTCAATATGCTGTTTATGCGGCAAATAAATCCTCTGACATGGGCGCTTATTACGTACAGAAACAATGTATTTACAGCATACTTGGCTTTTTCCTTTTATGCGGCATTTATCTCATTGACTATACACGCATTGCAAAATACAGCAGATACCTGTGTTTTGCCATCCTGCTGTTCCTGTTTCTGATCAGCAGTGACCTTTTGTCTTTGATACAGCTGCCTTTCCTGTACGATAATTCACTTGTCAGGATTTTCGGATACTGGATCAGCATCCATATCTTTTTTTACCTGTATCTGCCGCTGTATGGCGCTGTGCTGCATTCATACAGGGGCTGTACTATGCAAAATCTGTGGAAAGTCATGTTATACACACTTCTTCCGATTTTTTTTGCATTCCGCCTTGCGCATTTGTCAGCCTGCATCAATATATTTGTAATTGTAGCGGTCATGTTTTGTACAGCCGCCGCCAAAGGCTGGTTCCCGCTTCACGTCATTCATCTGCCGCGTGCAGGCGCATTGCAGGGCAAAAAAGGAATCTGGCTGATTTTACCTGTATTTTTGGCGCTTTTTATGCTGATCATAAAAAATCAGCCGCTCTATCAGTATCACCGGCTGCAGGCATGGCTGAACCCAAAAGCTTTCCGTGCTACTGCAGGTTATGTAGAAAATATCATACGTGACACTATAAGCACAAGCCAGCTGATCGGCAAAAACACAAACCCATCCATAACCGATCTGTTACTGCATGCTGAAACAGATTACTTATTGACGTATCTCATCGCAACATTTGGCATTTTAGCTGCCGCAGCGTTGATTACGCTTATGATACTGCTGAGCGCAAAGCTGCTGTCCGTTTCCATCCGACAGAAAAACCAGCTGGGTATGCTCATGGGGCTTGGATGCAGCCTCTCCTTCATCCTCCAGTCTGCGGAATATATTCTGGTTAATTTATCTTTGCTGCCTACAAGCAGCCTGTACTTACCTCTTGTCTCATTTGGCGGCAGTGGTATGCTGCAGACATGTATATTGCTTGGCATGCTGTTAAGTATTTACCGATACGAAAATGTAGTGTCCGAACCTGTACCTGCACATTGATGCTCTGGCCAGTCAGATATCCATTGTCTGACTGGCTTTCAATTTGTAGAAAAATCGAAATTAAAATTATATTTTTTTGTAACAATATTCACAAAATTGAAAGAACTATGCAATTGAAGCTAACGTATCTGCTTATTCCTGCCGAAAAATATCTATAATGGATTTTATGAAAGCAGAAATATAGGACAATTTGTCAATAAGTGTGTAAATATTTTCCTAATTGTCCACAAGTCTTTATCTGCCAGCTCTTTTATGGTATGATCTAATCAACCATCATTGTCCGGCAAAACTGTGACGGCCATCTGGTACGCACAAATAAGAAAGGGTGAAATAGAAAGGGTGAAACAAGCAAACATCGTAAAAAGAATTGTGTTCGGCTTACTGGGAACCGCTGTAATAACATCATTTATTTTGTTTGCCTCAAACATTTATTCTGCGGAGCAGGCTGCACTTACCGAAGAACCTTCTTTAGATATAGACACAAAGGATGAAAATCTTTCGATTCGTATGAGCGAACGGCATATGCTTTTACAGCCGCAGGCCGCATCCCCTTCTGAAACAGCAGATGCAATACCCTCAGGCCAGGAAGAAACAGCTTTACACAATCCTGACCAGTCCAGCCAGGAAACAGACGCTATAGAAGATTCTCCGGAACAAAAAGATGCTAAAAAACAAGAAGCTTCTCAAGAACAAGAAGATGCTCAAAAACAAGAAGATGCAGCATCCAAGAATACTTCTGATCGAAAAAAAAAGCAGAAGTCCGACAAAAAAGCGAAACAATTCTGCACCGTTACAGAAGAATATTTTTCAGATGCGCTGTTTATCGGTGATTCCCGGACTGTTGGAATGCTGCAAAGCCATTTGTTGTCCAATGCCTCCTATTATGCCAAAACAGGCATTGGAATCGGAGATATTCTGTCCGAGCGCATTGTCAATGAAAGCGGCACTATGATTTCGGTCAGTGAAGCACTGTGTCTGCACACCTTCAGCAAAGTATACATTATGATTGGCATCAACGATATTTCAAGCGGCGATACAGAATGGTTTACACAACAATATAAAGAAATTCTGGATACCGTCCGAAACACACAGCCAAACGCAGTCATCTATATCCAAGGAAATATTCCTATGAGCTATGGCACGCAGGATTTAAACGGCGCTTTGAACAATAAAAATCTGTCACTGCGCAACGAAGCATCCCGTGCATTGGCTGATAAAAATACAATTTTTTATTTGGATATCGGCAGCATCTATGCTGATGACAATGGTAATTTACAGCCATGCTATACGACAGACGGGCTGCATGTCATGCCGGATTATTATTCACTTTGGGTGGATTATCTGCTGCATCACGCCATTGTGTAGTTAAGATTTACTTAAAATAAAAGAAAGCAGGAACATACAAATGAAATATTCAGCTATCATCTTTGATCTGGACGGAACTTTATTAAATACACTGGAAGACCTCATGGACGCTGCAAATTATGCATTGGCACAATATGGTTACCCGGCCCGCACGCTTGATGAAATACGCCGTTTTGTCGGGAACGGTGTACGCAACCTGATGCAGCGCGCACTGCCGGAGGGCGCAGCAGTTTCAAATTTTGAAGAAATTTTATCTGCATTTCGCTCCTACTACACAGCCCACTGCGAAGATAAAACACACGCTTACGAGGGCGTATTGGAATTACTGCGTCATTTAAAGGATTCCGGCTGCAAAATCGCTATCGTATCAAACAAGCTGGACAGCGCAGTAAAAGAACTGAATCAAACCTATTTCAGCGATTATGTCCAGGCTGCCATAGGCGAAAAAGAAGGGATCCGCAGAAAGCCTGCGCCGGATATGGTAGAAAACGCCCTGTCAGAATTGAACGCCAGCAAAAAAGAGACTGTCTATATCGGCGATTCCGATGTCGATATAGAGACAGCCGCTAATGCGGGACTTGATTGTATTTCCGTTTCGTGGGGATTCCGTGACGCAGAATTTCTGCGCAAATGCGGCGCTGCTGTGATAGCAGATACTCCACAGCAGGTTTATGAACTGATTCGGGGATAAGCAGCCTTAACCTGGATGAACAAAAAAAGAAACACTTTTGATATTTCTAAGAATCTCTGGGCATTCTGCATGGACGTAATGGCCCCGTCCGGTCGGGGCTTTTAATGTCATTTACTTTAGGGAAATTCCGCTCCTTAAGCCGGAATACCTTTTTTCTGCAAGTAACTCAAATTTTTTCCTTTTCTACAAAATAATATGACTTTACAACTTTAAAAATAATATAAAAGTGCTTTGTGCGTCATTTTTTTATATACGTTGTAAAGTGTAAAATGAAAAAAGAAGTTA
>CAOKJJ010000111.1 GCA_948468465.1 uncultured Eubacterium sp. | reverse complement strand
TTAACATTCTGGAGTAGGAGCCGAAATTCAGGCCCCGCCCCTCATCCAGCGTCCGAATAGCCACAGAATGCAACACAATGTCATAAATGTTGCATGTCTGGTTCATTCAGGTTAGGGATGTAATAAGTTGAATAAATGATAAAAAATGCCGCTTGACAGATATACCTGTCAGCGGTATTTTTTATTTTCGCGTTTGCCTGCTTTATAAAGACTGCTTATAAAGAGGAGATTTTTTGCTATTTTTGAGAGCGGATTGCTCTGTTTCTGTTATTCTACATAATATATGTAATCGTCTTTGCGCGGCGCGGCAGGTGCCTGTTCGCCTTCCGCATATCCCAGAATGAGATGGCCGATGCCTTCATAATTTCCTTCAATGCCAAGCGAGGTCAAAATTTCCTTGCCTTCGGCTGATTCAAATTCTTCTTTCGCGCGATGTACCCAGCAGCTTGCAACGCCAAGTTCTTCAGCGGCAAGCATCATATTTCCGATGACAAGGCTGCCGTCGTAAATATAAGTTGGCATAGTTTTGTCCGCCAGTACGACAAGTACGACAGGTGCGCCATAAAACGGGTCGTCGTCTTTTCCAAGTATTTTTGCGTTCATGGCGGAGAGCTTGTCACGCATATCTTTGTTTGTAACTGCTAAAATGACAGGAGACTGCTGGTTCATGCCGGTTGCCGCGTATGTTCCGGCTGTTAAAATCCGGTCGAGCGTTTCTTTTGGAAGCATGTCCGGCTTGTAGCTTCGGGTGCTTCTTCTTGCATAAATGGCCTGCTGTACAGCGCCGATGGCAAGCACTTCTTCGCCGTCTTCTTCCGGCTGGCAGGCAATATCCGTAATACCCGTAACCTCCGGTGACTCCGAAGCGGATACTTTGATCCATATTTCAACAAGCCCGTTGTCGTTCATCTGATTGTTGCGGCGGATGTGCAGGTGGTTGCCTTCGGCTGTTGCCTCCACGTCTCCGGGAACTTCCACAAGCGTAATATCCTGGGAAAAATAAATGCCAAAGGACTGGCCATAAGACTGATGGCCGAAATGTTCCAGTTTGCATACGAATTTGTAGCTGCCGCTGTCGTCAACTCCATCAGAGCGGACGGATACGTTTAAGCATTCTTCATTCCTATTAAAATTAAAATCTGACATAGAATCCTCCTAATTCTCCAGAGTCCGACAGAAAATGTAATTTCATAGGGACTCCGGTGATGTCTGGTTTATAATGACATTTTTTATTCTATCATATTTTCAGTGAATTTCCTACTTTATTATGAAAAAAATAAAAATTTCTAAGGGCAGCAAAGAAAATGCACAGAAAGTATAGATGAAAAAAGGCATCTATGTTATACTACTATACACGAAAGGCTGTTGCCTTTGTACGCCGTTTCGGGAAGGCATGTGATATATTTTAAACGGGCATGCCTGGGAGGGATTACAATGATATTTCGAAAAAAAACAGACAGAAAACATAAAATGCATGGCTTTAAGAGCAAATATCGGGCATATGCAGCTTTGGCAGCGGGGGTTATTCTGCTGGCGGGGTGCGGAAAAGGCCGAAATCAAGATCAAAATCAAGATCAAAATCAAGATCAAAATGAAAATCAGGAACACAGGCAGATGCAAAAGGAACAGGCTACAGGTGCGGATGCGCGGCGGGAATATGTCAGCCTGACGGTTTGGGGCGCAGAGGAAGATGCAGAGCTGATGGGACAGGTGCTGAAACGTTTTGAACAAGAGTATGAGGATCAGGCTGAATTTCAGATTCAATATCGGGCGCAGGGAGAATCCGGATGTAAGGATGCGCTGCTGGGTGACCTGGAAGAAGGTGCGGATGTGTTCGCGTTCGCGGATGACCAGCTGCAGGCGCTGGCCGCCGCAGGGGCGCTGGAACCGATTCAGGACGCGGATGTTATACGCACGCAGCATTTGCCTAAGGCGGTAGAGGCAGCGTCTGTCGGGAACACGATGTATGCGTATCCTCTGACTGCGGATAATGGATATTTTTTGTATTATAATAAAGAGTTTTTTTCTGAGGAAGATATTTTGTCTTTTAACAAGATGCTGGAAATTGCGGCGGATAATGGAAAGTGTGTGGCAATGGACTGGAGTTCGGCCTGGTATGTATATGCGTTTTTTGGGAATACCGGAATGGAAGCGGGGCTGAATGAAGACGGCATTACCAATTATTGTAACTGGAATTTAAAAGAAGGAGAGTTGACCGGTGTGGATGTGGCTGAGGCCATGCTCGGTATTGCGGAGAGCCCTGGATTTTCGAACCGTCCGGACGCGGAATTTTTGCAGGGTGTATTGGATGGAACTGTGATTGCAGGCGTCAGCGGTATCTGGAATGCGGTTGCGATACAGCAAGCCTGGGGAGATGATATGGGAGCTGCGAAGCTGCCTGCATTTACCTGTGCGGGACAGCAGGTTCAGATGGCATCGTTTTCCGGGTGCAAGCTGATTGGGGTGAATGCGTATTCCAAACATCCGCAATGGGCGGCAAAGCTGGCGGAATGGATTGTCAGCGAACAGAATCAGACGCTTCGGTTTGAACTGCGTGGGCAGGGTCCGTCAAATAAGCAGGCAGCCGCGTCTTCGCAGGTACAGCAGTCTCCTGCGATTACCGCGCTTCTTGCACAGTCTGAGTTTTCTCATCTGCAAAGAATCGGCGGCAATTTCTGGGAACCGGTGGAGACATTTGCGGCGAATATGGCAGGCGGCAATGCATCCGGAGTAGAGCTGCAAAAACAGCTGGACGAAATGGTCGAAAAAATTAAAAAAAGATAAAAGAAAAAGAGGTTAAAAAGATGAACAGCAGGCTGACAATTCAAAAACGTCTGATATTGCCGGTTTTATTACTTGGTATTGTGGCGTTTTTGTCAAATGTATTATCAATATTTAATATTAATCATGTAAATGCCAATGCGTCGCAGATTGTAGATGATCAGATGGCAGGAGCGGCTGAGCTGGCCGAGATCCGCTGTTCTTTGCTGAATATACATAAAATGGCCCTGTCGCATATTGTGGCGTCCGATTACAGTACGATGATTACCGTTGTAACGCAGATAAAAGAAGAGCAAAAAGCCTTAGATGATGCGCTGGCATCGTATGAAAAATACGTGATGGAAGAAGAAGCCTCTGTGTATGCGGAATTAAAGGAAAATTATATTGAATTTAAACATTCACTTGTAAGGCTTGTATGTGCGAGCGCTTCCAGCAAGACAGAAGAAGCTTATGCTTGTGCGAACGATGAAGTAGCCGTATATGGAGCGCAGGCGGAAGAAAATATCGAAAAACTGGTCAGCGGGATTGAACAACGGACGGATGCAGCCAGACAGAAGCTTACAGACGTTTATCTGTCATCTGTCGTGATCGGTGTCATTACGATTGCGGCAGGATTGGCGCTCGTTGCGGCGGCGATCAGCATTATCTTAAAATATGTTGTGAAACCGATTAAAAATATGATGCAGACACTGCAGGGAAGCTCCGAGCGGATTGACTCCGTAGTAGGAGAAGTGCTTGGCAGGACAAAAACTTCCAGCAGGAGTACGAAAGATTTGCATTCCCTTATGGAAGCGTTGTCTGCGGCGATTCAAAAAGTGGCGAAAAATGCTTCTGCGATCCGTGCGAATACGTCGGAGGTAAATGAAGATGTCAACGACATGGTAAAAGAATGCGCCGCGATTACGGACTATGCTTCTGCGATGAAAATCCGGGCGAGCAAGATGGAGCAGACAGCGCAGACGAATACAGAAGTTATTGACGCAAAGGCATCTGATATTTTGCTGGAATTAAATGAAGCGATCGAAAACAGCAAAAGCGTGGACCAGGTGAATGCGCTTACAAAAGAGATTCTTTCGATATCTACTTCTACGAACCTGATTGCGTTAAATGCTTCGGTAGAGGCTTCCCGTGCAGGAGAAGCGGGCAGGGGATTTGCGGTCGTCGCGGCGGAGATTCGTGACCTTGCAGATTCGTGTGCGAAAACCGCGAACAGGATTCAGGAAGTGAACCAGGTCGTTACAAAGGCGGTATATAACCTTTCCAAAAATGCGCAGGAACTGATTGATTATATGAATGATACGATTCTGGCTGAATTTCAGCTGTTTGTCCGTGCAGGGCAACAGTACAAAGAAGACGCTTCTTATGTGGAACAGGAGATGGAGCAGTTTCATCATAAAGCAAGGCATTTGCGCAGTTCTATGTCAGAGATTGTAACCGCGATTGCGAGCATCACGAATGCGATTGACGAAGGAGCCGGAGATATCAGCGGCGTCGCGGGAAGTACGAGAAGCCTTGTGGGAAATATGGCGGATATTACAAGCAGAATGGATATTAATAAGGAGATTGTAGAACAGCTGCGCGAGCAGACGGAAATTTTTGCAAATTTATGATGCTTGAAAAAAGCTTTTATTTTCAAGCATATAGGATGCTTGAAATTAAGCAAAAAAGAAAGGGATGCAGATTGAATCAAAAATTAAAGGAAAAAATCATGGAATCGCTTTCGGCGGTGCTGCCAATTACCGGCATTGTTTTGTTTATCAGTATATTGCTCGTGCCGCTGGAGCTTGCGACCATGTTTATGTTTTTGACAGGCGCAATTATGCTTGTCATAGGAATGGGCTTTTTCCAGCTTGGCGCGGAGATGTCCATGACGCCGCTGGGGGAAGGCATCGGTGTGCAGATTTCAAAAACAAGGGTGATGGCGCTTATTATCGCGATTGGCTTTGGGATGGGGATGATTATTACGATATCGGAGCCTGATCTGCAGGTATTGGCGCAGCAGGTTCCTTCCATACCAAATATGACGCTTATTTTAACGGTAGCGGTTGGCGTCGGGATATTTCTGGCGATCGCGATTGTCCGGATTTTATTCCAGATTAATCTTTCCACGATACTGATTGTACTTTATGCGGCGCTGATTGTGATGTCGTATTTTGTGCCGAAAGATTTTATGGCGGTTGCGTTCGACTCCGGCGGTGTGACGACAGGACCGATGACAGTGCCGTTTATTATGGCGATGGGTGTCGGCCTTGCATCCGTCAGGGGTGATAAAAATGCTTCCAGCGATAGTTTTGGACTGGTTGCGCTTTCCAGTATCGGGCCGGTATTGGCAGTCATGATTCTGGGATGCTTTTTTCATCCGACACAGGCGGCTTATACGGCTTCGGCTGTAGCGGATGTAGTTACGACCAGAGATCTTTTGTGGGAATTTTTAACGAGTATGCCTCCTTATATCAAAGAAGTGTTTGTATCTCTCATTCCGGTAGCCGCGGTGTTTGCTGTATTTCAGCTGTTCAGCCGCCGCTATCAGCGCAGGCAGGTCAAGCGTATCTTGATAGGATTTGCGTATACGTACATAGGGCTTGTACTCTTCTTGTGCGGGGTGAATGTGGGGTTTGCGCCAGTCGGTTCATTTTTGGGCAAGGAAATCGGGGCTGCAGGATGGCGTTTTTTGCTTGTGCCGATTGGAATGCTGATTGGCTACTATATTGTAAAGGCGGAGCCGGCGATTCAGGTGCTGAATCATCAGGTGGAAGGCGTGACAAACGGAGCAGTATCGGCAAAAGAGATGAACCGCTGCCTTTCCGTCGGTGTGTCCGTCAGCGTGGGCCTGGCCATGTTTCGTGTGCTGACAGGACTGCCGATTTATTGGATTGCGATACCTGGCTATATCATTGCGCTCGTGCTGTCACGCTTTGTGCCGAAAATGTTTGTCGGTATCGCGTTTGACTCCGGCGGGGTTGCGAGCGGCCCTATGACGACGACGTTTTTGATTCCGCTTAGCATAGGCGCGTGTGAAGCGGTTGGCGGAAATATTATGACAGATGCATTCGGCGTCGTGGCGTTAGTAGCGCTGACACCGTTAATTGCGGTGCAGATTATGGGGATTCAGTATCAGCTGAAGCTGAAACAGACAGGCACAGGTGCATCGGAGCAGCAGCCAGCGTTTGCTGACGGCAGCGTTTATGACTTTGAAGATGATGATATTTATGATTTTGAGGAAGATGATTTCGAAGAGGAGGATGTACAATGACAGCCAATCGTCAGAAACAGGCTTTTCAGATGTTATTTTTGATCGCGGCGCCGAAGCTGGCGCATAAGGCCGTGGCATTATATAAGGAAGGCATGGTGCCGGTACAGTATGTGATGCATGCGCAGGGGACGGCTTCCAGTGAGATTATGGATATGCTTGGCCTGGGCGGTGTGGAAAAAGATCTGATACTAAGCATGCTGCCAAAAGCGCTTGCGGATAAAATGTTGAAAAAGCTGCGTCACACGCTTCACCTTGGCATGCCGAATACGGGGATTGCGTTTACGGTAACAATGTCCAGCTGCAGCGGGCATATGTTAAGGCTGATGGAACGTGCAGGAGCACAGGAAGAGGAAAGAGCAGGAAGGAATGAATGGGAAGAGATGGAAAATGAATATAGTGCGATTATGGCAATTGTCAATCAGGGATTCAGTGAAGAGGTGATGAATGCGGCAAGGCCGATGGGTGCGTCCGGCGGTACAGTATTCCACAGCCGGCGCATCGGCAGTGAAGAGGCTATGAAGTTTTGGAACATCAGCATCCAGCAGGAGCGGGAGGTCGTGCTGATTCTGGCAAAAAAAGAAGATAAAAAAGCGATTATGCAGGCGATTAATAAAGCGTGCGGGATGCAGAGCGAGGCAAATGGAATTGTACTGTCGCTTCCGGTTGACGAGATTATTGGTGTGAATGGATAGCGCGGTACTCACTCGGACTGACGCCCATTTTCTTATGAAAGATTCTTGAAAAATACAAAGGATCTATATAGCTGACAGAATGTGCAACGACGCGGACAGACAGCGAGGTTGTTTTCAGCAGAATACATGCCTGCCGCATCCGATAATCGAGCAGATAGCTTTGTATGGAGCTGCCGGTAACGGACTTAAAGATCCGGTGCAGATAGGAGCGGTTCAGGCCTAAATGGTCTGCAAGATCCTGAATGGTCACCGGATCGCAGTAATGGTCTTCGATATAACGCAGCGCTTCTTCTACGTGATTAGTGTTGATATTGGCAGGTGTGTATTGCTCATTCGGAAATTTTTCAGCGATCAGATATAAATATTCGTATAAAATACTATTCATCATCAGGTCACGATTGTCTGCAAGCCTGTCCGCCTCCGCCATTTTCTCATGACAGCGGCGCAGCTGTGCATCGTGGCCGAAATGGACAGTGAGCTGGTCAGGCAAAGAGGTGCGTTCCAGATAGCCTTTGATTTTAATGCCCTGCATGCCGATCCAGGTGTATGTCCACGGCGTGTGCAAATCCGCTTCATAGTAAATCAGTTCTCCGGGGCAGATTAAAAACGCGTCCCCTTCTTTCAGACGGAAAATATTTCCTCTGGCCTTATAAATACCTGAACCGCTTAATACGTAGTGAATGAGATAGCCGTTACGCAGAATCGGGCCGTAACTGTGGCCGGGAACACAGTTTTCGTAGCCGCAGGTGTAGATCATGGCATCGATATTCCGGTAAAAGTCGTTGGAGAAGTGATAGTTAAGCATCGTATCTTCCTTTCGTAAGTGTATTAAAGGTCATAAAGTTCAATATGAAAGTAACATATGTCCATATACATTTTATTTTACCACGTTATAATAGTAGATACAAGAGGCAATGAGCATGACTGTGGCCACAGCGTTTTCATAACAAAAGTCTATAAAATGTCTTTATAAAATGCTTTTATATTATATATTATATCATATTTTTATAAAATGTTTTTATAGATGCCTCAAAATTGTCTTATATTATTAAAATGGAGGAATATGAAATGGACGCAAACAAAAGGGCAAGATATGAAAAAATATCCATAGAGCTTACAAGGCTCGTAGGCGGAAAAGAAAATATTCAGGGAGTGGCGCATTGTGCGACAAGGCTTCGGATTGTGTTAAAAGACAATGACATAGCAGATTTAAAAGCAATCGAAGACGTGGATCTTGCAAAAGGAGTGTTTGTGGCAGGCGATCAGGTGCAGATTATATTTGGGGCCGGTCTTGTCAATGATGTGTATGAGGTGTTTGCAGAACACAACAATATGAAAAACATGAGCCTGAGTGATTTGAAAACAGTCGCGAATAAAAAAATGAACCCGCTGCAGAGAATTATTAAAGCATTGTCGGATGTCTTTGTAGACATTATGCCGGGCATTCTTGCGGCAGCGCTGTTAACGGGACTTTCCGGCGTGCTTGGCAACTTTGACATCGTAAAAGAAAATGACACGCTTTACGGCATCAACCGTCTGATCAATATTTCGTCTGGCGCGATCTTTGGATTTTTGCCTCTGGCAGTTGCGTACAGCGCGTGCAAAAGGTTTGGCGGCAGGCCGATTCTCGGCATTGTCATCGGCTGCATTATGCTGAGCAACAGCCTGGCGGACGCATACGCCGCGGCGCAGGGAACGGTAGAGGTTACGACGTTGCATATTTTCGGGCTGGGCGTGGAGCTGGTCGGTTTTCAGGGAGGCATTATCGTAGCGCTTTTGATGGGATTTGTAACCGCAAAGCTGGATATTTTCTTTGAGAAAAAAGTACCGGAAGTGATTCGGCTGCTCGTATCGCCGCTGCTTACGACACTGGTTGGAGCGCTGCTTTTATTTACAATCATCGGGCCTGCAGGCCGTGGACTTTCCTCAGGGATTACGAATGCACTTGTATGGATGACGCAAAATCTTGGGGTGTTTGGGTATGCGGTATTTTCCGGTTTGCAGCAGCTTGTTGTCATTACCGGACTGCATCATATTTTTGGGGCGATTGAAGCACAGCTTTTAGCGGATACAGGCAGAAACTTTATCAATCCTTTGATGTCGGTTGCGATTATTGCGCAGGGCGGCGCGGTTTTGGCTTATTTGGTAAGGCACAGAAAAAACGTAAAGGTCAGAGAACTTTGTATTCCAAGTTTTATCTCTGTATTGTTTGGCATTACAGAACCGGCTTTGTTTGGCATTAACTTAAGATATCGGTTTCCGATTATCGGAGGCTGTATCGGCGGGGCATTTGGCGGTGTGGTTGTCTATCTGACGAACCTGGCGGCGCTTGGGTTTGGAACGACGGTTGTACCGGGAATTGCATTGGCGGACCCTGCCGGAAACGGATATGTGAACTATGTCATTGCACATGGCGTTGCGATTGCAGGCGGATTTTTGATGACGCTGATCTTAGGGAAATTTATGGACCAGGCAGTGGACGACGCACCAGCAGGAGGTTCATCATCTGGTGAGAGTACAGGGTCTTTGGAAGCAACATCCGCATCAGAAACGGCATCTGTGCCAGAGCCAGAAAAAGAAGCGGTGCCGGTTCCGTAGCAGGAACAGTTTTTTGCACATGCGAAGGGACGGCTGATTCCGATGGAAGAGGTTAAGGATGAAACATTTGCGAGCAAGGTATTAGGAGACGGCATCGCAGTCATTCCAGAGTCCGGAAATGTGTATGCACCGGCGGATGGCACGATTTTAAGCGTATTTGATACAAAACATGCGGTCTGCTTTGCCAGCAGCTGCGGTACGGAAATATTAATACATATCGGTGTCGATACGGTGAATCTGAAAGGAAAATTTTTTGAAGCGCACGTACAGGACGGCGATACGGTAAAGAAAGGACAGCTTTTGATTTCGTTTGACCAGGCGCAGATTGAAAAGGCAGGGTATGATACGGCGATTCCGATGATTTTTACGGATCTTTCGGATGACCGCAGGCTGGAAGTGTCTGCACCTGGGAAAGCGGATACGGATATTGTGGCGGCAGTTGTGCATAAAAAATAGATGAACAGGCAGCCAGAAGTAATGATAAGGAAGCCGAGGAACAGGATATGAATAAAAAATTGATTTTTTTGGATATTGACGGGACGTTGGTGTATGATATGAAAGCGCCATCTGTCTGTGTCAAACAGGCGATACGTGATGCACGGTCGAATGGACATAAGGTGTTTTTATGCACAGGCAGGAATATGCCGATTATCGGACAGGATATTTTGGCCATTGGATTTGACGGCATGATCGCAAGCGCCGGCAGTCATGTGGAGGTTGAAGGAAGAGTGCTGTTTGACAGTATTCTTCCGGAGACAATCATACAGGAATGCCTGGATGTTTTTCATGCACAGGGCATGTATTGCCGGATTGAAACGCCGGACGGCATTTATACAGACCCTCAGATGGAAGAGCTGCTGCAGACCGCGCAGGCGGATGCTTCCAACTCAGAGCTGATTCGGATGCAGAAGGAGATTGAAGCGGGGATTGCGATACAGCCTTATGATCGTTACCCGAAAAACGGAGCGTATAAAATATGCTTTACGAGCAGGGATTTGGAATCCATAGAACAGACGAAAGCCTGTCTGGGCGACCGGTTTGTATACGCGGTTCATCCTTATGCAGACAGCAGCACCTGCTTTAACGGAGAGATTATTCCAAAAGGGATTGACAAAGGCAGAGGGATGGAGATGGTATGCGGTTATTTTGGCGCTGATCTTAAGGATACGATCGCGTTTGGAGACAGCATGAACGACTATGAGATGATGCAGACCGCAGGCACCAGCATAGCGATGGGAAACGCGTGTGAAGAATTAAAAAAGGCTGCGGATATGATCTGCGGGAATGTCTGGGAAGATGGGATTTATTATGAGTTTCGAAGGATGAAATTAGCTTGATTCTTTGGGAGTGCTGTTCAAAAATCAGGCGCATAGCGGGCTAGGTAACTGATTTTCGAACAGTGCTGTCGGAGAAAAAGACAAGCAAAGGGGTTCCGTTATTTGCATACAGTTTCTTCATAAAATCGTAAAACATAAGAGATAAAATCCTGCAGGTAGGGACTTGGAATATAGTTTTTTGGATAGATGACATACAGGCTGCGTCTGGAGGAGTTTTTTGGAAGTTCAAACAGCAGCACACGTTTTTCATCTACAAAATTTCTGGCTGCCCGTTCCGACAGGATGGATATGCCAAGCCCCTGGGCTACCAGGTTTTTAATGGCTTCCTGGTCGTTGATGCGGGCTGCTACCTGCAGGTCTTCCTCACGGATGTGCATGCTTTCCAAAAAGCGTTCGGCGCTTTTTTTGCTGCCGCTTTGCTTTTCACGCAAAATAACAGGAGAACGCAAAAGCATTTCCAGCGGAA
Source organism: uncultured Eubacterium sp. (assembly GCA_948468465.1). The sequence goes on along the minus strand of CAOKJJ010000111.1, from coordinate 5,053 downwards.
AAGGCTGCTGTTTGAAAGAGAGGAAATAATCATTTACCGGCGTGATCATTACCATGCGGTCTTCATAAAAGGGGATACAGTGCAGGGCGCTGCTGTCAGCATGCATGCCGATCAGTCCAATATCAAAGTCACCTTGCAGCAGCTTACGGATAATATCCTGGCTGTTGCTTTGGTGTATGGAAAAGTAGGTGCCGGGATGCGCGGTTCCATAAGCCGGAAGCAGCTCCGGCAAAATATAAGTGGAGGGGATTGTCGAAGCGCCTAGGCGGATGATATTTTTCGTTTCATTATCCCAATGCTTTAACAGGTTTTCCCAGCGTTTCATGATCTCACATGCACAGTCATACAGTTCCAGGCCGCGCGGCGTTATCTCAATGCTTTTGGTTGTGCGGATGATAAGCCTGGAGTGCAGTTCCTCTTCCAGTTTCTGTATATGTGTGCTGACAGAAGGCTGGGATAAAAAAAGCTTTTCCGCCGCTTTTGTAAAGCTTTTGTATTCTACGACTGCGGCAAAAGATTTCAATTGTTTAAATTCCATCATCGTCACCTTATGTTGTAATTGCGGCCAGCGCTTCCAATGCGGTATCCACTTCCTGCTCTGTGTTCCACCATCCAAAAGAAAAGCGGATGGTTCCGACAGGAAACGTGCCAAGTGTCTTGTGTGCGAATGGTGCGCAGTGCAGTCCGCTGCGCGTCATAATGCCATACATTTCATCCAGTTCAAAGGCCGCCTGTGACAGATCTTTTGCTGTCGTCTGCACAGATACAACACCTGTGCGGTGTTCCATATCTTGTTTTCCAATAACGCGCAGATTTTTAATGCTTTGCGTGCCTGTCAAAAACCGTTCTGTCAGAGCCAGCTCATGTGCCCGGATATGATCCATCCCGGTATCTTTGATCCAAAGCAAAGCCGCATAAAGGCCAACAATGCCAGGCAGGTTCATCGTGCCCGGTTCGAATCTGTCCGGCATAAAAGCAGGCACATCTTCCGTGTGGCTCATACTTCCGGTACCGCCGGAAAGCAGAGGTTCGATCTGGCAGATCAGATCTTCCCGGAGCAGAAAACCACCAATGCCCTGCGGCCCTAACAGTCCTTTGTGCCCGGTAAACGCGAGCGCGTCAATCTGCATCTCTTCCATATGGATCGGCCATACGCCTGCAGTCTGTGCAGAATCTACAAAAAAACGAAGTTTATTTCTTTTACAAAACGCTCCGACTTCCTCAAGGGGCAGCAGCGTGCCGCATACATTGCTTGCATGCGTCAGAACGACAGCCCGCGTCCTGGGCGTCAGCAGCCGTTCCATGCTGTCACACTTAAGCTGCCCGTCCCCGGTGCACGGAATCCGCGAAAAAGAAACGCCGTGCTGTGCAAGCTGTACCAGGGGACGCATCACGGCATTATGTTCCATCGACGATACAAGCACATGGTCGCCGGGACGTAAAAACCCTTTGAGAAGGATATTCAGGCTTTCTGTCGCATTTTTCGTAAATACAACATTCTTACAGTCCATACCGCCAAACAGTGTGCACAGCAGTTCTCTTGTTTCATATACAATTTCCGCTGTCCGGTAAGATTTTTTGTAGCCGCCGCGGTTGATGTTGCTGCCTTCTTCGGTTAAAAAGCGGTAGATCGTGTCTGCGACAGCACGCGGCTTCGGGAAGGTGGTGCTGGCATTGTCAAAATAGATTTCTTTCATACTATAATGCTCCTTTATTAGATATGGGGCGGCCTCTCCCTTCCTCTCATTCGGTGTCTGAGAGACTGTTTACTGCAGATTGCAGCCAAATTGTGAGAGGGTTGCTTTAAAGGTGACAGGTGTTTGATCGTTTTAGTGTATTTTTCATATGATAACATGGATTTATTGATAAATCAAATAATGAATGGAATGTTGTTAATCATTGGAGTTGGATTGTTATTTTTGATGGGAGTCCTGCGGGAGAAGATGAAATTATTTATTGTCTTTAATGATGTGAAATAGTATAATAAACGTACTTATCCTCCAGATTCGCAGGATGTTTCGGCACTTATGAAAAACTGGATGAGAGAAACGAATATAGAGGCGGTGACAGTGAAGGAGATTTTTGAAAAGATTGCAGCCAGTCATGTCCGGTTCGAACGGATTCATCCTTTTTCAGATGAAATGAAAATCGCTTAATTGATACAAAGGGCAAAGACAGAATAACCGCAAAACCGCTGAAATAAAGGCATTTGACGATATTGGATACCGTTAGATGCCTTTTCTTTTTGTTTGTGATTGAGGGAAGTCCTTCATAAAGCGATGGCATAAGAAAGGCGGCGGATGCTATGGAATACCGTAAATTGCCTCATGGCGAGGAACAGATCAGTATCATTGGCATGGGATCTTCTGTGATCGGGGAGCGCCCCGAAAAAGACATTATTGAGACGGTACGGTCTGCGTTGGATGCGGGGATCAATTATTTTGACTTGGCGGCGGGCCACGCGGCTGTTTTCCCGGCCTATGGAAAAGCCCTGGAAGGACGCAGAAAAGAAGCCATGCTGCAGGTGCATTTCGGGGCGGATTATACAACAGGCGGTTATGGCTGGACAACGGACCTGAATAAGGTGAAAAGGTCGATTGACTGGCAGCTTAAGAATCTGAAAACGGATTATATAGATTTTGGGTTTATCCATTGCCTGGATGAAGAGGCAGACCTGAACGCTTATGAAAAGGGCGGTGTGCTGGAATATCTCATGGATATGAAAGCACAGGGGGTTGTAAAGCATATCGGCCTTTCCACCCATACGCCTGCGCTGGCGAATAGGGTGCTGGATAAAAATATCCTTGATATGATGATGTTTTCCATCAATCCTATGTATGATTATGGGCAGGGGGATTATGCGATCGGGAGCGATGGGGAAAGGCAGAGGCTCTACCGCCGCTGTGAGAAGGAGGGCGTCGGAATTTCGGTCATGAAGCCTTTTAATGCAGGGCAGCTTCTTGATGCGAAAAAGTCCCCGTTCCATCAGGCTCTGACAACGGCGCAGTGTATCCAGTATGCGCTGGATAAGCCTGGCGTGGTGACGGTTCTCGGCGGGCCTGGAAATGTTATGGAGTTAAAAGAGATCCTGGCCTACTTTGACAGGACGGATGAGGAGCGGGATTATTCGGCCATCAGCTCCATGACGCCGGATGAATCCATTGGGAAATGCGTATATTGTAAGCATTGCCACCCATGCCCGGCGGGGCTTGATATCGGCCTGATCAATAAATATTATGACCTGGCGCTGCAGGGCGATCCTATGGCGGCGGAGCATTATATGACGCTGGAGAAAAAGGCGTCTGACTGCATCCGTTGTGGGCATTGCAATAGCAGGTGTCCGTTCAAGGTGGCGCAGATGGAACGGATGGACGAAATAAAGGATTATTTCGGGCAGTAATGTATGAACGGAATAAAAAGCAGGAGATAGATTGGAGGCAGATAGAATGAGCAGGAAAATGATGAAAGCGGCTGTTTTGGCGGGGCCGAAACAGATTGAAATCAAGGAGCTTCCGGTTCCGGAAGTAGGGCCGGGGGAGATGGAGATCGATGTATCGGCCATTGGCGTATGCGGAAGCGATATACATATGTGGAAGACCGGAAAGGGATGGAATCCGGAACTGACGGAAGATTTTGTGATGGGGCATGAGTTCTGCGGCGTTGTTACGGATCCGGGGGACAGCGGCTTCAAGATCGGGGACAGGGTTGTATATTGGGCGAATATGTACTGTGGTAAGTGTGATATGTGCCTTGCGGGAAAAGAGCAGCTCTGCCGGGAGGTAAAACGGCCAGAATTACATTGGGTTTGTGAGGAACGGGGGCTATGCGGAAAAATTTGTCTGGAAGTCGGGGAATGCCTATAAATTACCGGATACAGTCTCCGATACGGCCGCGGGCCTGATCGACCCGCTTATGGTTGCGTATCATGCGGTAAAGGAATCAAACATGAAGCTCCATGATAAAGTGCTTGTTGTGGGCAGCGGCATCATCGGCCAGCTTACGGGCGGTCTGGCAAAAAAGGCGGGGGCTTCCTATCTGGCGATGGCAAAAAGAAATGACCGCAAACTAGAACTTGCGAAGAAGATTGGCGACTTCGACGCTTATTTTGACAGCAGCGTTCCGGATGCCGGAATTAAAATGAGTGAAGCCGTAGGCGGTTTTGATGTGGTGTTTGAATGTGTGGGTACGGAAGAGTCTGTTGCGGCGGCGATTGATGCTGTAAAACCGGGTGGGACGATCGTGACGGTAGGCAATTCCATTGACCCTACGATCAAAATGTCGCTCAACAAGATTGTTCTTCATGAGATCAAGTTTATCGGAAGCGTATCCTGCACGAGAAAAGAATTTGAGGAGACTATTGACCTGATCGCCAGCGGGATGATCGATGCGGATAAATATGTGACGGATGTGATGAAGCTGGATGACCTTCAGCAGGCGTTTGAGCGGCTTACTTCAAAGACGGACCCGGTTGTCAAAATAGTCGTGAGGCCATGAGGGACTGTGTTTATGGACGGCCGGCCAATACCGGTGATCATGAGAGATGAGGAGGTTTTCAAATGAAAAAGATTTTATCAATGTTCTGTATTTTCTCTCTGCTTTTCGCTTTGACTGCCTGCGGAAGCCAAAACGATGGTGCTAATGGTGCAGATAGCACCGCAGAACCGGCTGTTTCCCAGACGGACAGGGAGCAGGATGCGGGGCAGGAGGATCCGTCTGTCCCGTCTTCCGAAGAAGAAAAGGCGGATGGAGAGGGCGGTGCGGAACCTGAAGGCGACGCAAAGATTTTGGTGGCGTATTTTTCCGCGACAGGGACGACAAAAGCCCTGGCGGAATATGCGGCGGATGCTATGGGAGCCGACCTTTATGAGATCACGCCCCAGGAGCCTTATACAGACGGGGATCTGGATTATGGCAATGACCAGAGCCGCTCTTCCCTGGAAATGAATGATCCGGATGCGCGCCCGTCTATCTCTGGCAGCGTGGAAAATATGGAGCAGTACGAGATTGTTTTTCTCGGATATCCGATCTGGCTTGCGTACCACAATTTGATACA
>CAOKJJ010000110.1 GCA_948468465.1 uncultured Eubacterium sp. | reverse complement strand
TGTCATCTGGCTGCATAGCATGTCTTCCTTTATTTGATAGTTTATAGATTGCAGACATTATAGCATAAAGTAAAGGAATATGTCATGTTATTACTGAGTATTACTAAAAATAATTTGACAATCCTTTCAAAACACGATATAATAAAACTCGGACAGCCGGGGCGCTAGCGGTGCCCTGTACCAGCAATCCGCTATAGCTGGGGTCATATCCTGCCTCGGGTCTTTAGATTGTAAAGCAGCCCCTGGTAAGTGGCGTTGACGTTTGGGTCTCACGCAACAGGAACTTGTGAACCGTGTCAGGTCAGGAATGGAGCAGCACTAAGCAAGAGCTCTTGTGTGCCGTGAGGGAGCCTGAGCCGAGTTAACTGCCAGGGTAACGTTTATGGTCGGGATTCAAAGCAGGATGTCCTAAAAAATAATATATAATTAGTTAAAAGCAGTTTTAATAATTAGAAGCATGCGGGACATTACCAAGTCTCCGCTTTTTTTTATTAATATAAAATATTGGGAAATAATATATCTTGTTGAGATATTTTTAACTATGGAGGAATGAATGATAAAAGCAGTGATATTTGATATGGATGGCCTAATGATTGATACGGAAAGATTATTAGTCAAATACTGGCTGGAGGCAGCACATTACTATGGCTATCCTATGAAAAGAGAACATATACTTGGTATTCGCAGTCTGGCGGCGAAACATGCGATTCCTAAACTGCAGGCTGAAATAGGGGATGATTTTGATTATTATAAGGTACGAATGCTGCGTTTGAAATTGATGAATGAGCATATCGAACAGTATGGTGTGGATGAAAAGCCGGGACTGGGGGAATTGCTGGACTATTTAAAAGAACACCAGTATCTGACTGCTGTTGCGACGGCTACAGATCCGGAACGTACACAACGCTATCTTGGTTCGCTGGATCGCTTGAGGTATTTTGATCAGATTGTATGTGCTTCTATGGTAGAAAATGGAAAGCCAGCGCCGGATATTTATATAGAAGCAGCTGCTCGTTTACAGGTTTCTCCAGCTGAATGTATGGCATTGGAGGATTCGCCGAATGGGATTTTGTCTGCATTTCGTGCGGGAATGAAGCCGGTTTTTGTACCGGATTTGACGGGACCGGATGAAGATACGAGAAAACTGCTGTATGGATGTGTCGATCATTTGTCAAAAGTTATTGAGTTACTGGAAGAATAAGCGGAAAGAGAGTGGGAGGTGTGTTTTATGGAGATGAGGGAGATTTTAGAAAAAGTACAGTCTGGTGAATGTACGATAGAAGAAGCCGAACAATATTTCCGCAGGCAGCCATATGAAGAAATGGGATATGCGAAACTGGATACGCATAGAAAGATACGGTCTGGATTTGCAGAAGTTATTTTTTGCAGCGGAAAAGCGGATGAGCACCTGCTGCATATTTTTGGCAGATTATATGAACAGAATCAGGAAGTGTTTGGAACAAGGGCTTCTCAGGCACAATATGAGATGATTCAGAAAAAATATCCACAGACGATTTATGATCCGATATCAAAAATTATTAAAATAGAAAAAACGGGCAAAATACATCGTGGAAAAGTAGTTGTCTGTACCGCTGGAACAGCTGACATCCCGGTTGCAGAAGAAGCGGCACAGACAGCAGAGTATTTTGGCACAGCGGTAGAACGTATTTATGATGTTGGGGTCAGTGGATTGCATCGGCTGCTTTCTAAAATTGACAGCATTCAGTCAGCAAATTGTGTCGTTGCGGTAGCTGGTATGGAAGGTGCATTGGCAAGCGTAATAGGGGGACTGGTGGATAAGCCTGTGATAGCTGTTCCGACTTCAATTGGATATGGGGCTTCTATGCATGGATTATCCGCTCTTTTGACGATGATCAATTCCTGTGCGAATGGAATAGCAGTTGTGAATATAGATAATGGGTATGGCGCAGGATATTTGTCTGCGCAGATTAACCGATTGGCTGAGAATACAAATTAGAGTAGCTGTGAAATCCAATTATACGACAAATGATATGAACAGCTGCAGTTATTTATTTACAATTCCTTAGATAGGCAAATGTAACAATAAAAAAGAGTTCTGCTTGCACAGAACTCTTTTTTTAAATTGGAGGTAGGATGTATTATTAGAAAGTACTGTACTGACGTACAGTACATAAAACGGAGAGCATGGGATTCGAACCCACGGTGCTGTTAAGCACACGGCTTTTCGAGAGCCGCACCTTAAACCGCTCGGACAACTCTCCATGAATAAAATATTAAAAATTAATGCTGTATTAAGATTATACCATAATTTTCCATAAATACAAGAAAAATTCCTAAATAGATTTCGATATTTTTCTTCATTATAATTGACAAGCGTCAAAATTCATTGGATAATAGAAAAAGATTAAAATTAAGGAGGGTTTATTTTAATGAATGAATCAAAAGAGTTTAAGCCGTATGTACCGGCTGATAAGGTATTGCCCGAAATTACGCCAGTTTCGGTAGTACTTGGTATTTTGCTTGCGGTGCTTTTTGGCGGGGCAAATGCTTATTTAGGACTGCGTGTCGGGATGACAGTATCAGCTTCCATTCCTGCAGCAGTAATTTCTATGGGTGTGATTCGAAAGATTTTGCGACGTGACTCTATTTTGGAGAATAATATTGTGCAGACGATTGGTTCTGCCGGAGAGTCTTTGGCGGCAGGGGCTATCTTTACGCTTCCTGCATTATTTATGTGGGCAGCTGAGGGAGGTGCAGAGACTCCGACTTTGATAGAAATCGCTTTGATTGCACTGGTCGGTGGCGTAATTGGTATTTTGTTTATGATCCCGCTGCGTACTGCTTTAATTGTACAGGAACATGGCACACTTCCATATCCGGAAGGAAAAGCTTGTGCAGAAGTATTAATGGCAGGAGAAGAAGGCGGAGAAAGCGCTTCTACTGTATTTTTGGGGCTGGGAGTTTCGGCTGTTTATAAGTTTATTGCGGACGGGCTCTGTATTTTTCCAAGCGAAGTAGATTTTGAGATTAAAAGCTATAAAGGATCTGGTATCGGCATGGATGTACTTCCTGCTCTTTTGGGCGTAGGTTATATTTGTGGTGCTAAAGTATCTTCTTATCTGCTTGCCGGCGGTACGCTTGGATGGTTTGTAATCATGCCTTTGATTGCGTTATTCGGAGGAGATGCTGTCATTTATCCTGGTACAGATCCAATTAATACATTGAGTCCGTCTGGATTATGGGGTACTTATATCCGTTATATTGGCGCTGGCGCTGTTGCGGCAGGCGGTATTATGAGTCTGATTAAATCTTTGCCTTTAATTGTGCGGACATTCAGACAGGCTGTAAAAGGATTTGGGGCAAAAGCTGGCGTATCGAACCGAACAACACAGGATCTGCCGATGAATATTGTATTTATCGGAATCGGTGTTATGGCAGTTTTTATGTGGTTATGTCCGGTAATCCCGGTGAATCTGTTAGGCGCGATTATTATCGTTATTTTTGGATTCTTTTTTGCAACGGTATCTTCACGTATGGTAGGACTTGTGGGAAGTTCAAATAACCCGGTATCTGGTATGGCAATCGCTACTCTGCTGATTTCCACGATGGTTTTAAAAGCAACCGGAATGATTGGAATGGAGGGTATGATAGCTGCAATTAGTATTGGTTCTGTTATTTGTATTATTGCTGCGATTGCCGGAGATACGTCTCAGGATTTAAAAACAGGATATTTAGTAGGTTCAACACCAAAAAATCAGCAGATAGGTGAATTAATAGGTGTTGTTGCATCTGCGATAACAATCGGAGGAGTTTTGTATTTGTTAAATGCTGCATGGCAATATGGTACGGAACAGCTGCCAGCTCCGCAGGCTGTACTGATGAAAATGGTTGTTGAAGGAGTTATGAATGGGAATCTTCCATGGGCGCTTGTATTTTCAGGTGTATTTATCGCTATCGTAGTAGAAATACTTGGAATTCCTGTATTGCCGTTTGCAGTCGGGCTATATCTGCCGATCCATTTAAGTACACCGATGATTGTTGGAGGATTAGTAAGACTCTATTTTGAGAAAAAACGAAATGAAACGGAAAAAGAGCGTAAAAGAAAAGTGGAAAACGGCGTTCTTTATTCTTCTGGCTTGATAGCAGGGGAAGGTCTGGTTGGGATTTTACTGGCAGTATTTGCAATTATCAAAGTTGGAGATCAGTCTCAGGGTGAACAGACTCTTGGGGATATTTTAAATCTTTCAGAAAAAATCAATCTGGGAAATTGGGGAGGACTGGCATTTTTTGCAGTGCTGACCGCTACGCTTTATTATATGATTATTAAGAAAAAGAAAAATAAGTAGATAAAACTTTCCATCATAGATAAGATAACATCTGCTGAACATTTTATCAGCAGATGTTATCTTATTTAAGTAACTGTTCGGTTATCAATGGAAAAAGAAGGATTTTTAGAATGTCGAAAAAGAAAAAAGAAAATTTTTTGGATTATGTTCCGAAAAGAAATAAGTTGTATGAATGGGATTTGAATCAGAAAAAACATGTGGAAGTCGCTGTTGTCAATCGTGGATTATACAACCGGATTGCGCAGATTTTGTTCCGTAAGCCTAAAATCAGCAGAATCGAACTAGATGAACTTGGCAGCTTTATCTGGCAGGAGATGGATGGAGTGAAAACTGTTTATGAGATTGGGAATGCAGTAAAAAATAAATTTGGAAAAAAAGCTGAACCGTTGTATGAACGATTGTGTGAATATATACGTATTCTTCATAATAACCGATTTATTGTATATGAGAATAAAAAGTAGGCAATATATTATAAAAATGGTAAAATGGCATATATCAGGTATAAACTGCCATTATTAATAATTAGAAAGAAGGAAGAAAACATGGGAGTATTATCAAATCTGGAACCGAAAGAGGTATTTTCGTATTTTGAAAAAATCAGTTCTATTCCGCGCGCATCTTATCACGAGGAAAAAATCAGCGATTATTGTGCGGAATTTGCAAAAGAACATCATTTGGAATGTATCCAGGATGAGCTGAAAAATATCATTATCATAAAAGAAGCTACAGCTGGTTATGAAAAAGAAGAACCAATTATTATTCAGGGACATCTTGACATGGTATGCGAGAAAAAGCCTGATTGTTCGGTTAATTTCGATACAGATGGAATAAAACTGTTGATTGATGGTGACTATCTTACGGCTGATGGTACTACGTTAGGCGGAGATGATGGAATTGCGATCGCTTATGCACTTGCGATTCTTTCGTCTGATACGATTGCACATCCGAGACTGGAAGTCATATTTACGGTTTCAGAAGAAGTTGGAATGGAAGGCGCATCTGGCATAGACGTCTCTATGCTCAAAGGACGCAGATTATTAAATCTGGATTCAGAAGAAGAAGGAATATTGCTTGCTGGCTGTGCTGGCGGTGCAGGTATCAAATGCACAATACCGGTACATAGTGTACCAGTGCAGGGAAATGTGTTTGAAATAAAAGTGGATGGATTAAATGGCGGCCATTCGGGTGTGGAAATTAACAAAGGGCGTGCAAATGCGAATATATTGATGGGACGGATATTAATAGAACTGGCTAAGAACGTAACCTATCATCTTGCATCATTTGAGGGAGGCAGTAAAGATAATGCCATACCACGGGAAAGCAAAGCAATCGTATGCCTTGCAGCGAAAGAAATAGATGAAGCAAAAAAAACATTGGAAAAAATACAGAAAAATCTTTCCAATGAATATGCTGTTACAGATAAAAATGTAAAAATTTCAATGAATCAGGCGGATGCGGCATCAACGGTTCAAATGTTAGATGAAGCAAGTACGAGAAAAGCAGTATTATTTGTAAATGTGATGCCAAATGGAGTGCAGACAATGAGTGCGGATGTGGAAGGTTTAGTTGAAACCTCTTTAAATCTCGGCGTTTTGAAACTGGATCATCAGGAAATGATTTTAAGCTATGCGGTTCGCAGTTCAATCGGAAGCGCTAAAGAAGCATTATTGGATAAATTGTCTTATGTGACAGAAGTGCTTGGAGGCAATGTAGAGATTTCAGGAGATTATCCGGCATGGGAATATAAGCGTGAGTCTGCATTCAGAGATAAAATCGCAGCAGTTTATGAAAAAATGTATCAAAAGCCGCCAGTAATAGAAGCGATTCATGCAGGACTGGAGTGCGGGCTGCTGGCAGGTAAACTGCCGGGATTGGATTGTATCTCAATAGGACCGGATATGGAAAATGTGCACACAACAGAAGAAAAATTAAGTATCTCTTCAACAAAACGTGTTTGGGAATTCCTTTTAAAAGTGTTAAGCAGCAAATAAGTATTGTTTCGCAAATAACGAAATAAAGTAAAATTTTGGAATCCTTTTCTGTTGACAGTATAATGACTAATAATTTATAATAGAAAAGACAAATCGTTTTACAATATCAGGAGAAAGAGAGGGTGCATCAAAATGCTCAGAGTGGGTATGCTTACAAGCGGCGGCGACTGTCAGGCTTTGAATGCTGCAATGAGAGGCGTTGCAAAAGGATTAAGCTCAAATGTTGAAGAATTGGAGATTTATGGTTTTCTGGATGGGTATAAGGGTCTGATTTATGGAAATTATCGTTTGCTTTCATCATCAGATTTTTCCGGTATCCTGACAAAAGGCGGAACTATTTTGGGTTCTTCCCGTCAGCCATTTAAGCTGATGCGTACACCAGATGAAAATGGACTTGACAAAGTAGAAGCAATGAAACAAAATTATTACAAATTAAATCTGGACTGCATCGTGATTCTCGGCGGTAACGGTACACAGAAGACAGCGAATCTGCTTCGTGAAGAAGGCTTAAATGTTATCCACTTACCAAAGACAATTGACAATGACATATTCGGAACAGATGTTACATTCGGATTTCAAAGCGCTATTAATATAGCTACAGATGCCATTGACTGTATTCATACAACTGCAGCATCACATAACCGTGTATTTATCGTAGAAGTTATGGGGCACAAGGTTGGATGGCTGACACTTTATGCAGGTCTGGCAGGCGGTGCGGATATTATTCTTTTGCCGGAAATTCCATATGACATCAAGAAAGTGGTAGCAGCAATTGAACATCGGACAAAAGCAGGAAAAGGCTTTACAATTCTGGCTGTTGCAGAAGGTGCAATTTCAAAAGAAGATGCAAAATTGTCAAAGAAAGAATATAAGAAGAAATTGGAAAAATCCCCATATCCTTCTGTTTCTTATGAAATTGCAGCAAAGATCAGTGAAAAACTTGGCAGTGAAGTACGCGTAACGGTTCCGGGGCATACACAAAGAGGCGGAAGCCCGACACCATATGACCGCGTACTTTGTACAAGGCTTGGCGCAGAAGGTGCAAAAGCGATTTTGGAAAAAGATTTTGGCCATATGATTGCGATGGTTAATAATGAAGTCAGACGTGTTCCGTTAGAGAATGTGGCTGGTAAATTAAAGACTGTTGATCCGAATGCCCAGATCGTAAAAGAAGCAAAATTGACAGGTATAAGTTTTGGTGACTAATAGCAGGGTTAAATATTAAAGTTAAATATGTATTTAAAATAATCAAAGCAAAAATTGCTGTGCGGCAGTTTCAGTTTGTGTTTGAAAGTATCTTCTAAGGATGATATGCAGTATTCAGACATGACTGAAGACCCGTACAGCAGTTTTTCTATTGTGGTTGATTGATATTAAAATAATAGTATTATTAAATATAAAAATAATAATCGTAGGAGGCCGGAGCCAATATGTCATATACAGCGTTATATCGAAAATACAGGCCGCAGAATTTTGAAGATGTAAAAGGACAGGATGCAATTGTTGCGACCATTCGGAACCAGATTCAGGCAGGGCGGATTGCACATGCTTATTTGTTTTGCGGTACCAGAGGCACAGGAAAGACAACGATTGCAAAAATATTTGCAAAAGCAGTGAATTGTGAGCATCCGGTGGAAGGGAGTCCATGCGGCAAATGCGCTACGTGCCAGGCGATTGCAGCGGGAACTTCGATGAATGTGATTGAAATTGACGCGGCTTCTAACAACGGCGTTGATAACATTCGCGAAATACGGGATGAAGTAACTTATGCACCGACAGAAGGCAAATATAAGGTATATATTATTGATGAAGTCCATATGCTGTCTATAGGTGCGTTTAATGCATTACTGAAAACACTGGAGGAGCCGCCTTCTTATGTAATTTTTATTCTAGCAACAACAGAATCACATAAAATACCAGTGACAATCTTATCAAGATGTCAAAGATATGATTTTCATCGGATTTCAATAGATACAATCTCGCAAAGATTACTTGAATTACTGGAGTATGAACAGGCGGAAGCAGAAGAAAGAGCGGTTCGTTATATTGCAAAAGCCGCGGACGGCGCTATGCGTGACGCGCTTAGTTTATTAGACCAGTGTATGGCGTTTTATATGGGGCAGAAACTTACGTATGATCATGTATTGGAGGTATTGGGAGCCGTAGATACGGAGCGTTTCTCCCGTTTGTTTCGTGCGGTAATTAACAATGAAGTAGTGCAGGCTATTCGCCAGATTGAAGAGCTTGTTGGAGAAGGAAGAGATTTAAGCCAGTTTATCAATGATTTTACATGGTATTTGCGAAATTTGTTATTACTGCAAAGTTCAGACGATATGGAAGAGGTTTTGGATATTTCGAGTGAAAATCTGGCATTATTAAAAGAAGAATGTAAAATGGCTGACAGTGTCCAGTTCATGCGTTTTATTCGTATTTTTTCTGAACTATCCAGTCAGGTTCGTTATTCTGCGCAGAAACGAATATTAATTGAGATTGCAGTCATTAAGTTATGCCGTCCGCAGATGGAAGAAGATGTTACTTCTATATTATCCAGAATTACGCAGCTGGAAAAAAGAATAGAGGAAGGTGTTGTACAGCCGCCTGTATCTGTTTCGCCTCATCCAAGTATCATGCCGGATATGACGCCGGATATACCGATGCCAAAAGCGGTTTCAGAAGATGTCAGAAAAATAGCGGAAAACTGGCGCAGTATTGTATCTCAGATGCCCGGATCATTAAAGGCTTATATGCAGAAAGCACATATTAGCGTTGGCGAAAATGATGTGCTGCTCATTGTTTTTGAGGATTCGATTTCATATGAAATGGCTGCAACAGAAGAACACCAGAAAGAAACTGCAGAAAATATTTCGAATGCTGTTGGAAAAGAAGTTTCGATAAAAATGATGCTGAATGAAACAGGGCAGACGTTTGAAAACGCATTTGTAGATTTAGAACAGATGATTCATACCGAGATTGAGTATGAAGATTTTACAGACAATGTTTCATAATAATGAAAAATAACGAAAAATAAATCCATATATTGTCAGATGGAGAATTATGCGCTAAAATCAATAACAGTCAAAAATAAATCCAAGGAGGAAGAAAAATCATGGCAAAACGAGGAGGATTTCCGGGAGGCGGTATGCCGGGGAATATGGCAAATCTGATGAAACAGGCACAAAAAATGCAGAAACAGATGGAGGATGCCAGCAAAGAACTGGAAGAAAAAGAAATGACAGCGACGGCCGGAGGCGGAGCGGTAGAGGTTACGGTATCCGGCAAGAGAGTAGTTACAAAAATAAAGATAGATCCGGAAGCGGTAGATCCGGACGACGTGGAGATGCTCGAAGACCTTATTATGGCTGCTACGAACGAAGCCATGCGCCAGATTGATGAATATTCTCAAAATACGATGGGTAAGATTACCGGCGGCCTTGGCGGCGGAATGGGGTTATTTTAGTCATGGATTATTATAGCGCGCAGATCAGCAGGCTGATTGAATCACTGGCCGGCTTGCCGGGGATTGGTGTGAAATCAGCGCAAAGGATGGCATTTCATATATTAAACATGCCTGAAGCGGAAGTGGAAAAACTGGCAAATTCTATTTTGGAAGCGCGCCGGAAGGTCTGCTACTGCAAACAGTGTTATACACTGACAGATGATGAAGTATGCCCTATCTGTAAAAATACAAACCGGGATCAGAAAACGATTATGGTTGTGGAAAATCCGAGAGATCTTGCGGCATATGAAAAAACAGGAAAATTTGATGGCGTCTATCATGTCCTTCATGGAGCAATCTCCCCAATGCTGGGTATCGGGCCGGCTGACATTAAATTAAAAGAACTGATGCAGCGGCTGCAGGGAGAGGTCAATGAAGTCATTATTGCTACGAATTCCAGTCTGGAAGGTGAAACGACGGCAATGTATATCAGCAAACTGATCAAACCGACCGGAATCAAAGTGACACGGATAGCCAGCGGCGTTCCGGTCGGCGGTGATCTGGAGTATATTGATGAAGTAACCTTGCTGCGTGCCCTGGAAGGACGCACAGAATTATAATTCGTGCCGCTGCCAACAATATCTGCCAAAATCAGCCAGTAAGTTATGCTACATTGAACGCATACCTGAAAATATGGAAAGAGGTGTGCGAATTGGCAGAACAAATAAAAAAAACATCAGGGACACTACCAAAGAATATCCGGCAGATTGGCACGAATACAGGAAATACAAGGGTTTATCTGGAGGATTATGTATATACCTATTTACATACACAGGAAGTACAGGAAGACTGGACAAACCGGGGATTTATGCTGCTGGGAAGGGTTGAAAAAGGGAAAGACTTTACGAGATATTTTATCAGCGGGCTGATCCGGCTGGAAGATGAGTTTTTTAAAGAACATGTATTGGAATTCAGTGATGAGACATGGGCATTTATTTACAAAGAGATGAAGACTTATTATGACAATCTGGAGATTGTCGGATGGGGACAGGATGTCAGCAATGCTCCTTCTGGCCTGACTGTAGAAGTGGAGCAAAATCACAAAAAGAATTTCAATATACAGAAAAATGTTTTATTTTTATTGGATCAGATAGAAAAAGAAGAAGTTTTTTATGTTTTTGAGAAAAATGTACTGCAGCGGAAAGAAGGCTATTATGTCTATTATGAAAAAAATCCGCAGATGCAGGAATATATGATCGACAAAAATAAAAGCAAGGAACTGAATATTTCGCCGGAAGAAATACAGGAGCCGCTCGTACATAGTTATCGGGAAACTTTATTAGAAAAAAAGGCGCAGCTGTCAGAAAGAAAATGGAATGGTGTTTTATACACAACAAGCTTATTGTTAGTGCTTTCCGTCTGTGTACTTGGAGTAAGTACAGTAAACAATGTAGAGAAAATGCAGGATCTGGAATCCGCGGTTAATCAGATTTCGGGCAGAGAAGGACAAGCAGGTGTAAAATCACAGGACGTCCCGGTTATGAGTGCCAATGTACAGGATGAAGATCAGACTGATTTCAATGAAGCAGGCAGTTCGTCATCTTCTGAAGATCAGACACTCAGTGATGATAGTCAGAAGGAAAAAAGCAGCGGTTCTGATGTTGAAGGACAAGCAGAGGATAAACAAGCAAAAGATAAACAAACAAAGGATAAACAAACAAAGGAAGAAAAAAATACGTCTGAAAAAGAAACAAAGACAGATGAATCTGACAGCAGTGACAGCAAGAAGGATGCAGACGATACAGAACCAACTTCTGCATTAACAGAAGCGCAGACAAGTCTGCTTCAGGGCTATTATATTGTAAAAAAAGGCGAAAGCCTCGTTGGTATTAGCAAAAAGATATACGGAACAGCAACAAAAGCGCGGAAAATATGCGAGTTAAACGGCATTGAAGATATGGATATGATTTATGCTGGCCAGAAGCTGGAATTACCATAGCAGTATGTATGAGATTTACCATGCTGATATACAGGAGAAAATTATGGCAAAAAGCGGAAATACTACATTACATGCTCTTCCTGAACAAAGTGCGGAAGAGTTAGCGGAATTAAAACAGAAAATTCGGATTCATAGAATGAAGATTCTGATTTTGATCTTTATCCTTGTTGGTGTAGCAATTGGATTGCTTTTTGCCGCATTTTTATATTTTGAGAATAAAGTCTATACAGATTATGAAGTCATGGAACAGATCGAACGACGTGAAACAGAAGCTGCTAAGTATGAAGAATTCCAGGGCAACGTACTCCAATATACACAAGACGGCGCTGTATATTCCAGCATAACCGGAGAGGTGTTATGGAATCAGACGTATGAAATGGAATCGCCGCGTATTACCATATGTGAAGATTATCTTGCTATTTATGAGCAGGGTGGCAACAGAATCTATATTATGAATATGGAAGGGCAGCAAGGCTCCATACAGACAACAATTCCTGTACAGCGTGTAAGCATAGCCAGACAGGGGACGGTAGCTGTCCTCATGGAAGATTCTCAGATGAGTTATATACATATGTATGATAAGGACGGCAAGCAGTTGGCGGAAGGCGCGCTTCATATAGAAAACAGCGGGTATCCTATGGACCTTGCGTTATCTATGGACGCACAGAAACTGGCAGTCAGTATGCTGGACATTACAGATGCAAGCATAAAATCAAATATCGTTTTTTATAATTATGGCAAAGTAGGTAAAAATGAGATAGATAATATTGTAGGTTCTTATTCATACGAAGACATGATTATACCGAGCATTCGTTTTGTGACAAATGACAAACTCCTGGCATTTGGAGATACAAAGATTATGATATATGAAGGAACCCAGAAACCAGTTATGACAAAAGAAATAAAATGTAAGAATCATATTCGCAGCATATATTATAATGACGATTACTTTGGACTGGTTTTCGATCATCCGGATTCTGCAAAAGGATATGTTACTAATATTTATAATATGAAAGGCAGACTGATATTAGAACAAACATTTGATTTGGATTATACAGATATTGGAATCCTGCAAAATGGACTGTTATGCATACGAAATGAGAAAAGTGTGCAGCTGTATACGATGAGAGGTAATAAGAGGTTTGATTATACATTTGACCATAGTATTTATGATGTGATATCTGGCAGCGGCCAGCTGAATTATTGGTTTATTATGAGCGGCGAAACGAACAGGATTAAGTTAAAGGATGAATTTTAGATGAACTGGTTTTATTTTACGGTAATGGGTTATATTATAGTATCTGCGCTGCGTGGATTTCATAAAGGTTTTTTGAGGGTTATTTATTCTGTTGCGGCATTAGCGGCTTCCATTGTATTTATTGCCGTAACGATGCCGATGTTTCATAATTTGATTCTGGAATCTACGACAATCAGACAGCGGATTGAAGCAGGAAGTGAAACATATGTCAGAAAACAGATTGATAAAAAACTGGAAGAAGGCACATTAACAGAAAGCATGGATTTGGCTTTTGTGACGCTGCCAAAGAAGCTGCAAAAAGAGTTAAACCATACGACGCAGGCAGCGATTCCGGATTTGTTGGAGTCACAGGGAATCTATAAGAAAATGGCAAAGGCAGTTGCGGATATTGGCGTGTCAGTGATTGCGTTTTTATTGTCGTTTATGATTATAACGGTGATTGTGTTTATAATTGGAAGAAAGCTGGATATATTTTCGCGAAAACCTGGAATACATTTAGTTAATATGGTTTTTGGATTTTTTGCGGGGGTTGTGAAAGCGTTTCTTGTGATATGGGTTGTATTTTTTGTGATAGAACAGACTAAAATATTGCCTGTGAGTGCGGTATTGTTAAATCAGATTGAAGAAAATGCTGTATTAAGGGGATTATACGAACAGAATCTGGTAAAGGAATTTGTTTTGGAATATTTTTGGAAATCTTAATAAAAAAGAAAGGAGCTTTTACAGCCCCTTTTTTTGTTGATTTTATTGATTTTTAAATATTGCTTTTATTTTTTTATTTTTATTTTTTTCACATTACTCCATGCCCCGTAATATCTCTGACCTCCGGATTTCTGATAGGCCCGCACTTTTACATAATAGGTCTTTCCTTTCTGCAGGCCGGCAATTGTTTTTGCGTCTGTGAATACACCCGCAAAAATGCGTTTTGTTTTACTGGAGGCAAAGTTTTTATTTGTAGAATAAGCAATCTGATATCCATCCCCATATGCATACCAGGTCCATTTTACTTTCATTCTTCTTGGAGGATTGTTTTTAACGCTTTTCAGCTTTACCCTTTCTACAGATATTGGTTCAAAATCATGGTCTGTATCTACGGAACTGCCGTTATTTGTGTTCCCATTGTTCGTACTGCCGTTATTTGTATTCCCATTGTTTGTACTGCCGTTATTTGTATTCCCGTTGTTCGTTGTTCCATCTGTTGGCGGAGTAACAGATGGATTTGATGTGGAATTATTTGGTGCATATGTCCAATGCGCGTATACAGCGCCGTTATAATTAAATACAGTATTTATTGTAATTAATGCACCGTTTATAGGATCGGTATACCATCCGTCAAAGCTGTAGCCATCCCGAGATGCGATAGGCAGATACGGCAGTTTTTGGCCTACAGTAACAAGGGTATACTGTCCGTTCATAGTTCCGCCGTTCGGATAAAAGGTTACCGTAAATTCGGACGTCCTGCCTGTGGAAAAAGAACCGATTCTGGATTCAATCCGCTGTGTATCAGCAATATAGTATACCCTGTAATAATAAGTGGTATAAGGCAGCAGGCCAGTGATGGATGTGGTAAGCGCAGAGGTCTGCGTATAAAGGTTCATTGTGCGCGATTCCGACATATAAGTGTTGGATGTGCCATATAAAATGCCCCATGTTCTTACGTAAGTATTTGGAATGAGCGCTGTTATATTTACAGAAGTCTCGGTAATATTGGATACATAAAAATCTCTGAAACCAGCATCATAATTATCCCATTGTGCATAGACATTTGTGTCCATGTGAAATTCGGTATTTGTTGTAACCAGAGTACCTCCGCTGGACTGTGTGTACCATCCCCTGAATGTATAACCGGCTCTGGTTGCGGTCGGCAGGCCGGTAAGCTTTTTATTTACAGTGAGCATGTAGCTGCTGCCATTGAGCGTTCCGTAATTGGGATTAAAAGATACAACATATTCTTTATTTCCATTATCTATTCCAGAAGAAGACCGTACTGCCATGATATGTGGCGCAGCAGGAATGTCTGCTTTACGCAGCGCGCTGACATCCGCTGGAATGTTTCTGCTGTCGGCTTTTAGATCTGCCGGATTCAGATAAAAGCTAAGCAGCAGTGTAAATACAAAAATACTGGTAAATTGCAATAATTTTTTCATGGCATATTCCTCACTTTCATTACTTATTTAAACAGTACAGATAAGCAAAACCGTTTCAATTATATACAAAAAGATTATCACAAAAAGGAAAAATAATCAATCTTGATTCTATTTTTTATCAGTTTTTTATCAGCAAAAATATGAGGAAATTAAACAAATATAAAAAAACAGCTAACAAAATCCTGAAAACATCCGATAAACAAGTTATAGAACTTCACAAACAAGTGCATAATACAACCAATGCAGCATACTGAGTGAAGGATCTTATATTTATCATTCAGGGAAGAGACGATGAAAGGAGATGCCTATTATGCGTATAGATGCTTATAACCAGATCGCAGCTTTATACAAAACGACAAAGCCTTCCAAGGCAAAGAGTACAGCAGAAGTTACCTCTGCACGTGATCAGGTTCAGATCTCAAGAGCAGGGAGAGATTATCAGATCGCAAAACAGGCAGTTGCAGCAGCTTCGGATATCAGGGAAGATAGAGTAGCAGAGCTTAAAACAAGCATAAAGTCTGGAAACTATGACGTTGATACTGGAGATTTTGCAAGCAAGTTGTTAGCAAGCTATTATGCGGCTAATTAAGGGGTAACAAAATCAGTTACAGAATGCGAGGATAAAACGTGGCAAGTTTAATGGATGACCTGATTCAGGTCTTAGAGAACGAAAACAAAGAATATGAAAAGCTGGCAGAGTTATCTAAGGAGAAAAAACAGGTCATCATAGATGCCAACGTTCCAGCATTGGAAAAAATCGTAGATTTGGAACAGGACGTAGCGAGTAAAATCCAAAATCTGGATCATAAGCGGCAAAAAGTCATGCAGGATATGTCGGTAGTGCTGAATAAATCAGATCAGGATTTTACAGTGAATACGGTTATTGAAATGCTGAGCAGCCAGCCAAAAGAACAGCAGCGATTAATCGACGTAAAAAAACAGTTGAAAACGACATTAGATGAGGTTCGCAGAATTAATGAACTAAACCAGACATTGCTGAATCAGGCTCTGGAAATGGTAGAGTTTGACCTGACTCTGTTTCGAAGCATGCGCACCGCACCCGAAACAGCGAACTACAATAAGAACGCTTACAATACGGGAGAGATACTAGGAGGCGGCGGATTTGACGCAAAACAATAACGGACAG
>CAOKJJ010000109.1 GCA_948468465.1 uncultured Eubacterium sp. | reverse complement strand
GACGTTGGAAGAATGCTTAGAAGGTCTTGGTATTCTGCTCTGTAAATCAGGGGCGAAGCCCAGCGTCGCTTTTAGCCACTGGCTGTAAGCCAGGGGCGGACTACGCGACGCGACCGGACGCAGCCACTACGTTTATGCAGAATGCCTAGAGCTTCTTAGTATTCTGGAATAGGAGCCGCAAGCCAGGCCATTTCTCCCTCACCCGGCGTCCCCACAGCCACCAAATAAAAGAACTGCCATGAAGTTATTTTCATGACAGTTCCTGTTTTCATATGCAGTGCTTTCTTACTTCGCTACCGCCACTTTATCTTTCACGATTTCTGTCAACATTTCTTCTGCCTCTTTCATGCCGGAGCCTTCCAGTTCTGATATCATTTTGTCGTAAGCCGTGTCGAATTCGCCTTCTTTGGCCATGACGCATCCGATTAAGGACGGCTGTGCGATCTCATCCAGCTTGTTGCCGATTTCATCGAATTCTACCGGCTTGGACATTGCCCATACAGGGGAGAAATCCGGAACCTCAAATTCGTCCTGCTGCGGGAATACATCTAATAAGAGCTCGACGCCCCATGCCTTGCATGCTGCCTGCTGTTCTTCGTTATACTCTGCGATTACTGTATCTTTGCTGGTCGTTGTATAGGTACTGCCTGTGGAATCCAGCACGCCTGTGCCGTAGCGTGGGAATGGGTACTGGTGGAACATTACACCTGTAGTTTTCGGATAGTTTTTATCTTCTTTTGATGCTGTGATCTCGTCCTGTTCCCGATAGCGGTGTCCGTTTTCGTCTATCTTATAATTTGTTCCTTCGATTCCCCAGTTCACAAGCACCTGTCCTTCGTCGGAGCAAATATAGTCTAAGAATTTAATTGCTGCTTCAGGATTCTCGCAGGAGGTTGTAATGCCTACTCCCTGCCCGGTTGGAAGGCCCTGATACATCAGGGTAGGAACCTTTGTATTCTCATCCATTGCAAGAGGTATGCCGCAGTAGGTCTTGCCAAGCTTTTTATCCTGCTTTAAAATCTTCTCGCCGTCCTGATAATCCCACAGTGTATCAAATAACGCAACTACGCGGCCTGAAGAAATCTTGGCAATATAGTCGTCATGTGTCTGTGTGGCAAATTCCGGATCTAAAATTCCTTCATTATACAGCTTATTCAGCCATTTGAAGTATTCACGGATCTTTTCGGAGGTAAATTTATAGGTCGCGTTATAATTTTCATCGATCAGCCATTGTCCATTATCCGGCGCGCCTTCCGCGATGTATCCTGCCGGATTGCCTAAGGTAATCATCCAGTGCCAGTCGGATGCGGAAAGTGAAAGGCCAATCGTATCCATGCCATCTTCTGTCTTTGGATGCGCTGCCAGATAGTCTTTTAACATCTGTTCAAACTCATCCAGTGATTGTGGAATTTTATAATCATTTTCCTTTAAAAAGTCAAACTGTACCTGCGCGGTGCCGGAATCTTCATATTTTGTACCGCCCATTTCATAGGAGGACAGCTGATAGATCGAAGGATCGTCTTCTGAATATTTCAGCTTGTCAAACTCATCTCCATACATTTTTTTAATATTTGGGCCGTATTGTTCGATCAGGTCGGTCATGTCTATTAATACGCCCGCATCAATCAGGCTGCCTGCATCCCCTTTTGCGTATATCATATCCGGGAAGTTCTGTTCTGCGATCATTAAAGAAACTTTCTGCTTATCTTCTCCTACCGGATGATCTACGTCCAGCTTTACGCCTGTTTTTTCTGTCAGTACCTGCGCCACAGGGTCTGTCCATGGATCGTCTTCCTGTAAATCCGCGTTATAAAAAGACAGCGTTACTACGTCTCCGTCTGAGCCTGCCTGGTCGCCGGATTCCTGTTTTCCGGTCTCCTTCGAATTACTATTGCCGCAGCCTGCCATTGCACCCGCCGCGATTACAGCCGCCATAAGCACTGCACCTAATTTTTTTGCCTTCATAAACTTTACTCCTTTTTCATTTATTATAATTTTTTATGTTCATCAGTCTTTGACCGCGCCAAGCGTCATGCCGCCGACAAAGTATTTTTGCAGGAACGGATACACGATCAGAATCGGCACGGTAGCCACAATCGTAATCGCCATACGTACCGACATCGGGGATACCGCGTTCGACAGCTGGGACGACGCCGCGTGCGGGTCAATCTGAATCGTAGCCTGCTCCATAATTTCATACAGTACATACTGCAGCGTCGGCAGATCTCTTGCATACAGATAAGTATCCATAAATGAGTTCCACTGTCCTACTGCCAGAAACAATGCTACTGTCGCAATCGACGGTGTGCAAAGCGGCAGTATTACTTTCAGCCAGATCGTAAAGTCATTGGCACCATCCAGCTTTGCCGCCTCCTGGAGCGCAATCGGCAGGCCTTCGATAAAAGAACGCATCAGGATGACGTTATACACCCAGATCAGCCCTGGAATAATATATACCCAGAAACTATTGCCCATCTTTAACGTCCTTGTCAGAAGAAGGTATTCCGGTATCATGCCGCCGCTGACATACATGGTAACTACAAATAAAATAGTAAAAAGCTTGTTAAAATAAAAATCTTTCCTGCTCAGTACAAAAGCCAGCATAGATGTGCAGATTACGCCGAATACGACACCTACCAGCGTCTTGGCCACCGACATCATAAAAGCGCTGCCAAGGTTATTTTCTCTGAATATGTACGTATAATTGCTCAGTGTAAATTTTCTTGGGATAATAAAATTCACATTTCTCATCGTATCCATAGAATCATTCAGCGATATTGCCAGCACATTCAAAAACGGATACACCGTGATCACAATGAGGAACAGGCAGAATACTAACAGCACATAGTCAAAAGCTTTTTCACTTTTTGAACTTTTTATTTGATATTCATTGCTCGCCATTTTCTTTCCTCCTATACAAGCTTACTTTCACCGATCATCCCTGCCACCTTGTTTGCGATAAACAAAAGCGTGACTCCGACTACAGACTGAAATACACCGATCGCCGTACCTAATCCATAGTTATTGCTTCCGATGCCCCGTACATATGCAAACCAGGAAAGCACCATTGCATGATCCTGTACAATACTGTTGCTTAACAGCATCTGACGTTCCATGCCTACATTAAGAGCTGAACCAATGCTCATGATCAAAAGTACGATAATCGTAGGCTTGATCGAAGGCAGCGTCACATGCCAGATTCTCTGGAAACGGTTTGCCCCGTCCACTTTTGCGGCCTCATAAAGACCCTGGTCAATGCCTGCCATTGCGGAAAGATAGATAATGGCATTCCAGCCCATTTCCTTCCAGACATCAATCAGACAGACTACAAGCCAAAACGTGGGACTGTTCGTGGACATCAGGTGCAGGTTCGTACCCAGTAACGTATCAATGGCCCCTCCGTCATTGAACAGCATTTTCGCAATACTTGCGATGATAACCCACGACACAAAGTGCGGCAGATAGGACACTGTCTGCGTAATTTTCTTAAATCTGGTAAAACACAGTTCATTTAAAACCAGCGCAAACAGTATGGATGTGATTGTTCCGATGGCAATGCCTAAAATACTGATCCCGATCGTATTAATCATGGTCTGCGGAAACAGACGGTCTGTAAACGCCTTGACAAAATTATCAAAGCCTACAAACTTTCGCTCCCACACCGGCAGTGCAAAAGATCCTGGTTTTACTTCCTGAAATGCCATCGTCCATCCCCATAAAGGCACATACTTAAAGATGATGAGCCAGATGACAAACGGTACGGACATCATAAGAAGATATCTTTGTTTCCACATGAGATTCCAGGAAAACTTTTCTTTTGCTACCGCGTTTTTTTTCTTTTTCATACTTCTTTCAACCTCCTTTTCTGTACATCATTATACGAAAACAGGCTGCTGTTCTAATACCACGCTTATTGCATGTATTTTGCTTTAAATTTTTTACATTTCATGCATCAAACAGACAAATCTTCAATTTTTACACTATTTTTTTTACAATAATTACCCTTGTCATGCAAAAAAAGACATGTGCCACTGCTGCACATGCCTTTTGTCCTCTGCAATTTAATTAGTTAACGCCCTATTCGGATCACCCTTTCAGCCGCTTTACCCTGTCCTCCACGCTCTTCATAAACTCGTCTTCTGACATACTCGGATCTCTTGTACCCAGAATCAGATCACACGGCATCTTCTCACACTCCCCGCATGAATGAAAAGCGTTCTGTATCCTGCAGCAATCATAAATAGGGCACTCCTTCCCCTCCGGTGCATGGAATACTTTTCCACATACGGCGTTACAGCCTTTACACATATCGCCGTAGCAATAACACAAGCTGCAATCAGAACCACAGCAGCTGATAAGTTCATTTGTACAAGACATATTCAATATCTCCTTTTTCTTGTATGAAACACATTGCCAAACATAATGACCGGCCCGCCGAAAGCAAAAATCCTCAGATAGGTACAGGTATACTCCAGTGTATCTTCATTCGCACCGAGCGCTATGCTGATACTATCTGCATTTTGAGCACCGCAACACGCCGCCCCATGCCTCCTGTAACCGCTGCAGCGACCATGCCGCGTTTGCCGGACTGGTAGAAGGCAGCTTATGCGCCTTAAGACCTGTATCCGGCAGCTGGTATTTCTGATATAAATCGTATGCTTTTGCACCATTTGCAATCACTGTATGAATCTTGCTTTGTGACAGCATTTCTGTCAAATCGCACGGGATTACATTGCGGATACTGCTGTCAGAAGAGCCGATAATATCACACTGGCCGATCACATCCCATACAGCCAGATGATGTCTTAAAATAAGCTCCTTTTTTTCATCAACCGTTTCCGGCACAGCTTCTTCATATATGGCCGCTATCAGTCTCCAGAAGCGGTTTTGCGGATGGCCGTAATAAAAATGATTCTCCCTGGATTTTACCGAAGGAAACGTTCCAAGTATGAGGATTTCCGACTGCTGATCCCATACCGGATCGAAAGTGTGTTTGATTGTCTGATACTGTTCCATATTTTATTTAAATTTTACAGCTGTTCCATACGCCATAACCTCCGCGGCGCCAGCCATTACAGATGCCGAAGCAAAACGTACGTTTACAACCGCATCCGCGCCAAGCCTTTCCGCTTCATCTACCATACGTCTGGTAGCGAGCGCTCTTGCTTCGTTCATCATGTCCGTATAGGATTTCAATTCTCCTCCGACAAGCGTTTTAAAGCTCTGGCCAATATCATGGCCAAGATTTTTGCTCTGAATCGTGCTCCCTTTTACCATTCCCAGCATTTCAAGCTCTTTTCCTGAAATGTAATCTGTATTTACAATAACCATCTGTTACCTCCTATTTTTCTGAAAACCGCCTGCCTAATTCTGTCTGCATCCAAAGACTGTTTTTTTAATTTCCTTCATATGTAATGACAGATGCCACTTCATATCCGGCTAATTTATCGCGTCCTTTTAATCCAGCCAGTTCCATCAGCAGTACGACTTTTTCAACGGTTCCGCCAAGCTGTTCGATTAATTCAATGCTTGCGGCAAGCGTTCCGCCTGTCGCGATCAGATCGTCTACCAGCACTACTTTTTGCCCTGGCTTAATCGCATCTTTATGCATCTCAATTTCCGCTGAGCCATATTCCAGGTCATATTTCGCGGAAATTGTCTCACAAGGCAGCTTGCCTTTTTTGCGCACCGGAACAAATGCTTTTCCAAGCTGATACGCAATCGGAACGCCAAACATAAATCCTCTGGACTCTGTCCCCGCAATCACATCAAATTCCACGCCGTCCAGCAGCTGAATCATAGAATCAATCGCGAGCTTTAATCCATCCGGATCCTGCAGGACGCTTGTTACATCACGGAAAATAATTCCAGGTTCCGGAAAATCCGGTATTGCTCTTACATATTCTTCCATTTTTTTCATCTGTTCTCATACTCCTTTTTATCTTATAAATTTCTTCCATTCCAGCCCCAGTCACGGATGCCGGTATAAGACACATACACTTTATCCTGCGGTATTCCCAACTGCTGCTCATAAATGCGGCAGATTTCCTCGGTCATTTTTTCACAGGCCTCAGAAGAGGCATTTCCAAACAGGCTGACCGCAACAAACGCCCCTTTTTCCAGTCTGCTGCCTCCCATATACAGACAATATTCATCATCAAATCCAACCATAAGAAAACTTTCCGGTTTGCTTAAAATAGAAACTGCCTGTCCAAGTTCCGTTTTAATCGCTTCTTTCTTTTCTTCTGACATTTTTACTGTGATTTTTGAATCAATAAACGGCATAATTTTTGCTCCTTTTTCTTACTTGCCTGATATTCGGCATATTTATCATACCACTTTTCGGATGCGCTGACTACATTTTTTTCGTTTTTAAATCAAGAATGTTTGATTATCTGTAACAGTTCAAGGGTTATCTGAACTGTTACGATTATCTCAAAAAAGCTTTGATATGCTGCCCAGAGCCCTGCTAGTGGGGCATTTT
Organism: uncultured Eubacterium sp.; assembly: GCA_948468465.1. The sequence goes on along the minus strand of CAOKJJ010000109.1, from coordinate 9,838 downwards.
TTAGTGGTATAGACCTTGTAAATTTTCTTTCGGCAGTATATAATGAACGAAAAAGAGTTGAAGTATGAAAATATATTTGGATAACTGCTGTTTCAACCGCCCATATGACGACCTTCAGATGTTAAACCCTGTAGACTTTATCAGAAGATTGGAGGAAGATTTAAATGGTCAGTGATATTGAGATTATGAACAGAGGGATTCATTGTTTATTAGAGAAACTAGGAGTAGTGGAGACAGAGAGGTTTATTTCTGTGATTAACAGGGAGCGGTTTGATTATACGAAGTGGCAGAGGGAACGGTTTGACAATATGAGTTCTGACGAATTTAATCATGCGGCGGTTGCGTACTCCAAAGAAAATCCGTTTTGTAAAAGACAGCTATAACATAAATTTCCATAAGCGGCATCCCTGCTCCAATCACTCTGGAATCAGGTATTGCCGCTTTTTTGCTGTATTCTGTTTATACAGGCACCGTAGAAGCAATCAGCTCCACATTGCCGCTGAGCCTGGCCATACCGTACCCCGCCGGTAAAATGAGATGATCTCCTTTTTGCAATGCATGGCCGTCAAGCTGACCGCTGCCTTCCAAAACGCTGATATTTAAAAACGGATAATTCTGTTCAAATGCGTATGTTCCGTTCACATGCAACAGAAACACCTGGTAATATGGACATGCGATGACCTCATGCCATTCGTTTTCCGCCAGGGCCGACAGATTTTTCACACTGTCGCCGGTGCTTTTTGCCGGAACGGTAATGACGTCTATGCTCTGTGGGATATGCAACTGGCGTGGTTTTCCATCTGTCAGCCGACCGTAGTCATACACACGGTAAGTAACATCGCTGCTTTGCTGTGTCTCCAGAATCAGGCAGCCGGCCGTAATCGCATGCACCGTGCCTGGCTCTATCTGTATAAAATCACCTTTTTGAATCGGAATCCGGCGAATCAGCTGTTCCCATTTTCCCTGTTCGATCATTTGTTCAAGCTCCTGCTTTGTACGGGCGTGATGTCCGACGACAAGCTGCGCGTCTTTGGGGCAGTCTAAAATATACCAGCACTCGGTTTTTCCGAGAGAACCGTTTTCATGTGCTGCTGCATATGCGTCGTTCGGATGCACCTGAATGCTCAAATCGTCTCTGGCGTCTATAATCTTTACCAGAAGCGGGAACTGCTCTCCTGGCAGATTGCCGAACAGGCTGCGCTGTTCGTTCCACAGTTCGGATAATTTTTTTCCTTTGTAAATGCCTTCTTTTACCGTACAATCTCCGTTGGGATGTGCGGATATGCCCCAGCATTCCCCTGTATGGCTGCCTGGGATCTCATAACCGTAATCTGTATGCAGCCGGTTGCCTCCCCAGATATTTTCTTTTAATTGCGGCTGTAAAAATAAAGCTGGCTGTTGTGTCTGTACCATGGATGCTGTCCTCTCTTTCTCTGTGGCTTATCTGCCGCGAATGTTTTTTGAAATAATCATGCTGAAATCTTTGCATCTTTCCAGCAGCATCGTATTGATATAAGCCGTAATCCCAAATCCAGCCGTCATATAAACAGGTGTCACAACTCCGATAAAATATGTCCCAAGCATCAGACATACGATTGGGATGCTGTTTAATACTGCCATCACAGCTGTATACGGAAGATTTCTTACCGCCAGATACATGCTCTGCGCCAGCGCCTGACGAATTGTTTTTCCGTCGTAGATACGTGCCGGAAACAGATAGCACGCCGCCATCGTCCAGATCAGGAACAGTCCTCCGGTCGCCATGCCGATCATATTCCAGGCTGCCGTTTTTGGCGCCATACCGACAAAATTCAGATCAAAAAATAAAAGCACCCCTGTCAGCAGCTGTACCAGCCATAATGGAACGCTTTTTTTGAGATGACGGCGAAATGCTGTAAAAAAGCAGCGGAATGCTGACTGCAGCCGGCCTTCCCGCATGATGTGCATTGTTTCGTACATCGCCGCCATAGACGCTCCCATTGTAATGACCGGGACCGAGCAGATCAGAAATAAGATATTTACAATAACGATATCTGCCAGCGTCCCCATAAACGCAAAAAACGGATTATCTATATCAAAACCACTCTTCATACTATGTTTCCTCCTGTCCGGACTGCCAGGCATACTCTAAAAATCTGCCGGCTGCTTTTTGATGTTTTGCTTCTGTTGGAAATACAAGCACATACGGATCGTCTGCATTGTCTATAAAATACGCGGATAAATTTGAATGTTCCACATAGACCCCATAACAAATCCCGTCTTCCTTCAAAAACAGTTCTTCTGATTCAAACTGTTTTTCTGATCCAGACTGTTTTTCTGATCCAGACTGCACAGGATTTGCTAACTGGGCAAGCGGCAAAAATCTTCCATTCTGCTCCTGACAGTAGTGATAAAAGCTCTCCGGCATGATCACCGCGTCTATCGCTCCAGCTGACCAGCCAAAGAAAAACTTTTCATAAGAGCTTTCATTAATTCCTTCCAGCTGCACATCACCGTATGATATCATATAATCAGAATCTGCCTGTATCTGCTTTTCAGGAATGGAAGAAAAATCCGCAAATTTCTCCCGGAGTTGTCTGTCTCTTTTGGCATTGATCTCCTGATTGACAATCACCAGGGAAAACTCTGTCTTTTTCTTGCCCCATGTGACATGATATACGCCAAGGATCAAAAGGCCAAGGATAAGAAAACCGAGCAGAATATGATACCAGTAGTAATTCAGAATATATTCCGTCTTTGCGTTTCGATCCATATGTTTTGTTTTTGTCCTGATATCGTCCGCCCAGTTTTTCATATGATTCCTTCCTGATTCCGTGATGAATCCTGTCATTACCCTGTCATTGGTTTATGATTACTTTTATGACTGATTGTTTTATTATTATTTGTTTAATAATTATTTGTTTTCTGATTCCTTTAACAGCTCCAGATTTTTACTGATCAGTTCGCACCGCTGCTTTACGCAGTCCGGGGAACGCAGCGGATCTTTTGGTGTCTGGAACAGATAGTCTTCCAGTTTATCAATCGTTGTCACCGCCACATGCATCCGTGTATCACAGGACGCATAATAAATATATACGTCTCCGTTTTCCTGTGCAATCGCGCCGTTTGTAAATACGACGTTCGATACATCCCCGACTCTTTCTTTGCCAAGCGGTACGAGGAACACCCCGGACGGCTCCGCGATTACTTGAGACGGATCGTTTAAATCCGTGCCAAATGCATACAGTACGTACCGCAGTCCTGCCGCCGTATTGCGGACTCCGTGTGCGATATGGATCCAGCATTTTTTTCCTTTGATCGGCACTGCTCCCGCCCCGTTTTTGGACTCGGTCAGCGTATGGTAGATTCTGCGGCTGATAATCTTCTCCTCGTCTATGACTGCGTGTTCGATATCACCGCACAGCCCGAATCCAATTCCGCCGCCGCTTCCTGTTTCGATAAATCCATCCATTGGTCGGGTGTAAAACGCATACTTTCCGTCTACGAATTCCGGATGCAGCGCGACGTTGCGCTGCTGCGGGGAGCGAAGCGTTTTCAGATTGTCAAGTCTCTCCCACGTCTTTAAATCCTTTGTCCGCACAATGCCTGCTTTTGCCACTGCCGCGGATAAATCCGGATTTTCCATGTCTTTGCTCTCGGAACAAAATACACCGTAAATATAGCCGTCTTCATGCTGTGTCAGACGCATGTCGTAGACATTTGTCTCCTCCGGACAGGTATCCGGCAGCACTACCGGATAATCCCAGAACCGGAAACCGTCTGTGGCATTGCCGCTTTCCGCGACTGCAAAAAATGACTTTCTGTCATTGCCTTCCACCCGGACTACCAGGTAATATTTTCCGTTCATAAAAATGGCGCCGGAATTCATTACCGCATTAATGCCAAGACGTTCCATAAAATATGGATTGGTTTCTTGATCTAAGTCATAACGCCAGTGAAGCGGCGCGTGCTCTCTGGTTAACACCGGATATACATATCTGTCATAGATACCGTTATAAAAATCGCTCTTCTGATTTTTCCGGGAAAGCAGCGCTTCCTGTTTTTCCAGCTCTTTGTAATAATGTTTATGAATCATCTTTCTGCCCTCCTGTTTTATGGTCATCCGAGCCGCCGGATGACTTCCATGCACATTCTTCCATTATGATAAGGACATTTCCATGGTTCCACGATTGGTTTTTCATCCGGCGTTCCATCCGGCTGCACAGACCAGAACCACTCAGAGCCTTCCCGTTTGTCGATCAGTCTGGCCTTAATATACTTCCACACTTTTTCGGCGCCGTCCAGCCATTTTTCTTCCTGCGGATGCTTCTGCCAGGCATTGACAAATCCTACGATCGTTTCTGCCTGCACCCACCAGACCCTTGTCTGATCTACGATTCCGTTTTCTGCTTCGTTCGCCAGCGACTGATCCTTAAACGCACGTTCATAAATGTGATTCGTGATCGTGTCTGTAACAGGCGCTAATTTTTTCGTATATGCCGCGTCCTGCAATATTTCCAGGCCGCGGTCGATCAGCCAGGCTGCTTCAATATCATGGCCGTACGAATACAGATCAATCAGCGGATTCCAGTCTTTGTCAAAAAATACTTCCTGTCTGCCCAACACCGGATTATATACCTTCTCTGCAATCGTATCCAGCATAAAGCGCAGTCTGTCAGCTGTTCTTTCATCCTGGCTGACACGGTACAATTCTGTATATGCCTCAAATACATGCAGCAGAGTATTCATCGTCTTTTCCGCCATCACCCCGTTTTCTGACAGCTTTTCATTATCCTCCGGCTGAAAGTCGCGGGTAAATGCTTCCAGGTAATATCCGTCTGCATCCGTGCACTTTTCCTGTATCAGGTCCCGGATCTGAAATGCCAGCGCAAGCGCCTCTTCCTTTTTTACCGCATCATAATAGGAAGAAAGCGCATAAACAGTAAATGCCTGATTATAGGTATGCTTGGTCGAATCTTTGCATGTTCCGTCATAATGCAAAGACCAGTACACGCCGCCGTATTCGGTATCCACGCAATGCTCTTTTAAAAACTGATACGCATGGTCCGCCGCCTGTTTTAAATGCTCATGCCCGAACAGCAGATAGGCATTTGAGAAAAACCATAAGATCCTGCTGTTTAAAATGCACCCTTTTTCGTATTTTTTATCTATCTTAAGATCAAAACCCATATAGCCGTAATAACCGCCGTATGTCTCATCTTTTAACTGTTCCCAAAAAGGAATCAGTTTTTGTATCAGATGCGCTTTGATTTCTTCTGCAAATGTTTTCATCTTTATTTTCTGCCTTTAATAAATACTTTTGATCAATACTTTTCATTTTTGGTTTTGATATGCTATCTTATTCCAACCTCGGTATCGGATTCCCTGGTCACGCTGTGCTCTTTGATATAATCAACGATATCCTGTGCCGTTGTAAAGGCGAGTCCTACATAAGTATCCGCCGCGCCGTAGTAAATCGCGATCCTGCCGCTTGCCGCGTCATGAATCGTTGCGCAAGGGAATGTGACGTTGCCTACAAATCCGCGTTCCTCATACCATTCTTCCGGTGTCAGAAGGAAGTTTTCACAACGGTATTTTACGACTGACGGCTGGTCAATATCCAAAATCGCGCCGCCGATGCTGTATACATAACCATTACAGGTTCCGGTTACTCCATGGTAAAACAGCAGCCAGCCCTCAGAAGTCTCAATCGGAGCCGCGCCGCCGCCGATCTTGACAGACTCCCACCATTCACTGCTCTTGCCCATCACATGACGGTGTTTTCCCCAGTAAACAAGATCCGGGCTTTCCGATATAAAAATATCGCCAAACGGTGTATGTCCGCTGTCGCTTGGACGGGAAAGCATTAAAAAGTTCCCGTTCACTTTACGTGGAAACAGGACCGCGTTGCGGTTAAACGGCAGAAATGGATTTTCTATTCTGACAAACGTCTTAAAATCTGTCGTCTTTGCCATACCAATCGAAGCGCCGTAAAAATCCTGGCACCACATCATATAATAGACGTCGTCCACTTTTACAAGCCTTGGATCATAGGCATAGACCGGCATAAAAGGCTCGCCGTCTTCATTTACAAACTGGATTTTTTCCTCTTCGAACTCCCAGTGTATCGCATCTTTGCTTCTTCCCAGATAAATATATGGGATTCCATTCGTCTGTTCCGCCCGGAACACGCCGATAAACGCATCGCCGTACGGCATAACAGCGCTGTTAAATATACGCGCGACTTCTTTTACAGGATTTCTTCCGATGATCGGATTTTCCTGATAACGCCACACCGGGGCGCCTTTTAAGGTTTCCGGTTTTTCCTGCCATGGAATGTTTGGAACGGCAGGGCCGATTATTTTTACTTCGCTCATATCATCTCACCATCCGGCACAATACCGGGCCATCGGTATTGTGCCGCCCTTTCTTACTTTATGATCGTTATCCGATCGTTTCATGCTTGCTGCATGCATAACTGCTGCCTGATTTTTAACCTTCTGATTTTAACCTTTTACGGCCCCGGATGCCATGCCGCTGTATACCTGCTTCTGGAATACAAGGAAGAATACCAGAATCGGAATAATCGTAATCAATACACCCGCACAGATATAGTTGTACTGATTGCCGTATGGCCCGGTAAATGTATACAGAGCCGTGGAAATTGTCTTTAATTCCGGCCGCTGCAGATACAGATTGGACGCATAGTACTCGTTATAAACGCTAACGCCTTTTAATACGAGGGAGGTCATAATCGCCGGTTTTAACAGCGGGAATAAAATTCTGAAAAATACGCCGAAATAGGTACAGCCGTCAATAATTGCTGACTCATCGAGCGATACCGGCAGATTTTCAAAAAACTGCAGGAAAATATAAATGGAAATAATATCCGTACCCATCAGCACAATCATATAGCCATACAGATGGTTGATCAGACCTAAATTGTACATAATCTGATAAATCGTAACCTGCATCGCAATGCCAGGAAGCAAAGACGCGAACAGGAACAGGTTTTCGATCATCCCTCTGCCCGGGAATCTAAAACGGTTCAGCGCATATGCCAGCATAGAGCCTGTAAATACAGAAACTGTCAGTACAACGATCAGCACCATCGCTGTATTCGCAAAGCACCGCAGCATATTTGCCTGTTCAAAAGCAATTTTAAAGTTATCAAAGTTGAAAAAGGAAACCGGGAAATCCAATACCGAAGTCGTTTCCCATTCTTCATTTGTCTTAAACGCTGTTAAAATACAGACGCAAACCGGAACCAGCGCAACGATGGAAGCAAGAATTAAAGACACGTATTTAAATACGTCAAAAATCATCCCGCCGACACTTCTTTTCATCTTCATCAGGCATTTCCCCCTTTCGCCGCTTGTTTTTTACGTTTGACAGCCGCTTTTGATTCATCCTCTGTCCCGTCATTGAATACATATTTGAAAAACAGCTGCTGTCCGATTGTGAACAAAATAATGATAACCAATAAAACAATTGCCATCGCACAGGCAAGGCCGACTCTTTGATTCTCATGTGCGAGACGGTTCATAATAACGAAATATGTACCGGTTCCTGCCATACCGTTGGTAATAACGTAAGGCGGTTCAAATGCGCTTAAACAGCCGCTGACGCAAAGAATGATATTTAATACAATAATAGATTTAATGCTTGGAAGTATAATATATTTAAACTGATGCCACCGGTTTGCCCCGTCTAATGACGCTGCTTCGTATAGCTCCCTGTCCACGGACATCATGGCACCGAGGAACAGGACTACGTTCTGCCCTGTATAGCGCCATACTGAAGTCGCTGCAAGGGAAATATTGTTAATTTTCTGATCCTGGAGCCATAACGGAATGTCTTCCAGACTCATGCCGAACATTTGTAATATAGAATCCAGAACATATCCTCTGGCATAGAAAAATTTAAAGATAAAACCAATCGCAATACCACAAATCAAATACGGAAAAAACAATGTTGCCTTAAAAAAGGATTCCCCTTTTACCTTAAATACCATCATCGTGGCAAAGAACAGCGCCAGCGCCAGCTGTACAACGCCGCCGCCCATATAATACAGGCTGACAAGCAGTGATTTGAAGATTTCTGTACGCTGGAAGACTTCTTTATAATTGTCAAGTCCGACAAACGTCCTTTCCCCGATATATTTCATATCATAAAAGCTGAAACCGATCATCTCAGCAAAAGGGATATAAGTAAATACCAACAAAAGCAGCAGCGGCACAAACATAAATGTGATGACTACAAGCCTTTTTTGCATTTTGCCACTCATCATAACCCGATTTCTCCTTTCTTTGATACCCCAGCAAAACAGCAGGTGTTTCGCTGGGGGAGTGAACCGTAACTGTTACTGTGTAATTTCCACACCTTCTGATGACTGTGCGTCTGACCATTTCTGGTTCCATTCACCCATCAGATCATCCAGTGACTTGTTACCGTAAAGAGCAGCTTCCAATACTTCACTTGGAGGATAATCGCCGCTTAATACTTCTGCTTTGTTACGGATCTTGTCATACAGTCCATCTTCACCTTCTGCCGGTGCATTATCTGAAAGGAGTTCTACGCCTGCAAATTCTGCCAAAGCATCCGGAAGCGGTTCGCCTTTCTTTGCCGGGATAGATCCTTCGTCCGCAAAAATCGGAGATTCTTCTACCAGCCATTTAACATACAGCATAGATGCAATCTGATTGTCTGTAGAAGCCTGGTTATTAATCGCATATGCATAGTTTCCGCCTGAAGATGCCGCCTGTTTTCCATCTACAGTGATCGGGAACGGCATATATCCGATATCATCCGGATGGTCGCCCGCATCCTTAAACTGCTGTACACACCAGGAACCAAGCACCATCGTTGCGATTTCGCCACTGTTGATCTTCGTTTTGGAAGACTCCCAGTCACTGGAAAGCGGATCTTCTTCCACCAGCTTATTTGCAACCGCTTCATATAATGTATAGAATACCGCATACGGGCCGCTCATCTCATCATTTTTCGTAAACGGATCCTGCTTATGAAGCAGTTTGTTATTTTTATAATCCGGGTCTGCGTTAGACGCAATGCCTACATAATCATTCCATGCACCCATCGTCCATCCTGCCGCAAAGTTCGTATACAGCGGAATCGCATCTGTCTTTTCCTTAATCAGCTTTAACGCATCCAAAAACTCATCCGGGGTCTTTGGAAGGATCGTATTGCCATCCGCGTCTTCCTTGAGTGCGCCTGCTTCTTTCCAGATCCGCTTGTTATAGGCAATCCCGCCTGCCGTACCGCCGTTTGGCATCGCATATACGGTATTGTCATACATTTTCTCCGTTACAAAGTTATACATGCCGTTCAATGTATTATAATCGCCCATCGGCACGAAATAATTTGACATCTCACTCTTTTCAACGGTATCCGGCATAAAGCAGATATCGCCCCAGTCACCGTTTGTCAGACGCAGTGTTACTGATTCTGCATAATCCGTAATGCCTTCATATGTAACTGTAATATTCGGATATTCCTTCATAAACTGTTCCGCATATCCTTTATATACCGTATTTACGATATCTGTACGGTTTGTAAGAATCTTGATGTCCGCTTTCAGGTCCTTATAATCCTCTCCGTTGATCTTGTCAATGGTAGGCACCGACGACGCCGCGTCAGCCGCGTCATCTCCGTTCGTCTTATTCGCCTCCGCATTGTTTTGACTGCCGCATGCTGTCAGAGACAGTACCATAGTTGCTGCTAACCCTAGACTAAGTAATCTCTTTTTCATTGTTTTTCCTCCTTATTATTCAGCTATTTAGTCTGTTTTTTAAGCTAATTTAATTTTATCATATTTAGCCGATTTTTCAATGATTTTTTC
>CAOKJJ010000108.1 GCA_948468465.1 uncultured Eubacterium sp. | reverse complement strand
TTAGGGTGTATTTATATGCTGGCATAGTTGTCCTTCGGTGGTCACTCCTTTAGTTTTTTATCTATTTAATTGTCTTTGAGGCTATGCCAGGGGTGGATCAGATGCAATATAATTCGTTTGTATTTCCGTGTTTAACTTTTTTAATCTGTAAACTGCATCTAAGAAAATGTTTTAAGTTTTCTCTATCATCATCTACAACATTAAGTTCATTGTAAATTTTGTTTTGCAGACAACCGGGGTTATTTCGTATGTACGAGACTGCAAGATCGGCAATCCTTTTATAGCCAGTATAGTATGTCCATATTCCATCATCATTGTTTGGATAATAAGCATTGGCTTCCGTACAGATTTGGATCACTCTTTCTACATCCTGCCACCGGCCAAGGCGCATATACAGTTCAGGTCCTAAATCACGGCAGTTGATGTGGGGAGGCAGTTCACCGTTGTCATTTTCGATGCAAAATCGGCAATACTCTTTTAAGAGTGGAAATGATTTCTCGCAAGCATCTATTTTTTCGTATATATCTTTGCCAGAATCGATTCTTTGTGATAATTCATAAAATTCTTTCATAAAATCATCTGGCTGCACATGGTAGGTCAGTGTTCCATCTGTAACTCTGGCCACATTTTTAATTGTGTGATCTATTGAATTAATCTGTGTGTAGCTTTGCGGGGCATATTTAGAAACATTAAAATTGCATTGGTCATTTAAAAAGGATTTATTTTCAGGCGACAGAGATGGATGGTTCTCATATCTGCTGCGAAAGTTCGTAATCTTTTTTACCTTTGTCTCATTTTTCATGACGGATGCTATCTCATGCTCCAAGTTTCTAGCGATTGCCTGGTTAAATAGTTGAACTTTTTTGTCCTGCATTCTTTGAAGAGTATCCGATGGAGATTCATGTATGTGGAACCCCATTCCGGTTAACTCCTGGTTTGTAAAAACAGATAATTTTTTGAGTGCTTCTACAGCCATGTCATAGCGGTGCAATACAGTATCTAAATTATTTGAATCATTTACAAGGTTTAGGCTGTCTGTTAGGATTTCTATATTTCGTTCAACCTGCAGCATGTTGATAGGTGCGCTGTTAGAATTGGCCTGGCTTTTTTTTAGTGCATGGGCATCCACGGTTTTAATAATAGCGTATAAAATAATTAATAATAGAATGATGCCGCCCACTATTATAAGCTGTCTGGAATATTGGTATATAATCCATAGAAGTATTAGAAATCCTATTGTTTCAAATGTAGAAGATTTTTTGTGTTTATTTGGTTTCTTTGCCATAGTTGCTCCTTTGTAAACATTTTTATCCAGTGCCGCGTTGTTTTGCTATGTTAACTATGTTTGTACTTCCTATAGCAGCATGAAACAACAAGTTGCTGCACACAAACCAATGAATCACTGGAGAAAGAAGGGCTAAACTTGGGGAAGTTTATCCTTTCTGGATTTAGAATCAGGCAGGTTACCTGAATCTGTAACTGATTCCACTTTGTTTTAAAATCTCATTTGACATATGTCGTGATTTTATTTTTGAATCAACTGCTACGCTGCGGTCTGTAATCGGGCTATACCAAATGTCGTGATCGCCTTTTCCATGACGGATGAAAAAACAACCGTTCTGGGAGAGGACTTTTCGGACAAGTTTTTCATATTCTGCCATTACAACATCACCATTTCGCGGCGCTCGGACACAAAGGATATTGGTCCAGGTGGGAAACCAGGGCAATTTAGTTCCAGAAGTTCTGGCGCAGCCTGTTTTACACGTGACAGTAATGTATCATAGGATTCAGACTCCATGATAAGGCCCGGAATGTCATCGCTTGTAGCATACCAGACATTGGCATCACTATCCCAGGTTATATTTACAATATATTCCATTAAGGACACCTCCTGATAAAAATATTTACACTTTATTATATTATGATAAAATTTTTTAATAAACTGTATTACTGATTAACTGCCATTGTGCCGCCTCCGGTACCACTCGAAGGCTGGGATTTTCCCTGGCTGTCAATATATTTTTCATCTGCTGCAACAGATGAATATTCTTTTTCTAATTCAAAACATTTTCCGAGTATAATACCACGGTCTTTTCTTTTTTCTAAAGCACAAAATGATTCTAATAGATCCATCACATCTTCTGGAAACCTGTGGTAATATCTGAGGATAAGTTCTTCATCAGAATGTATCCGTTCCCGCTGTGAGTAATCAAGCAGGTAATCTATTGAAACATCCAGTACTGTGGCAATTCGTATAAGTTCCTCGGCAACTGGTTGGGAATTGCCATACCATAGTTCATCTAAGCGCGTTTTTTCAATGCATGATTTTTCAAGCATATCTTCATATGAAATTTCTTTTGCGTTAGATATTTTTCGAATAGACCAGTTGGCATCACCTTCCTCATAAAAGTAATTATAGCAATCATTTGTGTCAGAGTCTGATTTTTTTAACCCCAAAAGATAATCCGTAGACACATTAAAATAGCCTGCATATCTTTTGAGCGTATCAATATTTGGTTCCACCGTGCCAGCTTCGTATTTAGAGATATTCGATTTTGACACACCAAGTATTTCTGACATTTGTTTTTGGGTTAGGTGCTCAGCTTCTCGTAACGTTTTTAAAATATTTCCAAAATCCATTAGACACCTCCGTTTATATTATAGAGTTTCATAAAATGAAAATCAATAGAGTTTCAGAATTTGAAAAAAACACTTGACAAATTCAAAAAATGAAATTATTATAGAACCACAGAGTTCAAAATTTGAAACGAAAGGAGGTATACGATGCCGCCACTCAAAATAAAGAACTACAGAGAATCTATCGGCATGAAGCAAGAAGAGTTTGCTGCAATAATCAATGTTTCAAAGGTTAATTACAGCAAAAAGGAAAATGGGAAAGTTAAATTTTCATTGAATGAGGCGTATATGATATCCAGTTATTTTAAACAACCAATCGAGGTTATTTTTGGGAAAAACGAAGTTTCAACTAATGAACCATCTTAAATTCATTATAAGAAAGTGAGATGAGAAAGAAAATGGCAAATATTACTTCGAAGATCAGTTCCAACATCTTTTTTAAAGCATGTTGCACAGCATCAACACATAATGAAGAAAGCAGATACGAGGAGGATATGGTATGAAGCAGTCATTGCCAAGATGCAGAGACACACTTTTCCGCAGTGAATTTAAAAAAGCGATGTGGGAACTTTGCAAAAATAAAGGAATGTCATTTGCACAGACAGAGAAAGCATTAGGATTTAAAGACGGATTTATTGAGAGCGTGGAAAAAGGCGTTCATGAGCTGACTTTAGGAGAGGTAAGAAAGATAGCGGGATATTTTCATACAACAATGGATTCTGTTTTGGATGGTGGGAAAGTGGAGCACAGAGTGTATGCGCGAGGTGTCGATGAGCTTGGCTATATCCAGTCAAGGGAATGTTTTAAGGCTTATGCAGAGTTATTGGACGATAGGGCAATGAATCACTGGAAAAAAGACCTTTTTCTGGAACAGGTGAATGATGGAAAATTAATATTGGAGAAATGCGAGCGCGCTTTTATAGAACATTATAAAGCACACATGGAAGAAATGGAAGCTGGGGACAGGGCCAGAGAGATTGCGAAATGCGAGGATGAAGTGCTGGTAAAGGAGTTGTTAAGACGCGGATTTAAAGTAGAAAAAGATGGTGAATAAATATGGCAAATATAACAGATGAAACTGCTAACAGTGTTTTTTATAAAACACGTATTGCAGCATCAAAAAATAATGAGCAGTTAAGCAGCCGTGAAGGCGCTGCGGATATTTTATCAATAGACCGTGGACGTTTGTATCGGATAGAAAAAGGTGTTGCGGATCCTTATCCAGAAGAAGTCCATCTGATGGCTGATTTGTACAACGCTCCAGAACTTAGAAATTATTACTGTACTGAAATTTGTCCATTGGGATGTGATATGCCAAAAGTTGGTGCAGTCGATTTGGATCGTATAACGGTCAGGGCATTGTCATCATTTAAGAAAATCAGCCAAACAGAAAAGATATTATTGGATATTACAGAAGACGGCGTTATTTCGGATGACGAAAGGCCAGCCATGCAGAAGGTGCTTGAGAATCTGGGAGAATTGGAAGCCATTACTCAGAATCTGAAAGTCTGGGTTAAAAAAAATTTATAGGGAGGAGCGCCAATGTATTTAGCGGAAAACTTAAAATACCTCCGTGAAAAGAACGGGGAGACACAAAAAGATATTTCAAAGCTGCTTTCGGTAATAGGTTACGGATTTTCAGAAATGTCAGTCAGCAGATATGAAAGCGGTGAATGTGAACCAGAGCTGAAAAAAGTGATTTTGCTGGCAGAGCATTTTAACGTGGCAATTGATGAGCTGCTTACAGTAGATCTAAAAAATGTTAAACCGCTTTATTTGTTAAATCTGCGGTTTTTAAGAAAAAAGTATAGTATGACACAGCAGGATATTGCTGAGTTATTAGGTTTTCGTGATAAAAGCAGTTGTTGCTTGATCGAAAAAGGTATTACTCCGCTTACATTAGAACAATCTATAAAATTATCAGAATATTTTGGAATCACATTAGACCAGTTAGTAAATCAGGATTTATCAAAGGAAATGAATGCTTAATAACAAGGAAAGGAGTAAATGAATGGAATCTATCATGACAGCTCCAGGTGTAATTAAAAGGGCAACAAGGGTATTTGTTACACCGGAAGATGTATCAGCTCTTATGGGATGCCGTAGAAGCATGGCATATGAAATGATCAAAAAAATAAATGATGATGCAAAGAAAAGAGGGAAACACGCTTTTCCATCAGGGAAAGCGAATAAATATTTGTTTTCAGAGTATTATGAAATTCCCATTGATGATGTGGACGAAGTCATAGCAAAAAGACAGGAGGCGTGAAATGGCATTTTACAATGTTTGCCCGAAATGCGGGGCACATCTTGACCCCAATGAAAAATGCGATTGTGAAAACGTGTCAGAAAAAGAAAAGAAGGCAAGGGAGCATCTGCTGATGGTAGAAAAAGGCACAAACCAGCTTGCATTCCGCTGGACTTCGGAAAGGGCAGGCGTATGAGACAGAAAGCAGGATGGGCCAGGCAGGGATTGTTAAAAAGAAAGGTGGCGCAGGCGGATGTATGCAAAGTGCGTAAAATGCTGTTTGTTGTGGAATGTGAGTATATTTCAGAAAATTCCAGAGACAGGCTATATCTGTCCCAGGTGCAGGAAGTCAGAAATCCGGCAGTCAGAATGTATTCAAAAAAAGCATCAGTGATTTCCGCAAAGCTGATCCTGTCAGGGGTTTTAACGGCTCCGCCTGCAGCATGGTCAGTCATATATGCATTCCTCGAAAGGGGCTATAAAGCTTATGGAGGAGAATATCTGTTTATCATTATGGTTTTTCTGGCAGTTTATTGGGCATTGGGCAAATTTATCACATATGTAGATATGAATATCCTTTAAGGAGGCAGCATCTTGGAAACGTTAAAAACGGATGTTGAAGAACAGCTTGGATTTAAGGTTGAAGACAGGCAGTTTCAGAAATCTTTACATCATGCCAGAAAGAAACTTTGTTTCATCATTTCCAGATATGGAGATGCTGATGGGCGCAGGCGCGAGCCGGAATATCTGCAGGAACTGATATGTGAAGATATAAAAGCAAGCGTTCTTGCAGAGGCAACAATGCTAATGGCGGTTAAACATGCGCAATATGGAAAAAGAGCGCCTGATAAGTTGTCAGAACGCTTTAGCGGACAATTTCTCATGTGTCAGACCTGCCAGAAAGAAAATCTAAGGAAACATCAAAGAAGTCGGCTAGTTTGACAGCGATAGGAAGTGTTGGCTGCTGTTCACCGTTTTCATAACGCCTGTATTGCCTGTCAGCAATTCCCAGATAGTTGGCAATTTGTTTTTGGGAGATATTTTTAGATGCTCTTAATGTCTTTAAATTATCTTGAAAGCTTGGCATTTAGTATGACCTCCTGAAAATATAATAAGTTATTGACAAAGGACTAAAAAGTCCTTATAATACAAATATGAATAAGGACTTTTTGGTCCTAATTCAAATCTAAAGGCGGTGGTGGTGTGCAAAACAATATAAAAAGCATTCGCATAAAAAAGGGCTTGACGCAATCAGATATGGCAACTGTCACTGGTATTACAGTCAGGCAATACCGACGAATTGAAAAGGGTGAGCAAGACCCTAAGACAAGAACGTCTATCTTGATAGCCAAAGCCCTTAATACCACGGTAGAGAAACTGTTTCCTCTATCGGGTGCATAAAAAATAGCACAACTTCATCTTATCAGAAAGGAAGGTAAAACACAATGGAAGAATTGAAAATGTTAGAAAACGATCTGGTGCCAGTATATGTAACAAGTACAGGGGAAAAGGTTGTGTATGGTACAGAACTTCATAATGTTTTAGGAGTAAAGAGCAATTACAGAGAATGGATCGCAAGACGTTTTAATGATATAGAAGCCATTGAAAACAGAGAATATCAAGGCGTCGAAATTTCGACACCTTCCGGACAGACCAGAAAAGAGCATATCATTAAGCTGGATACCGCAAAAGAAATGGCGATGCTGGAGCGTAATGCAAAGGGTAGGCAGGTGCGCAGGTATTTTATTGAAGTGGAGAAAAAATATAAAGAGCAGTTTCGAGGTGGCATCCCTAGAACCATTCCAGGACAGATACAGCTTCTTGCGCAGGGTTTTACAGAATTGGATAAGAAGATTGATGGCGTAAAACAGGAACTTGATGAATTTAAAAAGGACATGCCGCTTCTTGGGGTGGAATGCCAGAAAATTGTTAAGGCCAAAAATAAGAAGGTTGTACCGTTGATGGGAGGCAAAGAGGCGCCGGCTTACCAGGATAATTCCCTGCGGGGAAAAGTGTATCGGGACATTGATAACCAGCTTCGGAGAGAATTTGATGTTGATACCTATAAGGCAATTAAACGCAGCCAGATTGATTTGGCGGTAAAGATCATTGATGGATATGAACTTCCAATGTCTCTTCAACAGCAGATTAGTAATCAGAACAGTCAGTTAAGTTTTGTTTAGCACTCAGTGAAATAATGGAGGATTACAAAATGCAAAATTTATCAATTCAGAATGTCTTAAGCAGCAGGGACAGTTACAATCTTGCGATCCCATTCGTGGAAACGCAGCAGGTCAATCCTTTTTACAAAATGAGTGTTTCTCTGCTGTATGTAGATCCAAATGGACGGGAGGTCTATAAAGTCGGCTCCAGCAGCCAGGGGAACGGACGATGGGAAGATTTATATTCCCTGACTAAGCCTTTTTTGCAGCGTCTTGCGACGGAGGCGGGCATTCAGTTCAGTCCAGGCTCCGGTGATGTTGTAAAAATGGATGAAAATACCTGGAAAGCGAGCGCTTTTGGCGCAGTTAAGCTTCCAGATGGGAATTTGCGCACTAGTAATGACTTTAAAGTGATAGATCTTGTGACAGAAGAAAAAAAGTACCGCTTGTCATATGAGGAGAAAGCACAGAGGGGAATTTCCGACTATAAGGCATCGAAGGAAGCGGCTAAGAAGTATGCCGGCGAATGGGTTGATACAGGCCAGGTTAACAGCCAGGGATATCCGGTGAAAATTTATGTCATAGCGGAGTGTGACAGGGCCAAATACGTGGAAAACAGCCTTTTGGATGCCATGACGCAGCTTCGGGCAAATGCACCACAGAAAGCCGCAACAGGGGCTATTTTGAGGGTGATCAGAGCTCTTTTAGGAATTAAAAGCACTTATACGGCTGAGGAGCTTAAAAAACCTTTTGCTGTAGCAAGGATGTCTTTTTCTCCGGATTATACTGATCCGGTTATCAAACAAATGCTGTTACAGCAAGCCGTGCAGAGTGTAGGGAACCTTTTTGGAAATATACAGCCTGTCGTGCAGACTATTTCCATCCCGCAGACGGCAGATGATGAAGCGGTTTTGCCTGCAGATGTATATGAGGAACCTTCCGCCAGCCAGAACCCGGACGAAAATCAAGCTGCACAAAAAAGAAGCCCTAGAGGCGGACAGCCGCAGGAAGCAGCGCATGGCCGGGAAATGACAGAAAAGGACCGCGTAATGGATTTCTGCTGCGATAAATGCGGCAGTGTAATACCTAAAAATGTATGGAGCTATTCCTATGAAAAGATGGGCCAGCCATTATGCTTCAAATGCCAGAAATTATTTAAGGAGAAAAGCAGGAGATAGGGACTGTATAACTATTAGGAGAAAATATGGAAGAATGGAGAGCTGTAAAAGGATTTGAAGAAGCATATGAGATCAGCAGCCACGGAAACCTCCGAAGTATTGACAGGGTTTCTATGGGAAAAAGATATACTGGAAAATTAATTTCCGTTGCACAGGATAGGAGCGGATACTTAGTGAACATCCTTTCTTATGAAGGGAGAAGAAAAACGGTAAGAAGGCACCGGCTTGTAGCAGAGGCATTTATTGAAAATCCTGATGGCAAACCGGAGGTCAATCATTTGGACGGGAATAAAACAAATAACCGTGTTGAAAATCTTGAGTGGGCTACACACCGGGAAAATACAGATCATGCATGGATAACAGGGCTTGCTTCGCCGCCGCCAGCCGCGAAAACTTTAAAAGTGCTCCAATTTTATGAAGGAAATTTATTGGCTGAATATGTCTCTATTGACATTGCCGCAAATATAAACGGAATATCCGCAGAAGATATTTGTAAATGCTGTAAAGAAAAGCGAAAAAATGCAGGGAGGTACACATGGAAGTACAAAGAAAATCAATAAAAGTTTTTGCAACTGCGGACTGGCATATTGGAAATTTCAAAGGGCCGGAAAAGGATGGAGTAAACCTCCGCTCTTTAGATACAAAACGGTGCCTAGAAGCTTTAGCCGACCGCGCGGAGCAGGAGAAGCCGGAACTGGTATTGGTATCAGGTGACATTTTCCATGCGGGCAAAACATGGAGCGACCGCTGCTGTGACGAAGTGGTTACTGCAATGGAGATTATTTCCCGCCTGGCTGCAGTAGCTGGCCGGGTGGTGGTCATGAGGGGTACGCCGAACCATGATGGGGAAGGCCCGTTTAAGGTCCTCCTAAAGCATTTTTCCGGTTTTAAAAATGTCCATATAGCTTTAAACCCGGAAGTAATCCAGACGGAATATGCAGATATTGCAGCGCTGCCCGGTTTTGACCGCGGCGTTTACAGGACAAAATTTCCGGGGCTTGGGAAAGAGGATGAAAACGAAGTTTTTTCGCAGGAACTTGGGAAGATTGTACTGGGGCTTAGGGTACAGTGCAGGCCAGATCGTCCTGCAATATTGATGGCGCATTACACGGTGCCGGGATGCAATACCGAGAGCGGGCAGTCACAGCTTCTGACCCAGTTTGAACCGATTGTGCCGCCGGAATCACTGGATGCTGCAGCCTATGATCTGGTAGCTTTAGGGCATATCCACAGGCCGCAGCTGGTATCCGGTTTTGAAAATGTGTATTACTCCGGTTCTATCAATGCCAATAATTTTAATGATGAAGGGCAGGAGCGTGGTTTCTGGATACATCATTTTGAAGAAGGCGCGTCTGGCAGGGATGGCATAGTGTTTACGGATTCTGAATTTGTAAAAACACCTTATAGGGAATTCATTACATTCCATTTTACGGAATCAGATGTTGAAGATGTTATTCATAACCGGCTGGATGAAGCTGCAATGAACCACTGGCGATTTAACGGGGCCGTATCAGGAAAAATTGTGCGTATACTTTATGAGTGCTCTACAGAGCAAAAGAAGGCGTTCCATACTGCCATGCTGGAAAAAACGCTGTATGAAGACGGCGCATTCTGGGTAGCGGGTATAAACCCGGAAAAAATTGGAGCATCTGCAGACCGGACGGATCTGTCACAGGAAACAGATCCGGAAGCAAACCTCAAACTGTACCTGCAGGAAAAGGGCATGGAAGAAAAGGATATAGAGCGGCTGCTGTTAAAATCAAGGCCGGTGATTGCAGAAGCCCTGGCATCAGAAACGGGAGCGGCATTTTCAGGGGTATTTGTGCCTATAGAAATCGAAGTGGAAAACTACCGTGCCTATGAAAAAGAAAAATTCTCATTTGAGGATATCCAGTTCTGCACGATCAATGGCCCGAATGGGGCAGGCAAGTCATCCCTGTTTATGGATGCTATCATCGACTGCATCTATGAGGAGCCGAGGGAGGGGAAGAGTAGATCTGTGAAAGTCCCGTGGCTCAGGAATGGGGATAAGGTGCGCTCCGGACACATAGCGTTCACTTTTTCGATCGGTGATAAGACATACCGGATATTCAGGAGCAGGACGAAGTCAGGAAAGCCGACGCTGAACCTTGCGGAGCTTGTGGACGGGGAATGGGAAAACCGCAGCTGTGAAAGAGCGGATGATACGCAGAAAGTGATCGACCAGCTGATCGGCGTAGACAGCATTGCATTTAAGAGCTGTGCGGTTATTATGCAGGATCAGTACGGGATGTTTTTGCAGGCAAAAAGCGAGGAACGAATGGCTGTGCTTTCCAACCTCCTGGGGCTTGAGATCTACGGAAGGATGGAAAAGGCGGCCAAGGATATAGGGTCGGAATATAAGCGCATGGTAGATGGTAAAAAACATGCTATAGAGGTGCAGTCTGAAAACATCACGGCATCTGGCAAGCCAGGAGAAGAATTGGAACAGGCCAGGGAAAGTTTATCTAAAATTGAAGGACAGGCAAAAGCAAAGGAACTGGAACTGCAGAATGTGAACCTACTTCTTGGAAATTCCAGGGCTGCGGCAGAACGGTACCAGAGCCTGGCGACTGATATTGAAGCGCTGGAGAATAAGAAACGGACGGCTGAAAGCGCAAGGGCGGCTGTGGGGCAGACGATTTCGACATGCGATAAAGAGCTGGCCGGGGAACCGCTGGTCATGGAGAATGTGGACAAATACCGCAGGCTGGCTGAAAAAGAAAAGGAACTGTCTGTTGCGACGGCAGTATACGAAGCCAAGCGGAAAGAATCTGAAAATCTGGACAGCCAGATACGCAGCATTACAAGGGAAATAGAGGAATATAAAACGCTTCTGGTCGGATACCAGAAACATTTAGAGGGCCTTGCATCAGAAGAAGATAAGGTGCTGGTCATGGAGAAAGTACAGGAATATCTGGAAAAGAAGATGCAGCTTGATTCCATGTATGCGGATTCACAGGAGGCGGCGCGGCTGTTAGATAAGAGAAGCCAGCGGTCATATGCCCTGGAAAGTAAAAAGGCATATTTTAACGAACGCGAGAGATCGCTGTTGGCAGAGAAGGCTTCGCTCAAAAAGCGGACGGAGTTACTGAAGGATTCCGGATGCATGGATCTTGAAAAGGCATCCTGCCGGTTTTTGGCGGATGCAGTGCAGGCAGAGAAAGAGCTGGAAACATTTCCGTCTAAGATGGAAGCCCTCATGTTTGAGAAAGAGGATACGCTTGCCAGGCTGCAAAAAGAAGTGGAAGCCGTGGACGCTGAAATTCGGGAATTGAATTTTTCACAGATAAAGCTGGACAACTTACGGAAAGAATGCGAGGGGCTTAATACATACACAGAGAAGCTGAAAGAGATCGAGCGCTGTGAGGGCGAAACTGCCTTAATACGGGCGCAAATAGACAATGCGCAGGTAAATATATCAAAAACGGAAGAACGCCTGTCAGAGCTGAAATTACAGGCCAAGGAAGCGGATGCGGAAAAAGAGAAGTATTCACAAAGCTATTTGGAACACGAAGCTGCCAGGGCAGAAATGAAAACGTTGGAACGCTGGCTGGAAAGGGAAAAAGCCCTTCCAGTTACAAAAGAAAGAAGGGCAAATGCGCGAAAGCGTTTTGCAGAGCTTGAGGACGAAATTCATTCGTTCCAGACGGAGCTTGGGGCGAAACGGGAGAGGGCTGCATCTGAAAAAGATTTGGCAGCAGATTATGCTGTTTATGACAGTAAGGCAAAAGAGATCCAGGCCTGGCTTGACAGGCATGCAAAGGATGCGAAAAGGATCCAGACACAAATCGGAAGCCTGGAACAGAAGATCAGTGAGGTCCAGCGGATAAGGCAGAATATAGCGGCAATGCAGGAAGAAATTTCTGAACTGGCAGAAGACGCAGCGGATTTTGAAACATTGAAGCTGTCTTTCAGCCAGGACGGCATACCGCACCAGATCATCCGAACCATCCTGCCAAAGCTGTCTGCGACGGCAAACAATATCTTAAGCCAGATGACAGGCGGGCAACTCGGCGTGGAATTTATTACGGAAAAAGTGCAGAAAAATAAAAAGGAAGTCGCTACATTGGACATATTCATTGAGGAATATGGGAAAGGGAGCCTGCCTTACCTGTCAAAGAGCGGCGGGGAAAAGGTGAAGTCTTCGCTTTCCGTCATACTTGCCCTTGCAGAAATAAAGGCAACCACTGCCGGCATACAGTTTGGGATGCTGTTTATAGATGAACCTCCATTTTTGGATGCAGATGGGATACAGGCGTATTGTGATGCGTTGGAAACAATACGTGAGCGGTATGGTGATATTAAGATTATGGCAATCACGCATGACCCAACAATGAAAGCACGTTTCCCTCAGAACCTTGATGTGGTAAGGACAGAGAGCGGAAGCAGGATAATTTACTGAAAATACCAGGGGCATTGGACCCCTGGTGAAAGGATGTGATTGCTTGGCAAAAAAATATTACTGGCTGAAGCTGAAAGAGGATTTTTTCGACGATGATGCAATCGAATGGTTAGAAGAACAGCCAAAAGGAAAGGAATACGCACTCTTTTATCTGAAACTTTGCTTGAAATCCCTCAAAACGGATGGGGTTCTGATCAGGATTGTGGGAACGATGCTGGTTCCATATGATATGAAAAAATTATCAGAGATCACAAAAACAGATTTTGATACAGTAGTAGTTGCCATGGAGCTATTAAAAAATATCGGTCTGGTAGAAATACTTGAGAATGGGGAAATTTTTCTGCCTGGTTTACAGCAGATGGTAGGCTCTGAAACCCAGTGGGCAAAATACAAAAGGGACGGAAAAAAATTGGAAGATTTCCAATCAGATTCCAAACAGAAGAAATTGGAAAATTTCCAACAGGATTCCAATGAACCTCCAAAAATACTCCAAACAGAGAATAGAGATAAAGAGATAGAGAAAGAGATAGATAAAAAAGTAATTGTTGCACCTTCGGGCAACGAACCTCCTAGCACACAGGAGAAATATCCTGTTGGAGAGTTTGAATACCAGTGCGTGGATATGCTGGTCAAATCTTGTGTAGCGGTGTTTTCAAACTCAAAAGTCCCTAAGACTGAAAAAGAAAAAAAGAAATGGGCCATAGAGATTGAGCGGATGAAACGTCTGGACGGAAGGAGTGAAGCGGAAATTATAGAGGCGCTGGCATTTGCTACCACGGATGGATTTTGGAAATCTAATATCCGGAGCACGAAAAAGTTCAGGGAAAAATTTGAAACCCTTATTGTGCAAAGCAGAAATAAAGGGGACGCCTGGCGGCAGCAGTCTGCAGGCAGCCCAGGGACTGTGCATCAGGGACGCATTGCTGAGCTTGTGCAAGAAAAAGCAGAGCCGCCGGTGTGCCATGAACTGCCGGAGGTGAGATATTGAGCGGGTACGAGTGTAAAAAATGCATGGATACGGGATATATGCTCGTAAAGCAGGATGGATACGACATTTCCGTCAAATGTGAGTGCTATGAAAAGCTGATGTACAAGCGCCGTTTAAGGCGCAGCGGTATTTCGGAGGAGATGCAGAAAAAAGGTTTTAAGGATTTTGACAGCCACGGAATTGATGTGCTTGAACAGGCAAAAACAGTTGCTATTGGATATTACCGAGGGTTTCTCAACAACGAAAACAGCCGCCACAATTCTATCACTTTTTGTGGGCAGGTCGGCGCTGGCAAGACGCATTTGGGAATGGCAGTCTGTAATAATCTGCTGAATGTCTGTCATGTGGAAGTAGTTTATATGGCTTACCGTAATGCAATTACTGAAATCAAACAGGCAGTCACAGACAAAGAGAATTATTATGCAGCCACCGAACCGTACCGCAGGGCAAGGGTGCTGTATATTGATGATCTGCTGAAAGGAAAGGCTACGGAGGCGGATCTGAATATTCTGTATGAACTGATCAATTACAGGTATATGCATAATAAGCCCATGATAATATCTACGGAGAAATTGCCGGATGAACTGATAGATTTTGATGAAGCTGTTGGAAGCAGGATTATTGAAATGTGTCGTGGAAACATAATTGTTTTACAAGGGAAAGAGCTGAATTACAGGCTGTATTCCCAAAAGGAAAGCTGAGGAAATCAGTCTTTCTTCAGCTCTACTACATCGGATATGTCGCAATCAAGCGCATTACATATTTTCTCGATAATTTTTAGGGAAACGTAATCATTTTTCCCAAGCTGGGCAAGGGCAGATGTTGACAGGCCGGCTTTTATGCGCAGCTCTGTCCGGGACATATGCCTGTTGATCAGCAGTATCCATAGTTTGTCATAAGACACCATAGAACCACCTCCAGACATATCTTATCACATAAAGTTTGATAAGACAATATTATATCTAAAAAACAGATATTTTTATTGACAATAGACGGTGGATTATGTAATATCTGAAATATAGACAATATATCTAAAAAACAGATACGTAAGGAGCAGAGAGACAATGAAGAAAAAAGCGGCGTTTCGATTTCAGGGAAACCAGAAAGAGTTTATGAACATATTTCATGAATTATGTTATTCCCGACAGCTGTGGGAAGTCTGGACTGATGTGGTTACGATGATGGCCTGCTCCATAGCGAATGCAGCAGACAGGACGGAGGGCAGGTATGAAAAACGGGAAAAAGAATATGCGGAATGCCTCAAAAGGGTTGGAAGTGTAGAAAAGCCGGCACAGCTTCTGGCTGTCATAGTAAATGCGCTGGAAGAGGACCCGGAACAGGACTTTCTGGGGCAGATGTATATGGGGCTGAACCTTGGAAGCCACTGGAAAGGGCAGTTTTTCACACCGTACAATGTCTGCCGGATGATGGCAGAAATGAATTTTGGAGTCGGGGCAAAAACTGAGGCTGAAAGCAAAGGATATTTATCCGTCTGCGATCCATGCGTTGGAGCCGGGGCAATGCTGATGGTTGCGGCAAACACTATGAGGCGGGCGGACATTAATTACCAGACAAGCGCCGTATTTGTGGGGCAGGACGTTGACAGGGTAGTTGCGTTGATGGCGTATATCCAGCTTTCCCTGCTTGGCTGTCCGGGGTATATCATTGTAGGCAACAGCTTAGCGCATCCACCGGAAGGGCATGTGTTGTTTCCACAGGAAACAGAAGGGCAGGAATTATGGATTATGCCAATGTTCCAGACGGATGTATGGAATATGAGGCGGCTGGCTGTAATGATGGAACATATATGTGGGGCTGCGGCCACAAAAAAACCAGTGGAAAAAGAGCGTTATTTTATGTTTTTTAATTTCAAAGAACAGGAGGCAGGAAATGGAAGGGAAAAATCTGCAGGCTGCATTCAGTAATCCTGAATTGTCAGAACAAAGCAGGAAAGCGCTGCAGTCCGAAACATGGCAGAAAGCAAGGGAAGCGATGGGAGCTGATGCGCCTGGTATAAAAGCAGATGCATCAGCAAGAACGGAAAGAAATGATGAATTCCATCATGGAGACTGGAAAGCAGTGCTGCATGAATATGTAAGGACAGCATATAAGAGCGGTAAATCCGTGCATGGCATTACATCTGGCGGAACCGTCTATCAGTTTATGGAAAAAGACGATAAGGTGACATTCTATGATGCAGATGGAAACACATTATTCCATGTCGGCTATGAACAGCTTGATAAAGAATATGCTGAGATGATGGAACGGCAGGGAACGGAAAGCGCAGACTGCCAAATTAAAAAAGAGATTGAAGAGGGCGGAAAAGAAACCAGCGGGCCGGTAAAAAGCCATGCAGAAAAGAAGCTGAAAAATGAGTTAAAAAACGCGATAGACAAGTCATTTGCAGAGCCGGTTATAGAGTATCTGATCAAACGCTGCGGGGAAGATGAGGGGTTATCCCAGGATGTGATGCAGGAGCATAAGACGTGGGAAAAGTGTTATGACTACATTTATTCCCAGGCGCAGAAGTCTGCACAGAAAGGAGCCATGAGCTGCGCTGTGCGTGATGATATCGTTTACGAATGGGCTGAGGATTATTACCATAAGGATGACAAGGCAGAGGAAGAGAAAAAAGCAAGAAAAGCAGCAGAAGCCAAAAAGAAAGCAGAAGAAAGAAAAGCGAAAGAAAAAGAAGAAGCAGCAAAAAAAGCAGCCGGGGCAAAAGAAAACCAGGACACAAAA
>CAOKJJ010000107.1 GCA_948468465.1 uncultured Eubacterium sp. | reverse complement strand
GCACCTGTATTGCTCCACATATGTGATTTTTTGACTTAACTACTATAGCATAGGTATCTTTCGGTTGCAAGTATTTTTTACAAGTTTTTACTTACTGTTTTTACTTACTGCCTTGTCAGTATTTGCGCAATCTGGCGAAAACTTGAACCCTTTTTTATTTTATAAGTTCCCGGCTGAAGCTGATTGTCATAATCGTGCGCCCCCAGATAAGAGTTAAACTCATCTGCATCTTCGACAAGCCCCGCTTCAAACACCTTTGCTGATACCATTCTGGATACGTCTCCGGATTCGATCACAATCTTAACTTCGTCGGAATCTTTTTTTGCCGGTTTATCTTTTGAGTCATCAGATTTGTGATCTTCACTGTCTTGGCCAGATGATGGTTCTGTTTGGTCGTCTGTATGTGTCTGCCGGTCTGTATCTGTCTGGTCATCCGTATGTGTCTGCCGGTCTGTGTCTGTCTGGTCATCCGTATGTGTCTGCGGATCTGCAGTCGTTTTGTCATCGGTATCCGCAGCTGATGACTGATCTGGTTCTTTTGCCTGATTCGCGTTTTTAGTGTCTGAATTTTGATCCGGCTCTGTCAAAGGATCTTCATCCGTACCCGTTTCCAGATCTACTGACGAAGCGTTTCCCTGCGGCGTGTCCGCAAGTGTTCCAGGTGTATTTTCCTGCATCACCATACCTAACTTCATCGCGCGTCGGATGACTTCTTCATCAGAGATATTGTCATGAAATAAAAATGCGATGGCAAGAACCAGCGTTGCCACAATTACGCCGATTCCCGCTCCCCGTAAATAATATTTGAATCTCATCTGGATCAATCTCCTTTATAAAGCCCCAAAATCAGCCGTACTTCTCCTACTCCGAGCCCCAGTTTCTTTGCAATGGCAACGGAATCCCTTCCTTCTTCATAAAGTCTTAAAATTTCATCTTTGACATTTACTTCTTCTGCGTTCGCATCTGTTTGGGCCTGGTCTGCAGTTTCCTCTGGCTGTTCGAAAGACGCTGACTCTTCAGATACAGCTGTATTGTTTTGTTTTTCCTGCACTGACGGCTTTGTCATGGATGGCATGGCTGTCTGCTGCTCCACTGGCTTTGGATTTTGCGGGATCTGTGTTTTGATCTGGCTTAAATAATAATTCGTCATTTCCTCTTCCTGGGATTTTAAGTCCTGCAGCTGCTGTGTCAGGCCGGAAGTAAAATCTGTAAGCTCTGTATGTTTATCGTTGAGCATACTGTATAAAAACATAATCTCATTATGTGTTTTATTGATTTTTTCTATCACGGTATCCGAAAATTCATTGATCGCCATGATCTTTTCATTTGTCTGTTTTTCCAGTGCGCGCTCTGTACGGTCCTTGCTGTCATCAATCGTATTTTCTACAATGTCCACTACCCGCTGTTTGGATTTTTCCAGTTCATGCTCCAGCATGACACCCATTTCTTCCTTGCTTAGTTCTGAAATATGTCTGAGTTCTTCCGGGGACAGCTTTTCGGTTACCCAGAAGCTTGCCAGGATTAGTATCATCCCAACAACCAATAGTACGATCTCTATGACTGTCATTCCTGTACCCTCTGCATTTTTATCATATTTTAATATCAAATCCGCCGGACATCGTCTGTTTGATTTTCACACTGCCGTCCGGCAGATTTTCCTTTTTTTCTTTCTTCTTTTTCTGCCGCTGGTTGATATACTCGTTGGAACCTTTTTCTTTGGCATCATATTTTTTCTGCTCTTTATCCGCGTTATCTTTCTTGTTGACTTCCTGTGCTTTGCTCTGTTCTTTTTGTTCCTCACGAATCTGAATGTGCTGCTGTTCCACGGCTGGCCTCTGGTTTTCCTGATGCCGGATCGCGCTGACATCCTGTGTGTTTTGTATCATCCCATTTAAATGAACCGGTCGTACTGTCATACTCTCACCTTCTCTTTATTTCTTTGCCAGAATCTGCATATAAGCGCCCATTGTCTTTTGCATTTTAGACAACGCCTTCGTATGAAGCTGTGAAATCCTGGACTCAGAAACTTCCAACACTTTGCTGATTTCTTTTAACGTAAGATCCTCGTAATAATACAATAAAATAACCTTTTTTTCCTTTTCTGTCAGCCGCTCCATTGCTTCTTTCAGTTTTTCTTTCAGTTCTGTCTCCTGCACCTGTTCTTCCGGCTGGATAAAATGGGAATTGTGCCTGGCGTCCATCACAGGCTCTGAACCCTGTTCAATAAATTCATTCAATGACACCACATTTGTCACCTTCAGCTGCGACTGCCACTCCAATAACTCATCACTGGATACGCCCAGTTCCCTGGCGACTTCTTCATCCAACGCCGTTTTCCCTGTCTGCATTTCTACCCGTTTAATTGCTTCGTCGATCTTTTTTTGCTTTTGCCGGACTGTACGCGGAATCCAGTCCATTTTCCGGATCTGGTCCAATATTGCTCCCCGGATCCTAAGACTGGCATAAGTTTCGAATTTTACTTCTTTATCCATATCAAATTTATCAATTGCGTCAATCAGCCCAAATATCCCATAGCTGACAAGGTCGTCATATTCCACATTGTAGCCCAGATACATGCTCAGCCTGCCTGCCACAACTTTTACAAGCGGTGCATATTCAAGAATAATCTGTTCCCGCAATTCTGGCGTTTGCTTTATCTGATACATTTCCCAAAGTTTTTCTTTCGAAACTTTATTCATGTTTAACCTCCAGGCAGTCGTTCTTTCTTATATTTCTTATCCTTGTTCTCGTCCTTCTTGCTCAGCTTTCCTGTTCTTCTTCGATAAATTCCATGTCTTCGATAATCTCACCGTCCGCAAAGCCAAGATCTTCCGCGGTTACAAATTCTTCGTCCAACTGTGACACACTCATGTCCAATACGATTTTAATCACCATACCTAAAACAAAAAATCCGACCAGCACCAAAAACATTGCCCGGATAAAAAAAGAAAGGCTGTAGTCATTCACATAAGAAATAATGCACATTACAAAAGCGGCAAACAATGTAACAATCGCAGGAATTTGCTTTGTCTTCATAAAACTCCCCCAATATACTCAAATAATTTTCACTGGTTTTCCCACTGACTTTATGTAGTATTCTCCGGTATCACAGTGCAGCTCTACCGTCCGCCCATAATTAAGCCCTGTATCCTCAGCAATCAGCCTGATTCCTAACTCTTTCAGCTTTTTCTTAGACGCGAGGGCATTTTTATCTCCAATGCTGCCAATAGAATCTGTCCCGGTTACTTCAAACATTTTGGCTCCGCCGGCTATTTTTGCCACCAGACGCGTTCTGCTTGCCCCTGCCCGAACCATACGGTTCACCAGTTCGACAATGCCTGTATCCGCAAATTTGGCAATATTGGAATTATTTCGTATCTTTGTGCTGTCCGGCAGCATAATATGCGCCAGACCTCCGATCTTTGTAACCGGATCATAAAGTGCAATCCCAATACAGGAGCCAAGCCCCAGTGTTGTGATTGCATCCGGACTCTTACAAATATTAAGGTCCGCCATTCCAACTTTTATCATCTGACTCATCTTTTAAACTCCCACCCTACATATACTTTTATTTAAAGCATGATTCCAAGTGACGTTAAGATCTTGTCATAAGAATCCAACTCAGGCAAAAGGATGAAATACCCTTCCAGCATCGTATCCCCTCCAAATGCAGTTTCAATCAGCAGCGCGTTATCTCCGTACTGCCCAAATTGTATCGCCGGAATACTTAAAATCGCCCCTGCCATATCAATCGAAATATAAGGAACCGTAGGTGTAATATTCAAATTCGTCATCGCGGAAAGCGCAGACAGATACGCGCCAGAAATAATATTTCCGATCTCCATCATCGCAGATTTGTCCATCTCATCAAACGGCTCTTTATAATCTGCAGCCCTTCCCAGCAGATGGTTTACGAGTTCATGCGCGTCATCCATTTTCAGCAGAAACATCAGGCTGCCTTCAATATCATTTTGCACGCCTAAGTAAATGCCTACAATTTCCTCTTCTTCCGAACCGATGGCAGTATTTAAGTCCTGCACTGCCATAAGCTTCACATTCGGCACTTCCATATTCAGTTTTACGTTCAGCAAGGTCGCAATTGCAGTTGTCGCATTTCCTGCTCCGATATTCCCAATCTCTCTCAACACGTCAAAATACATACTGTTTATTTCGTCAAATGTAAATTTGCCCATATATTTCTCCCTGTATCTATTGATTCTTAGGAACTGTGACTAAATAACTTTCGTAAACTGCAAAATTATTTAGTCACAGTTCCTTACTTCACATTTATGGTTATATATAAGGAACTGTACGGAAATATTTACAAGCATCCCGATAGGACCATGCAGATCATTTCCATACAGTTCCCGAAACATATCCCAGATATCCCTTCTGAGCATACTGTTTCAAAATTATTTTGACGCTTATATCGTCTCATGTTCATCAATAATCGCGTTAATGTCAAATAATGAAACAAGCTCATCGCCATTTTTGCCGATTCCGTTGATAAACATTTCCTTTGCTTCCCTTGAACTATGTGAAAGCTTATCAATCTCATCCGGTCCAAGATTAATGACTTCTTTCACTTCATCCACAACGATTCCAAGTGCGTCCTTTTGCTCAAACTTTAGTATGATAATACGGGACGCGCCGGTATATACGTCGTCTTCCAGCCCCATTTTTCTGCGGATGCTCATAACTGGAATGACTTCGCCCCGCAAGTTGATCACGCCCTTGAAGTAAAACTGTGAGGTAGGCACCCTGGTGATTTTCTGCATTCTTACAATGTTGTCAATATAACTGATGTCAATCCCATACTGTTCACTGCCAATTTTTACAACAATGTACTGTTTCTTTGCCTCTTCTGTTGTTCCAATATAATCCAATTTCAGCACCTCCCTTACATCAGCGTATTAACATCCAAGATCAGCGCAATCTCGCCGTCGCCTAAAATCGTCGCCCCGCTGATAATTTTACTGTTGCTGATAAACTTTCCTAAAGATTTGATAACGATTTCCTGCTGTCCGAGCAGATTGTCCACTACCAGCCCTGCCTGTTTTTCTCCTTTGTTTACAATGACAACTGTCAGGCTTTCCGGGGCAACCTCCGGTTCTTCAATATCCAAAATCTGATTCAGCCGGATTAACGGTATGACATTTCCACGCAGATTGATCACTTCTTCAGCCTGTACATATTTAATTTCAGAAACAGGGACATCTTCAATCGTAATAATGGAGCCAAGTGAGATCGCGAACAATTCATCGTGAACTGCTACAAGCAGCGCCTGAATAATCGCAAGTGTCAAAGGCAGGCGTACAATAAACGTAGACCCTTCCCCAAGCTTGCTCTTTACTTCCACATCTCCGCCTAATGCTTCAATATTGGATTTTACGACATCCAGGCCCACGCCCCTGCCGGAAACATCTGTAATCTTCTTTGCCATGGAAAAGCTTGGCATAAACAGAAAATCAATAATTTCCTTCTGGCTTAAATTCTCGGCCTGTTCCGGCGTGACAATTCCCCGTTCAATCGCTTTGCGTTTTACATTTTCCGTATCAATGCCGTTCCCGTCATCCCCTACTTCGATAACGACATTGTTGCCTTCCTGATATGCTTTTAAATTAATGGAGCCTACTTCCGGCTTGCCTCTTTCTTTACGCAGCTCTGCGCTTTCCAGTCCATGATCCGCTGAATTACGCAGCAAATGCTGAAGGGGATCTCCGATCTGATCGACAACGGTACGGTCCAGCTCTGTATCCTCACCAGACATATACAGTTCCATCTTTTTATTCAGTTTACGCGATAAATCACGAATCATACGCGGGAATTTTGCAACTACACTCTCAATCGGAACCATTCTGGCCTTCATAACAGATTCATGCAGGCTCGTTGTAATACGTTCCAGATATTCGATTTGTTCACGGAAAGACTGGCTTTGCGTCCCATCTCCGGAATCGCTGGAGCTGATGGATACCAGGCTGTTTTTCGCAATGATCAGCTCGCTGACCTGATTCATAAGCGCATCCAGCTTTTCAATATCCACACGTACGGTACGGTTCGCAACCGGCTTATTTACAGGCTTGCCTTTGGCTGCAGTATTATTTGCCTTTGGCGGCTCATCTTTCGCGGAAACATCCGCTGCGGATACAGCCACTGGCGCAGTCTGCTCTGCGGCAGGCTTTTCTTCTTCGTGCTCTTTTGTATTCTGTGATCCTTCCAAAAGCATTTCATACTTGATCTGCTCTCCGATCACATCGTCAATTTCAGAAACCGCCTTTGCCGCTGTAAGAAATTTATCCACTCCCTCTTCATCGGCAGATACAAGAAAGCTGAAATCCAGATCAAACTTTTCATCTTCAATATCCTGCGCGCTTGGAGAATATACGAGAATCTCCCCAAACTCTTCTACTGCCTTAAATACAAGAAACGCTCTTGCCGCTTTTAACAGGCACTCTTTCTGCACATATACCGTAAAGCCAAAAAGTACTTTTCCGCTCTCTTCCGCGCTTTTTAATGTTTCATGATCGCTTTCGGAAAGATGCATCGAAAAATATTTTTTAGAACTGTCTCCACCCGCTGCACCGGCCTTGGCTTCTGCTTTGCCCTCCTCTTTGGAAACAGCCGGCGCAGGAGTCGCATCTCCATTTAAAATGCCGTTTAACGCGGCAATAATCCCTTCATTATCGTTCGTCCCCTCATCGGAAGTTTCTTTGATAATATTCAAATAACCTTCAATCGCATCCAGACACTGAAATAATATATCAATAATATCGCCGTTTACCTTGATCTTATCATTGCGCACTTCCTGAAATACGTTTTCCATATCATGCGTTAAGTGCTGCATCCGTTTAAATCCCATCGTGCCGGCCATGCCCTTTAATGAGTGCGCGGCACGGAAAATCTCGTTGATTACGTCATGGTCTTCCGGTTCATTTTCCAATGCCATAATATTATCACTCAAACTCTGGATATGCTCTGCTGTCTCATCAATAAAAATTTCCAGATACTGACTTACATCCATCTTATTTTACCCCCACTTGATTAATTATTCTTTTGGGAATATTCGTAAGCGGCACTACCTCATCGGTAAGCCCTGCCTCTGCAATCGCTTTCGGCATGCCGTATACGACGCAGGTAGGCTCATCCTGGGCTATGACATAAATCGGCTTCGACCGGTTTAAGTCCACAATCCCCTCCGTACCGTCCGCACCCATGCCAGTTAGTACAACACAGACAATCTCATCGTATTTTGACCTTTTTAACGACTTATACATCACATTTGCACACGG
The DNA here is from genome assembly GCA_948468465.1 of uncultured Eubacterium sp. Next base: position 9,281 of record CAOKJJ010000107.1, on the reverse strand, counting down.
ACGCAGTCCGCCGATTGCCGGAGCATCAGACAAATGAATCTTGTGTGTGCCGTCCTTAGCCGCTACGACTTCCAAATGTGCACCGCCCGGGGCTACATAAACCCATCCTTTTTTCAGGATATCATTCTCTTCTGCTTCTTTCACATGTACTTTGCTTAATTCATTCAGGCGCTCTGCCATAGACTTTGTAAAACCCATTGGCATATGCTGCACAAGCACCATTGGAGCATCCATATTTTTGTCCAGATACGGAATTACGCTTTGCAGTGATTTCGGTCCGCCCGTAGAGCAGGCAAGCGCGATCAGCTTTTGCCCGCCGGCTGGAGCGGTTTTACGCGGAACCGTTCTGCCAGACGCTGCCGCATTCGCGGACGGAGCAGTTTTAGGTGCTGCCGCACTGCCGGCTGATCCTGCTTTGTTCCCGGCTGAGGCCGTACGTGCCGCGGCTGATAACGACGCTCTTGCCGCAGATGCCGTCGCTACTGCGGAAGATGCCGCGGCTGCAGCGGCTGAGGCCGTTACCGGCTGCTTTTGCGCCGCAACGGTCTTTGCGGCTGCCTGCGGCTTTGCCTTCATCTGCGGCAATACAGAATTCAAAAGACGTGTTAAATCCTCCCGAAACTGCATTCCTTTTGCTTCAATAATATTTTCCGGCTTTGTAATAAAATCAACCGCGCCATACTCCATCGCCTGAATGGTGATCTTTGCATCTTCCTTCGCAAGAGAACTGACAACAACTACTGTGGCACGAATATTCTCTTTTTGCAGTTTTTGCAGAAGCTCCAGCCCATTCATCTTTGGCATGTTAATATCCAAAAGAACGGCATCATAGCTGTTATTCTTAATCTTATCATAAGCTTCCATACCGTCTCTGCACGTATCTGTCGCTTCATACTCATTGCCTGAATTAATTATATCACATATGGCCCTTCTCATGAGTGCAGAGTCATCTACAACTAAAATATTTTTTTTCATAGCGCATCAGAACTTCTTTCTCTTTTTTTATTTCGAATGTTACGTTTTAATTAAAAAAGTTATAAAACAATTCCCTAATACCCTGACGATCCGGTTCGATGACCGGCTCCCCGTCAATCAAGCTCTGTGCCAGCCGTTCAAATGCCCTGGCTGACCTTGCATTCGGTGCAGTCATGGAAACGATCTTCTGTGCACGTACCGATTTTTCTAATAACCCGTCCTGAGGAATCGTTCCGAAGAAATGCACTTCGCCCTGAAGAAATTTGGATATTACAGAGCTAAGCTTTTCATATACAATCTGTCCGTCATCCATAGATACCGTCCGGTTGACCACCACTTCTATATTGGTACTATGTCTGGCAAACCCAGGATTGCCGTACAATGCCTTAATCAGTGAATAAGAATCCGTCAGGGAGCTTGGTTCCGGCGTCAGCACAAGCAACACTTCCGGACTTGCAGATACGAATTCCATGACATTATTCGCGATGCCCGCTCCTGTATCGATCAGGATAAAGTCTGTCAGCTCATCCAATTCATTTAAATTGTTTACCAGCCTGGACAGCTGGTTTTTCGTCAGATTGTTCATTCCGGTAATGCCATTGCCTCCGGAAATAAATCCGATCTCCATTGGACCTTCTGTAATAATTTCCTTTAGTTTTTTGCCATGGTATATCATATCACTTAGATTATATTTAGGAATCGCGCCAAACATAACCTCAACATTCGCAAGCCCCATATCCGCGTCAAAGATAATCACTTTTTTCCCCAGCTTACGCAATTGAACCGCAAGGTTTACAGCAATATTAGACTTTCCTACCCCGCCTTTACCACTCGTTATTGTGATAACTCTTGCTTTGGATACAGAACGGGCTTGTTTTGATTTTACCACGTTTCTCAGTTGTTCTGCCTGATCCATATACTCAATCCCCTCCAAGTAATTTCTTCACAATCTTTTGCGTATCAAATACCTCAATATCATCCGGTACGTTCTGTCCATACGTCGCGTATGACAAATCCGCGCCCGAATATAAATGGATATTTAACAGGTTGCCGTAACATGAGGTCTCATCCAGCTTGGTAAAGATCAGCCTGTAATCTGCGAAGGTACGGTAAATGTTGCACATATCCTGCAGATCACGATATTTGGTAGTTGCGCTTAAGACCAGATATACCTCCGTCTTATTACCCGCAGAAAGTCCGCCGATCAGTTTTTTCACATCCTCACACTGCGCAGCGTTTTTATGTGAAAATCCCGCGGTATCGACAAGTATCAGATCATATTCTGACAAATTACGGACCGCATCCTGGATCTCTTCGGCGGAATAGACAATCGTCAGAGGCATATCCAGAATATTCGCATATGTGCGCAGCTGTTCCGTCGCCGCGATACGGTAAGTATCAGCCGTCAGAAAAGCCACCTTTTTGCCTTCGTCTACTTTGTAGCGTGACGCTACTTTTGCAATTGTCGTTGTCTTTCCGACGCCCGTAGGTCCAATGAAAAAAGCAACGGTTGGTTTAGACCCCTGAAACTCGATCGGTTTTGGCTGACCGAATTTTAAAACAAGCTTCTGATAAATATGCGATAATATATAATCAATATTGCTGCCTTTATTAGAAATTTTTTCCAGCTCATCCAAAATCTGGTTGGCGTATTTTTCGTCTACTTCATTATCTAACAACGTCTGGTAGAGCATTTTTACAAAGGAAAACCCTTCCTGCGCATGGTCATTTGCTGCTCCTATGCCATCCTCCTGGTTTTTCTTTTCCGCGGAAATACGGTCTTCCAAAAGGCTCTGCAGACTGTCTAGGCGTTCTTCAATCGCGCTGGACGATGTTTGCTGCTTTAACTGCACCTGTTCAGCCGCATCTTCCTGCTGCTTTAACTGTTTGAATACCCTTCCAGCCGTTTCGTCCAGTCTGTTTGCAGGAGCAGCCGGAATCCGTATCGTTTCATCCGCCGCCAGATTAATGCTTTCCGGTTTTTTCATCTGCTGCAGCTGTGCAGCGGCTTCTGTATGTGCATACGAATGAACTTTATCTGATTCGTTTTCTTCCAGCGCGGCTGTTACTTCATATAAAATACCTTTCAAAGCTCGAAAGACACCTTTTGGCTTTACTGTTTTTACACTCATAATAACAACATCCGGCCCCATTTCTTTTTTTGCCTTTTCGATCGCCTCGCTCTCAGTCTTTCCCTGAAATTTATTAATTGTCATTTATGCTGTCACCATCCCTACTGACTGTAATTCAACATTTGAATCTATCTCATTGTAAGACACAACGATCAGGTCTTTGAAATATTCCTCTGTCATCTTCTTAAAATACATACGTACAATCGGCGAGGTGACGATAATCGGATTCTTGCCAAGATTTTCCAGCTTTGCAATCTCTGTCTCCACAGATGCCATAATCAGCTTTGTCCGCTCTGGGTCGATTGTCAGGTATGCACCTTGTTCTGTCTGTTTTACCGACGACATAATTTCCTGTTCCACATTTGGATCCAGTGTAACTACACTGGTTGATTCATTTGGCATAAAGTAACGGCTGGAAATCGCCCGTTTTAACGCCTGTCTTGTATATTCCGTTAATACATCCGTATCCCTCGTTGTTACCGCATGGTCCGCCAGCGTTTCAAAAATCGTAAGCAGGTCGCGGATGGAAATGCCTTCCGAGAGCAGATTCTGCAGAACTTTTTGAATCTCGCCAATGCCAAGCAGTTTTGGAACAAGATCTTCGACAAGTACCGGATTGTTTTCCTTGACATTGTCGATCAGGTTCTGTACATCCTGTCTGGTCAGAAGCTCCGCGATATGGCTGCGGATAATCTCCGTTAAATGCGTCGCTATAATGGACGGCGGATCTACGACTGTATAGCCAAGGCTTTCCGCACGCTCCCTCTGGCTTTCCGTAATCCAGATCGCCGGCAGATGAAACGACGGTTCAAAGGTTGGGATACCTGTAATCTCCTCTTCCACATACCCCGGATTCATCGCCATATAATGGTCGAACAAAATCTCCCCTTCCGTAATCTGGATGCCTTTAATCTTGATAATATACTGATTGGGATTCAGCTGGATATTGTCACGCAGACGGATAATCGGCACAACCGTACCAAGTTCCAAGGCAATCTGCCTTCGAATCATAACCACACGGTCCAACAAGTCGCCGCCCTGGTTTACATCTGCAAGCGGGATAATGCCATAGCCAAACTCCAGCTCGATCGGGTCTACCTGCAGCAGGGAAACGACATTTTCCGGCTTTCGGATTTCTTCCGCCTCCTCTTCCGCCTGTGTGGACTCTTCTTCAATGGCCTCTACAGCCATGCTGCGTTCCATCGTACGGCCCACCATAACGTATACCAAACCAAACGCAATAAAAAGCACTGTATTTAACGGCGTTGTAATCCCCAAGAACGCAAGTGTCATTCCAACAAGATACAATACCTTTGGGATGCCAAACAGCTGCGATACAAGCACATCGCTAAAGTCAGCTTCCTTCGAAGCTTTCGTAACTAAAATACCAGTCGCAAGAGAAATCATCAGCGAAGGAATCTGTGAAGCAAGGCCGTCACCAATCGTTAAAATACCATACTTTTGCAGTGCGTCTAATGCTTCTAACCCCTCACGCGTCATGCCCATAATCGTACCGCCGATCAAATTGACGAATGTAATCAAAAGCCCTGCAGAAGCATCTCCTTTTACATACTTCGTAGCACCGTCCATGGAACCAAAGAACGCAGATTCCATCTGGATTTTATCCCGTCGGTTCCTCGCTTCCCGGTCGTCAATCGCGCCTGTATTTAAGTCCGCGTCAATAGCCATCTGTTTACCAGGCATCGCATCCAAAGTAAAACGTGCCGTTACCTCAGACACACGCTCCGAACCTTTATTAATAACGATAAACTGGATAATAACCAGAATAATAAAGACAATCGTACCGATGATAATATCATCACCGCCGACAAAAGCGCCGAAAGTCGAAACGACATTACCCGGATCACCAGTACCAAGAATTAATCTCGTAGAAGATACGTTCAGCGAGATTCGAAAGATCGTCGTAAACAACAGGAGTGTCGGGAAAAATGACATATCCAAAACTTCCTGTACAAACAGACAGTTAAACAACACCACCAGCGCAATAGAGATGTTAAGCGCGAGCATAACATCCAATAGCTGGCTGGGGATTGGCTTAATAAAGAATATGATTGCTGCCAAGAGGTATAAAGCAACGCCAATATCCGCTTTCTTCATTTCTGACCATCCCACCTTTCCTTCGTATTTTTTCTGTTACAAAACAAATTTTCTGCGTAATTACGCTCTATCTGTCAAATATATTTTTACAATATATCATTGTACTCTTTTTTCAGCAGTTTTATTTGATCAAAACGGAACACTTTTTCTGCTGCCACTTTTCTTTTCTTATCGTTTTTCTTATCGTTTTTTATTTTCAGTTCCAGCTTTTCAAAATTTTTATCACATCGCTACAGCTTGTTCTTTAAACGATATACTGTTGCCAGTATTTCAGCCACCGTCTGATATAATTCCGGTGGAATTTCCTCTCCAATTTCCACATTTGCATAAAGCATACGGGCCAACGGTTTATTTTCTACGATTTCCACATTTGCTTCTTTTGCCTTTTCTTTGATCTGAAGCGCCAGATAATCGGTTCCTTTTGCAAGCACAACCGGCGCCTCCGCTTCCTGCGCGTCATATTTAAGCGCTACCGCATAATGGGTCGGGTTTGTAATTACAACATCCGCCCGCGGCACATCCTGCATCATACGCCTTTGAGAAGCTTCCCTCATCTTCGCCTTTTGTTTGCCTTTTACCTGCGGATCACCTTCGGCGTTTTTATACTCGTCTTTGACCTCTTGTTTGGTCATTTTCATATCTTCTTTAAATTTCCGCTTCTGATAAATGTAATCTGCAATTCCAATCACAAAATATGCCATTGAAATCTTCATGCCGGCATTAATAATCACAGAACCGACATACATCACTGCCTGAATCAGAGACATATCATATAACAGCAGCAGATTCCTGGAATCGTCCACGATCGCTGAATAGGCAATCCATACAATAATCACGATTTTTGCAATTGCTTTGAGCAGCTCCACCAACGAATCCTTGGAAAAAAAACGTTTAAATCCATTGATCGGATTAAATTTCTTAAAATCGGCTTTTAAAGGTTTTGTCGTAACTTTCCATTTTACCTGCAGAATATTTACCACAAACATCACAAAACATCCTGCCAGAAAAAACGGCATAACCATCTCAAAAGCATTCATTAGCGCCTGACGGACAAGCTTCGACACAAAGACTGTCGACACCCCTTTGCTGCTTTCATCCAAAAACTCCGGAATCCGGTTGTAAAAAGTTTCAAACAGCCCCAGCATTCCTCCGCCAAGATTTGACATTGTAACCTGAAGTAAAACAAATAACAGCAGCAGGCCGACTGCATTATCCAATTCTCTGCTTTTGGCAACCTTACCTTCATTTCTGGCATCTGACAGCTTTTTCGCGGTAGGTTCCTCTGTTTTTTCCCCGCCTTCTCCATCTTTTGCAAACCATTGCAGATTCAGCGGCATACTCCAATCTTTCTTATTCACTTACATACATCCCTTTTATCATATAAACAACAAGACGTTTCATCTCCTGCGCGATGTTGTCCGCCACAGAACCTAACAGCATAAATGCCAAAAACAAAACGGTAAGTCCGACGAATACTTTTAGCTGCATGCCGACCGCAAACATATTCATCTGCGGGGATACTCTGGCTAAGATTCCAAGTACACAGTTTACAAGCATCATACAGGCAAATACCGGCAGCGTAATCCGAAAGCCTAAAATGAGCAGGGCCGACATATAGTTGACGATCCCCTCCAGCAGATGATCCCATTGAAACACTTGCTGATTGATCGGAATCAGCTGATAAGATTCACAGACTGCCTGTATCACATAATGATACATATTCGTTGTAAGCAGCATCAGCATGACCATATAATTGTATAAATTACCGGTAATGCTCTCATTCATCATGGTCATAGGGTTATATTCCTGCGCCATCGAAAGTCCGATCTGCATATCAATTAATGTACCTGCGAACAAAACAATAGAATTACAGATACTGGCTGAATAACCTATCAGCAAGCCCGTAATTCCTTCCTTGATCACAATAACCCCATATTCCATTATACCTGTGTAAGCAAGGTTCTGGTCCGGTAAAACACTTGTCAGCATAATCGCAATACAGCCTGCCATCCCTATTTTTGTTTTCGTCGGAATCCCTCTTGTGTTGAAAAAAGGCGCCGCAAATATACATGTTGCAATCCGAACAAGCACTAAAAGGAAATATTCAAATGTCTGTAATGAGTACGTCGCATTGAACATGATACATTCCTATCCTAATTACACATACAAACTAAAATCAGACCATAACTGAACCATAAAACTGGACATATTGTTCAGCATCCAGGCGCCAACAAGCATCATCATTGCAAATACCGCCAGAATCTTCGGCACAAATGTAAGCGTCTGCTCCTGGATAGAGGTTACCGTCTGAAAGATACTGATGATCAGACCAATTACCAATGACGTGAGCAATAACGGAGCCGCTGTCAATATTACAGTATAAATGGCTTCTCTGGAAATATCCATAACCTGCCCTTCAGTAAGCATATCTTTTTCCTCCTCGTACAATGCTTTGCAGCAGCAAAACTTCTTTTTCTGTCTTTAAACACTTAACACGCTGTCAGTAAAATGTCTCAACCAGATTTTGAATGACCAGATTCCAGCCATCCGCCAATACAAACAGTAATATTTTAAAAGGCATGGAAATCGTCGTCGGCGGCAGCATCATCATACCCATAGACATTAATACGGATGATACAACCATATCAATTACAATAAAAGGAATATAGATAATAAATCCCATAATAAACGCCCTGCGCAGTTCGCCGATAATAAAGCTTGGAATCAGCACAGTCATCGGAATATCATCATTTGTCTCATAAGTAACATCCGCAATCTCACAGAACATATTCACATCTTTTTCCTGCGTCTTCGGATACATAAATTCACGGAACGGTTCTTCCGCCCGTTCAATCGCGGTCTCCAGCGTAATCTCACCCTGATCTAACGGCTTTAACGCCTGTTCATTCACCTCAGAAAACGTCGGCGCCATAATAAACGCTGTCAAAAAAAGCGCCAGTCCAGTCATTACCTGATTTGGCGGTGTTGACTGTGTTCCCAGTGCGGTTCTGACAAAATGCAGAACAATGACAATCCGGGTATACGAGGTCAGCATAATCAAAATAGACGGCGCCAATGATAAAACCGTAAGCACAATCAGCATCCGGATAGGAGCTGATATCCCGCCTTCTTCATTCGGCCAGCTGATCCAAAGGCCATCATTATAATCTGGTGTCGGTTCTTCCTGCGTGGCTGCAGAATCAAAATTATCAATATTGTCTCTCGACGATGCATATACCTGCCCACGGGCGCAAAACACCAGACAAATGGTAAGCGTCACTATGGCCAGCATAAATGACGCCATGCAATATATTTTCTTTCCTGTACTCATTCTTACAATCTGCCTTATTTTTTTGGAAGATGATCTTTTACTTTGTCAAGAATGTCATGGAAATTCTCAACCACGTCTATCTTCTGCCCTGTCGTATCCACAGTATCTGTTTCCAGCTGATCGGGTGTAATCTCCGCCAGCTTTTCAATATGGTCTTTGCTCACTGCTATGACAAGGTATACATCTCCTGCTCTGATAATCTGTATGTATCCGTTTACTGAAACCTTTAATGTCTCAATAATCTTAAGATTCTGATTATGCAGCTGTCCCTGCTGATACTTTGCAATCCAGCGTGTTGTCAGCAAAGTAAGCAGCAATACAAGAACAAACAACACCAGAACCCAAATCAGCTGTCCCAAGCTTTGCAGCGCAGATACAGTTGAAGCTGTGATCAGCATATCAGCCAACTACTTTTTTTACAGCTTCCAATACACGCTCTGCCTGGAATGGCTTAACAATAAAGTCCTTTGCTCCGGATTGAATCGCTTCAATAACCATTGCCTGCTGCCCCATAGCAGAACACATAATCACACATGCGTTCGCATCCAGTTCTCTAATTGCCTTTAGCGCCTGGATTCCATCCATTTCCGGCATCGTAATATCCATTAATACGAGATCCGGCTTTGTTTCATTATATTTTTCCACAGCCTTCACGCCATTTTCGGCTTCCCCGGCAATCTCGTAACCGTTTTTGGATAAAATATCCTTGATCATCATTCTCATAA
>CAOKJJ010000106.1 GCA_948468465.1 uncultured Eubacterium sp. | reverse complement strand
TTTGTGCGTCATTTTTTTATATACGTTGTAAAGTGTAAAATGAAAAAAGAAGTTATATAGCTAATGTATGAGAACTATTATAAGTATGTAGGGAGAATATCAATATGGAAGAAAGAATGACATGGGAAGAAATTCAGGAAAAATACCCAGATCAATGGGTTGGGTTGATAGACGTGGAATATGAACCAAATAATGATGCTACAATTAAAACTGCTATTGTGAAGTATGCTGATAAGTCTAAAGATGAGCTGACAATGATGCAGATACAGACGCATGGTGAGATTTTAGGCAGGTATACAACACCGGATAATATTTTTCAATTAGGAATAGCGGGGTATTTTGGATGAGACGATTTATACTAAATTTAAACAGCCGATATCAAAGGCCAGTCATTCAGTTAAGTTCATGGCATAATTTTGAAGCTTTACTGGATACAGGGGCTTTTTTCCCAGTATGGACAGCAAACGAAAGAATACTTAATGTTTTGGGAGGAAAATGCGTAAAAAGTAATGTTGTTTTCGGGGGATTTGGTGGAGAAACAAGTGGGAATTTATATGAATTGAAAAGTATTTCGATAGGTAGTCTTGTATTTCCCAGTATAAATATTATAGCATGTAAAGATTTGGAAGATGTTCCATTTCAGTTAATACTTAGCGCTACAATGTTCAGCGGATTGATATATGAAATCGATGATAAAAAACATAAATTGAATGTAACCATACCAAATGACGAGAGCCTGGTGAGAAACCTTATGATCAAGGATTCTAAAGGGAAGTTACATATTATGTGTGAGTCGATATTTTAAAAAGGCAGATTAAAGCGTGTCTTAAAATTGCTTTTCGTGAGATGTACCCTAATGACCATAATGGCCACCTTAGACGAACGACAATACACCGCTAAATATTCGCGCATATATTACCGTTCGTCTCAGATGCATCCGATCATTCACATTCAGCCTCAGCTGCCATGCTCCCATGGAATCTCCAATACAGGGAGTACATTCTGTATAGAAGCATAATTTGCAATCCCATATCCGCTATGCAAAAAAACTTCCCTCTGGATTGGCGTCATAGCTCGAAATAAGCTCAGCAGACTTTGCTCCTGTTCCACGGACGGCAAAGACGGCGTATCTGCCTTTGCTTCCGTAACACACAAAATATAGTCTGCCGATACCTGAAAATAAATTGCCATGTCCCTGACTATCATTACATCCGGACAGCGCCGTCCGGTAATATAGTTTCCAAGGCTGTCTGCGGAAATATGCAGATCGTCTGCAATTTCCTGCCGATTTTTCGGATGTCTTTTTACCAGGTAGCGAATTCTCTCTGCCATAGCCATACATCTCACATCCCTCCAGCAGTCCTTTTCTGGATTAACAGGGTAATTTATTTAAGCATACCGTATCATATGGCAAAAGTCAAATCCAACCTCCATCCAATCGTATAATCTGTCCCGTCAGATAATCGTTTCCAGACAGCAGCTGCCAGGCCAAATGCGCCACCTCATCCGTTGTCCCGTATCTCCCTGCCGGTATCTCGTTTTCCAGCTCGAAGCGCTCCTGCAGGCTAAAACATGCGTTCATGCGTGTATCAATACAGCCGCATGCAATCGCATTTACCTGAATCCCGCTTGGCGCCAGTTCTTTTGCCAGTGCTTTTGTCAATGCATTGACGCCGCCTTTTGCCGCAGAGTAAGCCGCTTCACAAGAAGCGCCTACCTCACCCCACACAGATGAAATATTCAAAATCTTACCTGACTTTTTTTGTACCATCCCTGGAATCACCTGCCTGCAGCAATAAAATACAGATGACAGATTCGTATCAAGCATCGTCTGCCAATCGTGAATCTGCAATTCACTCAGCAATCCGATCTGAGAAACCCCGGCATTATTTACGAGCCAGTCTATCTGCCCCATGCATTCATTTGTCCTGGAAAACATCTGGCTGACTGCCGCCGCGTCACCAATATCACCGATCAGCGGCAGCGCCACGATTCCATATCGCTCAGCCAAATCCTGGCAGATATCCTTTAACGCCTCTTTGCTGTTTTTACAGTTTAGCGCCAGATGACATCCTTCTGCCGCCAGCTTATACGCAATCGCTTTGCCGATTCCATGCGAAGCTCCTGAAATAAATGCGGTTTTGATTTTCTCACCCTCTTTCCTCCCTGTCCATTGCAGTCAGACATCCGGTAAGCAGACAGCTAATGATCAAACATCGGTGTAGATAAATACCGTTCTCCCGTATCCGGAAATACCGCAACAATTGTTTTTCCTTTGTTTTCCGGCCGTTTTGCCAGCTGCGTTGCCGCCCACAGAGCCGCGCCGGAAGATATTCCTACCAGTATCCCTTCTGTCCGGGCAATTTCTCTTCCTTTTTCAAACGCATCCTCATTCTCAACCTGAATAATTTCATCATAAATATCTGTATTCAATGTATCCGGCACAAATCCCGCACCGATTCCCTGTATCTTATGCGCTCCCGGTTTGCCTTCTGATAAGACTGGCGAAGCTGACGGCTCGACTGCCACCACTTTAATCTCTGGATTCTTTGATTTTAAATATTCTCCTGTCCCTGTAATCGTTCCGCCGGTTCCTACGCCCGCAACCAAAATATCCACTTTTCCATCCGTATCTTTCCAGATTTCAGGCCCGGTTGTCTCCCGATGTACCTGCGGATTCAGCTGGTTCACAAATTGCCCCGGAAGAAAACTCCCCTCCAGTTCCGCTGCCAGCTCCTCTGCTTTCGCAATCGCCCCTTTCATCCCTTTGGAACCGTCTGTCAGCACCAATTCAGCTCCATAAGCTTTCATCAGATTGCGCCGCTCGACACTCATCGTCTCCGGCATCGTAATAATGACCCGCAGTCCAAGCGATGCCGCAACAGAAGCAAGTCCTATGCCCGTATTTCCGCTTGTTGGCTCGATGATAACCGAATCCTTGTGAATCCTGCCGCTTTCCCATGCATCCAGCAAAATCTTCTTTGCAATACGGTCCTTTACACTTCCTGCTGGATTGAAATATTCCAGTTTTGCAAGAATAACCGCTTCCAGACCATTATTTTTTCCGTAACGGTTCAATGCAAGTATCGGTGTATTGCCTACTAATTCTGTTACATTTTTATAAATTCCCATAAACACATACTTCCTTTCTATGATGAACTGTCATCTGTCTGTTATAAATGAAACAAATTTAGTATATCCTAGTTTTCCTAGTATGTCAATATGATATATAGGATTTGTTTTATTCTTATTTTGCATGATTCCTATTCGATAGACTTTAACGCCTCTGCCATATGGATATTCTCCAGCTTAAAATACATCATTCCGTTAACCAACAGTGCAAAGACAAACGTAAGCAGCAAACTTGCCACATAACTGTCCGGCGTAATCATTGTTTTAAACGAAAGCATATCGATCTTTACCTGATCCATCACAAACCAATGCAGCCATTTCCCCAGGCCAAGCCCGACAAGCGCACCCAGGCCGGTAAGCGCAAGATTTTCCCGGAACACATAATCCGCCGTTTCTCTCGCGTAAAATCCAAGCACCTTGATCGTTGCAATTTCCCGTATCCGTTCCGTAATATTAATATTTGTCAGATTATAAAGCACGATAAACGCAAGGCTTCCTGCGCATACGATAATTAACAGTACAATATAATCCATGCTTTTCATCATCGACGCAATCCGCTCCCGCATATCACCCGTTAACGAAACTGCTACCACCTGATCCATATCCGCGATGGCAGCTGCCGCCTCATGGATATCTTTTCCTTCTTTTACAGTCACGTACGCGCTCTTAAATTCCGGTTCCTTTCCTATCTGAGCTTCATAAGTCTCTCTCGAAATATATGCATAATTATAAATAAAATTTTCACAAAGTGCGCTGACTTCCACTGTCAGGCTGTTCATCTCGCTGTCCCGCAGCGTTACATGATCACCCGCACGAATTCCCATAACCTCCGCCAGCTTATCAGATAAGACAACCTCATTCTTTTTCGGATAAGCGATCTCTTCCCTGTCTGTTGTATGCAGATCCAAAAAATCATCTATTTCCTGAACATTTTGCGGGATTCCCAGATAAACAGATTTCGTTTTTCCGCCAAAATCCAGGTCCGCGCTTTCCTCATACTTGAATGCCGTCCGCGCAATCTGATCCTTTGTCTTTTCCGTCCATTCCTCCAGATCCGCTGCCTGCAGATTTTCTGAAAACGTAACGCCGATATCATAGATCTGAATCTCGTCATACTGCATATCCGCGACATTGGTAACAGAATCTTTTACCCCAAATCCCGTCAGCAGCAGCGCGGTACAGCCGCTGATTCCCAGAATCATCATAAAAAACCGCTTTTTATATCTGAAAATATTTCTAACGGACACTTTATGCAAAAACTTCATTCTGCTCCAGATAAAACTTATATTTTCCAGAAAAATACGTTTGCCGCTCTTAGGCGCTTTTGGCCGAATCAGGCTGGCCGGTACACTATACAGCTCATATCGGCAGGAAAAATACGCTGCTCCCATCGAACAAATAAGCGCAGCCAGCACAGAAAAGACCGCCGACCATACATCAAAATAATAATCAATGTCCCCCATGCTGTACATAATACTGTAGCCCATCCAAATAACCTTTGGAAACAGCCAGGTTCCAATGATGCAGCCCAAAACCGCTCCAACTGCTGCCGCAGATCCGGCGTAAAACAAATATTTCCATATAATCGCGCCGTTCCCATATCCCAATGCTTTGAGCACGCCGATCTGTGTACGCTGTTCTTCTACCATGCGGTTCATCGTAGTCATGCAGATTAACGCCGCTACGAGAAAAAAGAATACCGGAAAAACATTTGCAATCCCTGCTACAATATTCGAATCACTTTCATAACAAGCATAGCCAATATTCGTATTTCTTGTCAGCACATAATAATCCGGTTCCTCCAGTTCATCCAATTCGCTCTGTGCATCATCAATTTTCTTTTGCGCATCCGCCGTTTCCTCCTCAAATTCAGCTTTTGCATCGGCATATTCTGTTCTGGCCTCCGCGAGCTCTGTCTTTCCTTTATCCAGGTCTTTTCGTCCCTTCTTCAGCTCTTCTTTCGCATCCGCAAGCTCCGTTCTGGCTTCCTCCAGCTTTTGCCTGCCGTCTGATAATTGCTGCCTGCCATTTTGAAGCTCCGTTTTTCCTTTTTTCAGCTCTTGTTTTCCATCCTCCAGTTCTTTGCGCGCATTTGCCGTCTCCGCTTTGCCTGCTGCAAGCTCCTGTTCTGATTCCGCCATCGTTTTTTCTTTTATTGCGATTTCGTTTTTCGCTGTCTGCAGCTGTTTTTCTCCGGACGCTAATTTCTTTTTTGCCGCCTGTATCTGCCGTTGTCCGGCATGTACCTGATCCAGGCCGGTCTGTATCTGTTTCTGTCCGCTGCGTACCTGCTTCAGTCCGGCACGCACCTGCTTCAATCCGTCTTGTACCTGCTGCTGTCCGGCATGTATCTGCGCCAGTCCTTCCCGTACCTGTGCCAGTCCGGCATGTACTTGCTGCAAACCTTCCTGCAGCTGCGTTTGTCCGGCACGCACCTCACTTTTTCCAGCGCTTACCTCTTCCAGGCCCATGCGGATTTGCTGCAGCCCGGCCTGAACCTCCCGCATCTGCGCTTCATACTGGCTGTGCGGCATCTGCTGTGCGGCATAAGCCTGTTCTAACTGCTGCTTCTGTACACGCAGTTCCTCTTCCTGGCGATTCAGCTTTTCCTCCTGGCTGTCCAGCTCCGTTTCCTTTTTTTCTAATTCTGTCTTTTGCTTCGTCAGCTCTGTCTCTTTTTCTACAAGCTCTGTCTCCTGCTTTGCCAGCTCTGCTTCCTGCTTTTTCAGCTCTGTCTCCTGCTGCACCAGATCCGCTTCCTGCTTTGCCAGCTCTGCTTCCTGCCGATTCAATTCTTCTTCTTTTTTTGCAAGCTCTGTCTCCTGCTTTGCCAGCTCCGCTTCTTTGTCCGACAAAGCTGACTGCTGTTTACGCAGCTTTTCTTCTTCCTTCAATAGCTTTGCCCTTGCCTGTTTCAGCTGCACGCGCCCATCCGCCAGCTTTGTTTCATTTGCCGCGATTTCCCGCTCCGCCTGCTCAATTTTTGCTTCTGCATCACGAATTTCCTGTGATTTAACCCGAACTTCCTGTTCCCCGCTGAGCAGTTCCTGCTCACTGTCTGCCAACTTTGTTTCATTTGCCGCGATTTCCCGTTCTCCATCCTTTACTTTTCGCTTTCCATCTTCCAGCTCCTGTTCCCCGTCTACAATTTCCTGCTCTCCATCCTTAATTTTTTTCCATGCATCTGCCAGCTCCCGCTTTGCGTCCGCCGTCTTCTCATCCAGTTCCGTCTGCGCATCATCTATTTCCTTTTGTGCATCTCCCTTTATTTTTGCATAACGCGCCAGCACAAGCTCCTTCGTCTTTGCCTCCATCTCGTCCTGCATGCCGTCAATATAATCTGTATATGCATCTGTGTACACATCAAATTTCTGGTCCGTCTTTACATAAATCTCCGTCAGCTCTTCCATCGCAAACGCTTCTCTTGGCACATACAAAAAAGCCGTTATTTTTCCTTCTCCAACCGTCGTCGTACCTCGCTCAAAGTTAATATAATACGGCGACCGCACGATACCCACCGCTGTAAATGTCCGTTCTCCAAACATCTCCAGCGTATCCTCTGTATTATTGTCCGTCACTGTAATTTTGGCGCCAATCATATCCTTCCCATATCGTGCGGAATCCAGCACGCATTCATCTGCCCGCTGCGGCATCCTTCCGGCTGTCAGCACGATCTGATTCACTGTTTCCGGCACTGTATGGAATTTATATACAGACTCATTTTCATTGTCCAGCGTACAGGCCGCGTCTACAGAAACCGCTCCTTCCACAACGACTGTTTTATCCGCCTTAACCGGTTTTTCTGTATCCGGTTTTTCTATATCTGGTTTTTCTATATCCAATTTTTCTATATCCGACTCCTCAAATCCAATCGTAGACAGCAGCCGGAAATCATAAAAATTCTGCTCCGCCAGATAATCGTTTTCCGTAGCGATCATCGCCGGTGTCGTCGCCTTTAATCCGGTAAACAATGCCACCCCCAGCATGACAATCGCAAGTATCGCGGCATACCGTCCAAGACTTCCTTTGATTTCCCTCATTGTCGTTTTCAGCATTCCCTTATTCATCTTCCGGCCCTCTACCATTCAATCTCTTCCACAGGCACAATCTGCTCATTCATCTCTATACTATGTACCGTACCGCTCTTCACCGTAATAATCCTGTCCGCCATCGCTGTTAACGCCTGATTATGCGTAATCACAACCACTGTCATATTATTTTTTCTGCACGCATCCTGCAGCAGCTTTAACACCGCTTTTCCCGTATGATAATCCAAAGCTCCCGTAGGCTCATCACAGAGCAACAGCTTTGGATTTTTGGCAAGCGCCCGCGCAATCGCTACTCTTTGCTGCTCTCCGCCGGACAGCTGTGCCGGAAAATTGCCGGCCCGTTCCTTCAGCCCAACCATCTCCAGCACAGTCATCGCATCCAGGGGATCTTTACAAATCTGCGCGGCCAGCTCCACATTTTCCAGCGCCGTTAAATTCTGCACCAGATTATAAAATTGAAATACAAAGCCAATATCATAGCGCCTGTAAGCCGTCAGCTTTTTTTTACGATAAGCAGAAATCTCTTCTCCATCCAGCAGCACCTGCCCTTCCGTAAGTCCGTCCATACCGCCTAAAATATTCAAAATCGTCGTCTTCCCTGCCCCGGACGCCCCGACTACAACACAAAATTCCCCTTTTTCAATGGTAAAATTCACATTTTTTAATGCTTCAATATTCACTTCACCCATATGGTATGTCTTACTGACATTTTTAAATTCCACAAATGCACTCATACGATCCTCCATCCGCTGTCTGGTTTACCTCTGATATATACTTCTATTTTAACATAATCTGCTCATTATGAAAACGGTGCAAAACAAATAAAAAGCACAGAGTCCGTTCTGAACTCTGCACTTTTTATTTATTTCCTGTGTGAAATCTCATTTCGACAGTTTTACAGCCCTAATGCATCCAGTGTCTGCGCTCCAATCTTGCCGTCTGCTTTCAAACCATTATCTCTCTGGTATTTTTTCAATGCACGTTTTGTCTTTGTCCCCATCACTCCGTCCGCTGTTCCGCAGTTATAACCACAGCTGTTTAAAGTTCTTTGTACTTTACGGATTGTAGTTCTGCTTACAGAGGTCGCATAAGGACAGATCCCATCCGGATGCGTATGTGCATCATGTCCGCCGCAGTAATAATATGGATCATCATCTGCATAAGGACAAACTCCTCCAGTATGCGTATGTGCGCTGTGACCGCCGCAATAGTAATAGTTCGTAGACGAACCGCAATGTCCGCCGCCATGATGTCCGTGCGCATAAGCAACCGTTACGGACTGTCCGGCTGTCGTAAAGGAAACTGCACCAATCAGGGCTGCCGCCAGCAAGGTACGTTTCATTCGTTTCATAATTAATTTCCCCCTTCTTTTTCATCAAACATTTTGTAATTATGCCAGTCTTTTTCGTACTCTAAGTATAAATCAAATTTAAGAAAAAGACCAGATATTCTTTGTGATTTTTTGTATTCATAAGGAATACGATTGAGCGCCGAAAAACCTTGCAAAATTATTTCATAATACAGATATCTTATTGTACCGTAATCTGATAAGCCGCTTCAAAACTTTCACCCGCCGGCAATTTCTGTCCCCACTCCCGTTCCTGCCAGGTTCCGTCAAAATCCAGCGCATCACATCGGCCATACCACGGTTCAATACAAATAAACGGCGCCTTTTTGCCAGGCGGTGACCAGATCCCAAAAAGCGGCGCATCAAAGCTGACTGTCACATAATGACTCCCATCCGGCTTAACAAGCGCTACTTTATGTACCTGATCCTTCTCTATTACAAGCGCATCCTGATCAAACAAATGCTCCGTCACCTGCAAACAGCCGTCCTGCAGAGAATAAACCTCTTCTTTATCCGACATCAGTCCGCTCTCTATCACGCCTGATATTACCTGATCCTTGGCATCAAACCAAATCTTATACTCTTCCTGCTCCTCCCCTTTTGCAATCGGGCAGCAAAAAGCAGGATGTCCGCCGATCGAAAAGTACATCGTTTCATCCGCAGGATTGCTTACCTTCCATTTTACCGCAACAGTCGTTTGTTTTAATTCATATCCAATTTCCAGCACAAACGCATATGGATATTTTTCCAATGTCTGTGCATCGGATGCCAGAGAAAACCAGATCTCATTGCCGCTCTGGCTTTTTAACTGAAATTCCATATCTCTTGCAAACCCATGCTGCCCCATCGGATACCGTTTGCTGTCTAACAGGTAATTTCCGCCGCGCAGACCTCCCACCAGCGGAAACAGTACCGGAGAAGTCCGTTTCCAATATTCCGGATTTCCTTCCCACATATACTCCGTATCTGTATCCAATTTTTTCAAAGACTTCAGTTCTGCTCCCATACTGTCTATCTGTATGGAAATCTGATCATTGCTGATTTGATAAACTGCCATATAACACCTCATTTCTGTACCGCCACTCCCATACGGACTGACAGCACGTACCATTTTTATTTTAAGTATATGCAATGCACTGTGGTATGTCAACCGCCACTTCCAAAACGCTGCTGTTCATACCCAATGTCATTTACTTAACGGATTCCCAAACGACTCTGCACTTTCTCCACTTTTCTATTGCGAAAGCTCATCTAAGCTATTATAATTTTTATTACAGCTATTTCATTTTTACATACCCTGGAGGAGCCATTATGATCTATCACGCAAAAATCCGCAGCAGCCACTGTATCATCCTTGCCCTTTTCCTGATTTTTTGTTTTCCGGTATCTGCCAAAGCAGATATCATGTCTCCAGACCCCGATGTGATTGTTATTTCAAAAGATGCGTCGGTCGAACATACCGACAATGAAACAAAACCTGCAAACGCCCTTCAGAACGGCACGATGCGGACAGGCTGGATAAAGATGCATGGAAAAAAATACTATTTTGACGATAAAACCGGAAAAATGCTGACGGGCTGGCAGCAGATTGACGGGTATTATTATTATCTGATTCCAACAGGAGCAGATAAAGGCAGCCTGCAGACAAATTGTATTGCGGGCACAAAAAAGGATGGATTTTATTATACCGATAAAACGGGCAGACAGATCGACACTCCTGAAATAAATGCAGCGGTCAAATTTATTAAAAATTATACAAAAGACCACTGGACTTCCGCTGAAAAATTGCAAAAATGCTTTGAAATTTTACAGCAGCATTACTATTATCTGCCCTCGCAGGTAAATCCAACCGCGCAAAAACTGTCCGCATTTGCGTATGATCTTCTTACGAATGAAAGAGGCAACTGCTACCGCTATGCCGCGGGATTTGCCTGCATCGCAAAAGTGCTCGGCTACGATTGCCGAATCCATATCGGAAACATCGACGGCAGATACGGCGAACTGCTGCCGCATGGATGGACAGAAGTGAAAAAAGACGGTATCTGGTGCAAATGCGATGTAAATATGAATTTATTTATGCATTCCGGAACTACGATCCACGAATACAAATGTCTGGAAACTTACAAACTGCTTACGCAAAACGGCAAAGTATACTGGAAAATGAGCCAAAATTAAAATCGGGCCAAAATCAGATTTTACATAAATTAGATCTTACATAAATTAGATTTTACATAAATTAGATTTTACAAAATTAAGATTCAACAAAAAGGAGGCTAACGATGAACTATCCATGGATTGATGACTTTTTACTTCACAAACCTGGCGTAACCAAAGACTTGCAGCAGGACTGGAACTGGATCCGCTACCAAATTGGCGGCAAGATGTTTGCTGCGGTCTGTCTGGGCGCAGACAACGAACCATATTATATTACTCTGAAGCTGGAACCGTCCGAAGGAGATTTTTTGCGTTCTCAATATGCAGATATTGTTCCGGGATACTACATGAACAAAGTGCACTGGAATTCCATAAAACCTGATGGAGAAGTGCCGGATGAACTGTTAAAAGACCTTCTGGACAAATCCTATCAATTGGTGCTTAACGGATTGAGCCGAAAAAAACAGAAAGAAATTTTAGGTGAAACCACTTCTGTTCAGACCTCCTGCCCTGCTGATGCGGCAGCTGCAAAAAAGAAATCTTTTGACTATAAAAAAGAATACAAAGAATTTTATATGCCCAAAAACAAGCCAGGCATCGTAAATGTCCCTCCTATGAATTATATTGCCGTCCGTGGAAAAGGTGATCCGAATGCAGAAAACAGCGAATACAAATCATCCATCAGCTTATTGTATCCGATCGCGTTTACACTCAAAATGAGCCAAAAAAGCGGCCACTCGATCGAAGGCTATTTTGATTATGTCGTTCCTCCGCTGGAAGGCTTCTGGTGGCAGGAGCATACAAAAGGCATTGACTACACCCGCAAAGAAGATTTCCAGTTTATTTCCGTCATCCGTCTGCCGGATTTTGTGACAAAACAAGATTTTGACTGGGCTGTCAGCGAAGCTTCTGTCAAAAAAAATACTGACTTTTCTAATGTAGAATTTCTAACATATGAAGAAGGCTTGTGCGTACAATGCATGCACATAGGCCCTTACGACGCAGAGCCTGAAACGGTTGCACAAATGCATGATTTTATAGCTGCTAATGGTTATGAACTGGACATTACGCAACAAAGGTTCCACCACGAGATTTATTTAAGCGATACCAGGAAAGTAAGTCCTGAAAAACTGAAAACTGTAATCCGGCATCCTATAAAGCCCTTAGAAACTGTGCAGAAAAACCCTGCGCAACTTACATAAGGTATTTCTGCACAGTTCCTTATAATTTTCCTGTACCATAAGCAAATCCGGCACTTCGCGTAAAGTAAAGTACCGGATTTGTTGAATTACACTTATGGAAACACACTCTAACGATACAACACATAATCCTGCATCTCTCTGCGAAATCCCGCCTTCGCTAAAATGTCATCCGCTGTCTTCGGATATTCCTTTATCACAATTCGTTTTCGTTCGCAAAATATTTTTCCACGCTGAAATTCATCCGCAAATTCCCGCATACATGTTTCCGCCAGCTCTTCATCAAATATCCGCAGGACTTTTCCCTGCCGTTCCAGCACTGCTGCGGGAAGTCCTCCATAACAGGCCACTGCCGTTCCCGGCACATGCAGAAAACTCCGCCCTTCCTTATGCGGCAATACGCTGCCCCAGCACTGTACCGGATCTGCCGCATTCACCCATACAACCTTTTCTTCCGGTCTTCGCAGCATCTGTATCACAGAAGCATAATCTTTTCCTCTGATGAACTGTGCTCCGGACATTCCTTCCACAAAGTATCCCCTTCTGGCCTGCCCCGTATATTCCCATATCCGCAGTACCGACAAGGCTTCCTGCCACGGCAGCCCGCACGCTGCAGCTGTTTCCCTGCTCACGATATAGCTCCGTTCAAAACATCGTTCCAGTTTTTGTTCTGTTTCTTCCTTCCGGGACTGTGGCAGAGACGGCCTGACCACGTCCCATCTTCCGGCCCGCAGCGCCTTTACCCGCATGCTGGCAAGCCGTTTTGGAGCCATTGTTTTAGTCTTTTGCAATTCCATCCACTGACGCACCGGAACAAAACTATCCGCACAGACCAATCCTTTCGCCATCAGTGACAGCAATATTTCATGTGCAGACTCTCCGGCAAGCAGACGATTCAGCGGCTGCAAAAAACTAGCGCCCCGCTCCAGCAGCGTTTCATACACAAGCCGTTCTTTTTCATTTAACAGTTCCAAATGAATCGTTAAGTCGGCATCCCAGTCAGCTTCTTCCTGATCCGCAAAACACAACCCTCCTTTTTCATCCATGTACCAGTACAAGGCTCCTTCTGCCAGATAGGTATCCAGCATTGTCTCCCGGTAATTTTTCACTCTGGCAGGAAGTACGATATTCTCCCATAAAGCCACTGGCAGCGGCATCCCAACATAACGTTTTAACGTCTGTTCCAGACATTGCTGCGCCGGCGCACTCGAACACATTCTCGTAAGCAGCAGCGCGGCATAAGCCTGCGGCGGACACGTCTTTGCCTCTTCGCGCCGCCGTTTCAATGTGCGCGCTCTGGCACGCTGATAGAGCACTGCATGATAATATAAGCCGTCCTGCCGGACTGCCTCTTTCTGATGGCACAACTCCTCCAGAATTGCTTCCGCCTCTTGCGTCGTCCACCCGTAACGCTCCGCCGTTTGCTGCGCATCCGCCGCACCCCGGTAACGAAGCATCCGCCTGACGATATGCATACGTGCCTTCTGAGACAAATCCTGCTTGTTCCCTGTATCCTGTCTGCCCGTCTCCGGCAAATCCGCCTGTATCAGATTTTGTGCTGCTCCCAACGCCTGCGCATATTCTTCCTCATGCTCCGCTGCAATCCACAATCCCTGTTCTAAGTATACGGCTCTTCCCTCCTGTGCCAATTGGTCTAACCACTGCACAGGAATGTCCAGTTCCCCGGCTGCCAAATCTCCCTGTGTCATTAAGAAAGCATGCAGCTGCTGCTTATCTTCCGGCAATTTCACATTCGCGTCCTGTACCTGAGAAAGTTCCGCTCTGCCCGCACGTACAAGTTCTGTCCCCTTTTCCGCCTCTTTTCTGACAGCATCCTGCACAGCCGCATGGATTCCTAAGGGCGTTGGCGCATAGTCGTACATAACCGCCGCTTCCTGCGCCCACTGCAGCGGCAGCGACATCGGCGACGGAATATCCGTATAAAATTCCCGCACTTCTACAACGCCCGCACGGATATCTGACAAAAGCTGCCGGAGGCCCTCACTGTCCCATAATTCCTGCATACACTCCCGTCTTGTTTCACGCATCAGCGGATGCTCTTCTTCCCGTACCACTTTTTCAAGCATCTGCGCACTTTTCAGCCGCTGCATCCACAACGGCTGACGTCCATTTTTCCTCACGCCCATCATTAATGCACGTCCGCTGTTATACCGGAATGCCATATTAAAGACCGGCGTCTGCGGCAGCAAAATTTCAAGCCTGCGAATACACGTCTCCGGATCCAGCATATGCAGTACGCCTTCCGGCAAATTCTGTTCCCCATAGGAATACAGCAAAAAACCATCTTCTTCATCCACGCTTCCAGCTTCTATTCCAAGCTGCTCCCGAACCGTGTGCGCCGCCAAAACCGCAAGCGGCGCATGAATCCTCCTTCCAAACATCGAATGAAACATCAGCTGGCTGTTTCCAGACGCATCCCGAAAATGCTCCACTAAAATCGTCCGGTCATCTGCCAGGCTGCCAGCCGCTTTCATCTGCCGTTCAATATATCCTGCTGACAGCTTTACCGCTGACTCGTCCAGCCCCAGCTGTCCCAATGTTTCCGCCAGCTTCCCGTCCAGATAAGCCTCCTGCAGGCCGCGAAACATCCTGCCAAACGCTTCTCCTGTACGTTTGTCCCTGCCTTTTAACTCACCCTTCCAAAACGGCAGCCTTGCACCTTCCACAGGCGCCTGCACAACCGTAACCGTATCCCTGCTGATATTTACTACTTTCCACGCAAACGACCCCAAAATAAACCGGTCGCCCTTCTGCGACTCATAGACAAACTCTTCATCTATTTCCCCCAGCTTCAGCCCGGCTTCTGTCCGCACATCATACAGCCCTTTATCCGGAATCGTACCGCCTGCCGATACCGCCAGCATCCTGCTGTAGCCATCTCCTTCGACCTTTTCATGAATCCGGTCATACAATACCCTCGGCCGCACCGGAATATCCTGCGCATGCTCATAATCTCCTGCCAGCATCCCCAACACCGCCTTTACATCTTCTTTTGTAATATTGCGAAACGGCCAGGCCCGCGGCAAAATCTCCATCACCTCATCCAGGTCATAACTGCGGTATGCCGCCATGGAAACAAGGTGCTGCGCCAGCACATCCAGGCATTCCACCGGCGGATGCAGATGCTCCACGCCTCCCTCTCTGGCCAGCTGCGCCGTCATTCCGCACGATACACATTCCGCCGCAGTCCTCGGAAACAAATACATCACACTCACACGTCCCGGATTATGACCTGCACGCCCAAGTCTTTGCATTGTCCCCGAAATCGTCCGCGGACATCCAACCTGAAGCACCTGGTCAATTTCACCGACATCTATTCCAAGCTCCATCGAAGAAGTCGCACATAAAAGCCGCAGCCTGCCATCCCGCAGCGCCAGTTCCGTCTCCATCCGCTGTTCTTTTGACAGGCTCCCATGGTGCACACGGGCAAATCCTTCCCCGCCAAGCAGATTGACATAATACGCCAGCTTTTCCGCATACCGTCTGCCTTCTACAAAAGCAATCACACTGCGGCTCCCCTGGCAGTATTGGTATACAAGCTTTCCCAGCTCTTCCCAGACCGGGTCCTTTTTTCTGCCCTTTGTCGCATCCACATAGGGACTTAAAATCTCCAGCCGGACCTTCTTTTTCATCTCAGGCGCCGCAATCTTCGCCCCTTCCGGGGCCAGATATTCCGCGGCCAGCTCCAAAGGCTCAATCGTCGCCGACAGGCCAATCCTCTGTAGCGGCCGGTCACACAGCTTATCCAGACGCGCCAAAGAAAGCATCAAATGCGCTCCCCTCTTCGTATCTATAACAGCATGCAGCTCATCCAAAATGATCGCCTTTGCCGTCGCCAATACATTTTGTCCCGTTTTGCTTGTCAGCATTAAATACAGCGATTCCGGCGTAATAATCAGTATATGCGGCGGTTTTCGCACCATCCGCTGCCTGTCCTTCTGCAGCGTATCACCCGTACGAATGCCTATCGTAATCATCTCTTCCGCATGCATCCCCTGCAGAGGCTTTTTCAAATTTTCCCGTATATCAGCCGCCAGCGACTTTAACGGAGACACATAAATCAGCTGCAGCTGCTGCTTTAACAACCCCTCCTGCGCCTGCCGCTTCATCCGGTCTAAAAACACAAGAAACGCAGACAGCGTCTTGCCTGTACCCGTCGGAGCCGACACCAGTACATGCTCTCCCGCGGCTATGAAAGGCCATGCCTCCTTCTGCACAGGCGTCGGCTCTCCGATCGCATGTGCAAACCATTCCGCTGTAGTTTTTTCAAATAACATAAATGCATTTTCCATCATAATTTCAACACCAATTCCGCTGTTTTCTCAAAATAGAGCGATTAGGACTGAAAAAATGGGGACAAAAAACATCCCCATTTCCTAAATTAACGCTTGCAAATGAGCAAGGTATCATTTATAATCAGATTAGAAACAGCCAAAGGGTATTTGCCGTGTCCGATGGTTGTCACCGGAAACTTAATCAGTTTAGCTTAAGTATTCAGGCTATCCCCTATTGCAGTAGGAGATAGCCGTTTTACTTTTTATGATGGTTGTCGAGATATGATAAAGCTGCGAATATAACTAACAGCAACGTCAAAACTTCTAACGTATCCATATGTACCTCCTTTCCGTTTCCGGAAAGCACAACCACCAGACTATCCCTACGCTGTTCTAATCTGACTATGGAGTATTATAGCATAATTTGTCGGGAAATGGTATATTATTTTAAATGCATGTCAGTTCTGGTTTTCCTATAATTTTATATGTATAGGATACATCTGGATTACCAGCTATCACAATAGCACTTGTTTCAGAAATATCTTTTTCAACCCAGT
>CAOKJJ010000105.1 GCA_948468465.1 uncultured Eubacterium sp. | reverse complement strand
ATTATTATTATGAGCGAACTTTTTGAGGTCACAACAGACTATATTCTCAAAGGTATAGAGCCTGTTAGTCTAACCAATAGAAAAACTATCTATTCTCTCTATTTAGGTTTTGCAGTAATATTTGCGGCCATAGCAGGAATTTGGTCTTTCACGGCAAATAGATTTCGTATAGATGAATGTTATGTTATCGCAGCAGCAGGAGCAGCGATTGGGTGTGCCATAGCGTTGATAATTCAAGTGATATTTCATTTATTTCGAAAAGAATAGCCCTCGCAACGACAGATACCGTTTTGTAAAAATGACGTAAAGCAAATTTGACAATTATCAAAAATGGACAGAACAAAAAAGCAGGTATATACTTATACAAATATATACCTGCTATCCCACATGATAAATTTGTTATAACTAACAGCGAAATCTATCCATTGTTTCAGAACATATCTATATGTCTAGAAATTAGCCTCCGGACAAAATGGCGAACAAATATTTATTCCACCTCGTGCCATATCAACGGACGATTATAATTTTTATCCAAGGTAAGATCCGTCAATCGTTCGGTTGTAATATTTCGCTCTATGTTAATATCATTATCACGCCTATTTTCAGAAAATGTTCCTTTATAATAGATATATCCAGGGTTCGACCATCGGATATACCAGGCATCTCCCTTCGAATCTTCCAACTTTCCATCAGAAAACCGTCCCTCATAAAGCATGGTAATATTTCCTTCCGTATCATATGTAATCAAATAGGCATTTCCGGAATCATCATTGTAAGCGCCGCCTTTTGTATCACCGCAGTAATAGCTGCTTAATCCTCCGGTCAACCTGTTCTCAAATTGCGATACACCGATTAAGTCCATGACAACAACAGATGCTGGGTCAAAAGTCATCGGATAATCTGTTTTGTCATAATAACTCCAGCTCTCGCCTGTATTAATGCCATTCTCATGTTTTCTGTGTGAGATCATCCATTCGCGGGTGTCTTTACGTTTATAAGCCTGCTCATAACGAATTAATTTACCGTCATCATATACAGCATTCGTAATATATTCAAGTTTGCCTTTTATATAGGAATTAATGAGACATTCGCCATCCCAATGATTATTTTTATTATACTGTCCGAAAAAAATATTTTCATGTCCGTCATCGGTATAGGTCAGCAATACTTTTTTATTTTGAAGCTCTTTCGATACTACCCATTCTCCATTTTTAGCAACGCCAACAATTGTAGCATCATCCCATGATCCAGAATCCTGCTCATTCTGAAAACAGTTTGTATATTGTATAAAACTTTCTTCTACCGTATAGTGCCGGATCGCTGTCATAGCCCCCTCGGCAATAAGCATCTGGTCAGACACCGTATCGACGTCTTTCTGCAAGGAATTAACCGCCGTTTGTAAATTGCTAAATTTCTCATTTGTCACTATAGAGCTGTTCAATGTTTTCAAGCTGTCATTTATGCTTTCAATCTCATTTTTCATATCATGAAAAGAAAACAATGCATTTATAATGTAAATAATGGCCGCAGACAACAATGCTGCCACTAAAGCATGATTTGTTAAGGATATTAACCATTGAAAAAAAGGCACTTTTTTCTTTTTTTTGTCAGTATGATCTTCTTTTTGTTTCTCCTGGTTATGATCTTTTTTCGTCTTCTTTTTTTCAGATGATTCGTTTGAATCGTTTTGTTTTTTTAAATGATCATTTTTGCCCATCTCTAATCCTCTTTTGTCTATTTGATATATGCATGTCATTTCGCAGCCCTCTTATTCTACATGAATCATTGGATTAAGTCAATACTTTTTTACATTTGTCATGTGTTTTTATAACTTACCATATTCCTTTTCTTTTTCTCCGAGAATGCCACTTAAAAATTAGTTACAAATTGAAAAAACAACGTTTATAATACTAACAATAGCACTTCACAATGAAGAAATCAACTTTATTTTATTGAGATTTTCTGATTTATCCTTCCTAAAGATAACAGTTTTCTTGCTAAATCCTCCCTTTTCGCCTATACTATATACAATCTAATAAAGAAAGGATTTTATACATGCCGTTTACCATACTCATTATTGAAGATGACCCGGATATCAACAGCCTATTAGCAAACATACTTCATGCCGCGGATTATCAAACGATCTGCGCATACTCTGCATCTGAGGCTAACCTGCTGCTGGAAAAAGAAATTCCGGATTTAATTTTGCTCGATTTGATGCTGCCCGGCATTTCCGGAGAAAGTTTTTTAACAGATCTGCGTGACAGGCAGCATTCTAGCTTGCCCGTCATTGTCATCTCTGCAAAAAGCGCTCTGTTTGATAAAGTATCTATGCTGAAAAACGGGGCTGACGATTACATGACAAAACCGTTTGAACCTGAAGAAGTACTTGCCAGAGTCGAGGCAAATCTGCGTCGTTGCAGCAAAAAGCAGCCTTCTGCCAGCCTTCTTACATATAAAAAACTAAAACTTTATCCTGACGCAAGAAAAGTAACGCTTGCAGATAAAGAGCTGACACTTACCGCGCACGAATTTGACATCCTTTTTTTGCTCATGCAGTATCCTGATAAAGTATATTCCAGAGAATCTTTGTATGAACAGGTGTGGCACGGCGGATATTATGGAGAAAATAACACGGTTAACGTACATGTCAGCAATATACGCAAAAAGATAAAAGAAATTGACCAGTCTTGCGAATATATCCGGACGGTATATGGAATTGGATTTAAATTGTGCTGAATGGTTATTTACATACAGTTCCTTATTCTTTATAACTTCTTTAAAATTTCTTAATGACTTATTTACTGTCTGTGCTGTATGATGCTTTTATCAAAGCAAAGCAATCAAACCAGGCAAATCAAACAGTCGCTGGCTCACTGCAGCAGGTGTTGTTTGGCGCGCTTTAAGATGGAGGAATTGTTATGAACGATTATGTAATGAAAACAAACCAGCTTACCAAATCCTATGGTTCTTTTGTGGCCCTGGACCACGTAGATATCCATGTAAAAAAAGGCTGCATTTATGGACTTATCGGCGATAATGGTTCTGGCAAAAGCACTTTGTTAAAGCTTCTGGCCGGCCACAGCCACGCAACTTTTGGTGAAATTACCCTTCTTGGAGCATCGGGTGAAAAAGAACTGGAACGTGCACGCAGGCATATTGGCTGTCTGATTGAATATCCTGGCTTCTTTCCGAATATGACTGTGGAACAGACACTGAAATATTACTGCATGCAAAAAGGTGTTCCAGATGCTAAAAAATTCGAAGAAGCCATGCGTGTTACCGGCATTCTGGAAAAAAGAAAAAGTAAATGCCGCACGCTTTCCCTTGGACAGGCACAAAAACTGGGCCTTGCGATCGCGCTGTTAGGGGAGCCGCGGCTGCTCATTTTGGATGAACCGATCAACGGTCTGGATCCCAGCAGCATCCTTGAGTTTCGCAGCATGATCCGGCGGCTGAATACAGAAAAAAATATGACGATTGTCCTGTCCAGCCATATTCTCTCAGAACTTGAGCAAATCGCGGATGTGTATGGTTTTCTATACAAAGGACAGCTTTTGGAAGAGATCAGCGCTCCCGCTTTAGCGGAAAAATGTATGGACTGTATGGAGATTACCGTATCAGACATGGAAACGTTTGCGGCCGCGATCGACCAGTGCATCCCGGCAGAACAATATAAAGTGATGCCGGATCATACGCTTCGTATTTACGCACCCCAAAAAGAAGCTGAGGCTTACAGCAGGTTAGCATATGATCATCACATTTATATTACACACATGCAGACAGTTCAATCTTCTTTGGAAAATTATTATTTAGATTTAAAAAACAGAGTTTCCTGATTGCTTCTCATGTACGAATCTTATGCACGGATCTTATACACAAATCATATGCACAAAAGGGCTCAAAAGGGACAGAAATTTTAACAGAAAGGAATCTTCATATGTTAAACTATATAAAAAGCGAATGTTACCGCATCACACATACAAAACAGCTTTATCTTTTTACCGGCATACTTGCCGCGCTTGCTGCCTTGTTTAACGGCACTCTTGTTTATTTTTCCAACCGTTATACGAATACGGCGTTTTCCTATTCCAACCTTGTGTCACAGCCTATGCTGTTTTCTGCCGTTGGCGTCCTCCTTTTTTATATCCTCTATGAAGACAGCGCTAAAAACGGCAATTTAAAAAATACAGTCGCAAGCGGCATCTCAAGACCGAAAATATTTGCAGGGACATGCGTCACCAGCCTTGCTGCCGCCACTTTTGCCATGATCATCATTCTGTTTGTCTGGATTTTAAGCGCGCAGACGCTTCTGCCGCATACGGGAGCTGTTACTTTTCAGGATTTAATACGGGAGGCGCTGGCCATTTACCTGATCGCGGCTGCCAGCCTGATCAGCAGCATTGTATGTATGGAACTGTTTCGCAGCAGCATTGTGGGAATTTTATTCTGGGGCGTCATCTGGTTTGCCGTTCCAAAAGTATTTTTGTATCTGGCCTTAAAATATGATGTTTTTTATCCTGCTGCCATGTGGTTTCCGGTTAATTTTTTTGAAATCAACAGCATGCATGTCACTATGAATGAGTGTGTTACGATTTGGGATACCGTACCGGGTACTATAAGATGTATCTGCTCTGGTGTCATAGGGATCCTTATTTTTACTGCTGCCGGAATTATAACCGTAAGAAGAAAAGATTTAGATTAAAAGAAATATTATTGATTCATAATTTAATAATATTACAAGTGCAGCAGACGCATAAGAAAAGAATCTGAAATGCTGTTTATTCATGATTTTATTATTTTATCATTTTATTATTTTAGTATCTATTATAAATGCAGCAGATACATAAGAAAGGAAATCAGAATAATGCTTATCCTTGTATTCGTGTTGTTGGTACTGACTGTTATATATGTTGTTTTTCGATACGCTGCACTTATTTGCGCTATCCATACGATACAAAAAGAAATTGACGAAATGAATCAGGATCTTACGCAAAACCAGATCGTCCACTTACCTCTGCCGGACCCGCACCTTAGAAAACTGCTCTGTTCCATCAACGATTCTTTTGAAGCGATCCAAAAAGAGCGTCAGCGATACGAAACAAGAGAGAGGGAATTTCAAAACCAGATAGAACTTATCAGCCATGACCTGCGGACACCATTGACCGTCATTTTAGGATATATCCGGCTTTTTAGAAACTCTGATACCGTCCGTCTCTCAGAAAACGAAAATCTGCATCATACATTAAACATACTGGAACAAAAAGCATACACCTTAAATCATCTGGTAACCCAATTTTATGATTATTCCCGATTGACAGCCGGGGATTATGAGCTTACGCCTGAGCGAGTTGATGCTGCCCGCATGCTGAGAGAATCACTGATGGGCAGCTATCAGCTGCTGGAACAGGCTAAGTTACATATCGCGGTCCGGATCCCGGAACATCCTGTCTGGATATCCGCGGATCCGGCCGCATTAGAACGTATTTTTTTGAATGTGTTTCAAAATGCCGGACGATATGCAGATACTTTTTTTCAAATTACGGTACAGAAACAGGCCGATTGTGCTGTCATCGTGTTTGAAAACGATACCTCAAAGCTATCGAAAGAAGATCTTCCATATCTGTTTGACCGCTTTTATGTCCATGATCCATCCCGCAGCCAGGGCAGTACGGGACTTGGACTGACTGTTGCCAGGTCATTGGCTGAAAAAATGAATGGCTCACTGACTGCACATATTTTGCAGGATCCGGCTTCATTGGACGAAATTTGCTGCAAAAGCGTCCGGCTTCAATTGAAACTGCTGCTTCATACAATGTAATAGCTTCATACAATGTAACAGACTTGTTATCACCAGATTTGTCACCACTGGAATTGTTATCACCAGATCTGCACTCTGTCCTCAGGCGCTACATACATCGCGTCGTTTTTGGTAACGCCATATACTTCATAAAACTGGTCAAACAGCGGCAATACCGCGTTCACACGCACCTTGTTCAGAGAATGCAGGTCAACCATGAGCAGATAATCACGATATGTTTCCGTCTGGTTCGCCGCCCAGATTTTGGCATTGCTTTCAAACGCTTTGCGCTGGGCTTCCTTATCATCTCCGATGATATCCAGCACACATGCCATGGCACCCATATCCGCAATATTTTCCGTTACTGTCTGATCACCGTTCTGGAACAGGCCGTTCGCGATCTCGATGCTGTTATAATAATCCCTTACTTTCTGTGCCCTTGCTGTAAACTGCACAAAATCCTCCGGCGTCCACCAGTTTCTGAAATTGCCGTTTTCATCATAGCCAGCGCCATTTGTATCAAAAGCATGCGTAATCTCATGCCCGATTACCGTACCGATCCCGCCCAGATTTTCTGCAGCATCTGCGTTTTTGTCATAAAACGGAGCCTGCAGGATCGCTGCCGGAAATGTAATATCATTCGCATATGGATTATAAATGGCATTTACAGTCTGCGGCGCTATGCTCCATACATTTTTATCCACTCCTGTATCCAGATATTGCTGTGCCATGCCGTTTAATGCTTTGTATACATTCATCATATTTTCTACAATGCTTTTTGACGCGTCGATCGACAGATTGTCGAAATAAGAAGGCCATTTATCCGGATAGCCGATCTTAACCTTCATTGCATCCAGCTTTTTGACTGCTTCTTTCTTTGTCTCTTCGGAAAGCCAGTCGATTTTCTGAATTCTGCCGCGGAACGTCTGAATCAGCTGTCTGGTCAGTTCTTCCACTTCTTTTTTACTTTCTTCGGAAAAATACCGGTCTGTATACAATTTGCCGAATTCCCAGGTAAAGGCGGACTGTGTAAGCTCTTTTGCCATTGTATCTACGCTCTTTGCTTCTGTTGGCCCCGTTAAGACTGTACTAAATTCCGTAAGCGCTTTATCATGTGCGCTTGTCAGTAAATTAGAATAATTCAGGCAGAGCATAAACTTCGCGTTCTTTTTCAGCAGTTCCAGATTTCCTTCTGTCAGGTAGTTATTCACTTTCTTTACGTTTTCAACTTCCTGCACAATGCACTTGTCAAAACGGGTAATGCCCATCTTTTCCAGATATCCGATAATATCACAATTGCTGTACAGCTGCGCAAGTTCCTCTTTTGTGTATGGATGATAGTATTTTTCCACATCATAAACATCTTCCATCCCTGCTCCGGTAACCGCAAAATCCTTCTGGAGATCATATATCTGCTGTGCGCTTTGGGCAGCTTCTTCTTCGCTCTCGCCTGCAAGAATAAACATCTGTTTGATAAGGTTTAAAAACGCATCCTGAATCGGCTTATTTTCATCCCCTACGATATAGTCTTTCATCATTGAGTACGTCGGCCCCTTGTTCATGAGCACATATTTATTGGAATCTTTCGGATCCTGGCTCACTGAAAAAGTCAAAACGCTCGCTGAATTCACCATGCTAAGCTGCGCAAGCACATCTACAAATTCATCAATGGTTTTTGCCTGCTCAATGCTGTCCAGATATGGTCTGAGAGGCTCAATGCCCGCCTGGTCCCTTGTCTGCATATCAGCCGCAAGCGCATAAAAATCCAGTATTTTCTGCTCAATGCTCCCTTGTGCATACTTGTCTTTTTCAGCGGCAAGCTGATCAATCATTTCGTTTAGCTGATCCGTTACAGATTGCTGCAGTTTTGAAAAACTGCTCCACTGGTTTTGATTTTCCGAAAGTGCATGTTCTTCTAATAAGGAAGCGTTAACGACCTGGTAAAAATCGTCCTGAAGGCGCAGCGCACTGTCCGCGGAACGTACGGTTACTACAACCGTTTCTTTCTTTTTGGAACCATCAGCTGCCTGAACGGTAATTTTTGTCCTGCCTTCTTTTTTGGCAGTTACAACGCCTTTTTTTGAGACGGATGCGATTTTAGGATCCGCTGACACATAGGTCATGACCGGATTGGACGCATCCGCCGGCGTAACCTCCGGTTTTATCGTAGACTTCGCTCCAACCGGCAGAGCAATCGCTGGTTTTATGACATTTACACCTGCCACTTTTATGCCAACGGTAACTTCTATCGACGCCTTTGTGCTGCCTGCTGTTACGGTAATTTTTGCAGTTCCTTTTTTAACTGCTTTCAGCTTTCCGTTCTTGCTTACAGTTACCGCTTTCGGATTGCTGCTTTTCCATTTAACATCCGAACGGTTTGCCTTTAGCTGGAAAGTCTCACCTTTTTCCAGTGTCAGCGTTCCTGTAGACACGTTTGTGATCTTTGCTTTCTGGACGGCAGCTTCTACAGCAACCGCAGCCGTGCTGTCTACCGATGCCGTAGTTAACGGAGCAGCCTGAAACGCAAGCAGCGCAGCCAGCAGAAGCGATAGCATTCTGTTTCGTTTTTTCATTGTTTTTGTCCTTTCTTCATTTCATATTTATTGTTTCATCATCCCATGCAGGTCCTGCAAAGACCGTACCTCACTGCTGCCATGCTTTTGCAGCGACAGTATTCCGCTGACAGTCGCTTTGGCAGCTGCCATCGTCGTCATGTACGGCACTTTCTTTTTGATCGCAGCTTTGCGCAAATAGCTGTCATCCTCCTTGCGCTCACGGCCTACTGGTGTGTTAACAATTAAATCTATCTTTCCATTTGTAATCAAATCCCGCATATCCGGCCTTCCTTCATGCAGCTTATATACCATCTCCGCTTCGATTCCGGCTTCTCTGATTTGTCTGCAGGTGTTTTTCGATGCAATAATATGAAATCCCGCTTCGGCAAACTGTCTGGCCACTTCCGCCACTTCCGGCTTATCCCTGTCACTGACAGAAATTAATACGGTTCCTCCCAGCGGCAATGTTAACTGTGCCGCTTCCTGCGCTTTGAAAAAAGCTTCCCCATGGGAGGCTGAAAGTCCCAGCACTTCTCCGGTAGAACGCATTTCCGGCCCCAGCACCGGATCTACTTCCTGGAACATGTTAAACGGAAATACGGCTTCTTTTACGCCGTAATATGGGATCTCGTGTTCCGTCAGCTGCGGCACCGGCGAAGGCCTTCCGGTAAGTTCCGCCGTAACAATCTCTATCGCCAGCGGCACCATGCGGATGTTGCAGACTTTGGACACAAGAGGCACCGTACGGGACGCACGCGGATTGGCTTCCAGCACGAATACTTTTCCTTTTTCAATCGCATACTGCATGTTCATCAGTCCCTTTACATGCATTTCTTCGGCAATTTTTCTTGTATATTCTTTAATCGTCTCTACATTTTCCTGCGAAATATGCTTGGACGGGATAATGCATGCGGAATCTCCCGAATGCACGCCTGCCAGTTCAATATGCTCCATCACAGCCGGAACAAACGCATGCGTGCCGTCGCTGACAGCGTCTGCTTCACACTCTGTCGCATGTCCCAGAAACCGGTCGATCAAAATCGGCCGATCCGGGGTCACCCCAACAGCCGCATTCATATAACCTGCCATACTGTCCGCATCATAGACGATCTCCATGCCTCGTCCGCCCAGCACATAAGACGGACGTACCATAACCGGATAGCCGATCTCGTCCGCGATATGCAAAGCCTCCTCCACATTCACTGCCATGCCGGACTCCGGCATTGGAATATCGAGTTTTTCCATCATGGCACGGAACTGGTCACGGTCTTCCGCCAGGTCTATGACAGACGGTGAGGTTCCTAATATTTTTACGCCGTTCTTTTCCAGATCCGCAGCCAGATTTAACGGCGTCTGTCCGCCAAACTGCGCAATCACGCCAACCGGCTGTTCTTTTTTATAAATACTCAGTACGTCTTCCAGTGTCAGAGGTTCAAAATACAGCTTATCGGATGTATCATAATCCGTAGATACCGTCTCCGGATTACAATTGACAATAATCGTCTCAAATCCAAGCTTTTTTAACGCCAAAGACGCATGCACACAGCAGTAGTCAAACTCAATCCCCTGTCCGATGCGGTTCGGCCCGCCGCCCAAGATCATAATCTTTGGCTTTTCGTTTGCTACCAGATTTTTATCCTCTGCATTATAGGTAGAATAATAATAGGCACTGTCTTTTGTTCCGCTGACATGCACGCCTTCCCATGCTTCTTCCAGTCCAAGCTCGATTCTGCGGTTTCTGACCTCTTCTTCTGCAATATCTAAAATCTGGCTTAAATATTTATCCGAAAATCCATGTTTCTTAGCTGCAATCAGCGCATCATCCTCAGGCAGCTGACCTTTTCCTGCCGCAAGCGACTCTTCTTCTTCGACCAGCTCCTTCATCTGTTCCAGGAAATAATGCTTTACTTTCGTAATCTCATGAATTTCTTCTATGGTAGCTCCTTTGCGCAGCGCTTCATAAATAATAAAATACCGCTCGCTGGAAGGCGTAATAAGCTGTTTTAACAATTCTTCCTTTGATTTTGCATCAAAATCTTTTGCATGTCCAAGTCCGTAGCGTCCGGTTTCCAGACTGCGGACCGCCTTTTGGAACGCTTCTTTAAAGGTCTTGCCAATGCTCATCACCTCGCCCACCGCACGCATCTGTGTGCCGAGCTTGTCTTCCACGCCTTTAAATTTTTCAAATGCCCAGCGGGCAAATTTAATTACGACATAATCTCCGTCCGGCACATACCGATCCAGTGTGCCGTATTTGCCGCATGGAATTTCCGAAAGGGTCAGTCCCGTGGCCAGCATCGCAGATACGAGGGCGATCGGGAATCCGGTTGCCTTGGATGCCAATGCGGAAGAACGGGAGGTTCTTGGATTGATCTCAATGACAATATCGCGGTCCGTCTTCGGATCATGCGCCCACTGTACATTTGTACCGCCGATGACCTGAATGGATTCCACGATTTTATACGATTTTTCCTGCAGACGTTTCTGCACATCCAAAGATATGGTCAGCATCGGAGCCGAGCAAAACGAATCTCCGGTGTGCACACCAAGAGGGTCAATATTTTCGATAAAGCAGACAGTAATCATGTTGTTGTCCGCGTCACGGACTACTTCCAGTTCCAGCTCTTCCCAGCCAAGAATCGACTCTTCTACAAGCACCTGCCCTACAAGGCTTGCCTGCAGTCCTCTGGCGCATACGGTCTTTAACTCCTCAACATTATATACAAGCCCGCCGCCTGCGCCGCCCATCGTATACGCCGGACGAAGCACAACCGGATAGCCAAGCTTATCTGCTATTTCCATTGCTTCTTCTACCGAATAGGCAACTTCACTTCTTGCCATCTCAATGCCAAGACTGTCCATTGTCTTCTTAAACGCAATACGGTCTTCTCCCCGTTCGATCGCATCGACCTGTACGCCGATTACCTGTACGCCATATTTTTCCAGTACGCCGTTCTTCGCCAGCTCCGCGCAGAGATTAAGCCCCGATTGCCCGCCTAAGTTCGGCAGCAGTGCATCCGGCCGTTCTTTTGCAATAATCTGCTCTATGCGCTGCGCATTTAACGGTTCAATATACGTCACATCCGCCGTTTCCGGATCCGTCATAATCGTAGCCGGATTGGAATTGACCAATACAATTTCATAACCAAGGCTCCGCAGTGCTTTACAGGCTTGTGTGCCGGAATAGTCAAACTCACATGCCTGCCCGATCACAATCGGACCGGAACCAATAATCAGTACTTTATGGATATCTTTTCTTTGAGACATTCTGATCCCTCCTGTTGGTATCAATTCAGTAATTACATTTCTCTGTACCGATAACTTATTTTACTGGAAAATCATTCAATTGGCAATATAAATATGAAAACTTACCAAACCTTATGCAATAATTTATCTATATTGTCTCATCTTCCCAAAACAGCTCATCCAAGGTCTTCCCAAGCGCCCTGCAGATTGCTACGCACAGTCGAATCGTTGGGTTGTAGTTTCCTTTTTCGATCGCATTGATTGTCTGCCTGGAGACGTCAACCAAATCCGCCAGTTCCTGCTGGGATAAATCTTTTGCCGCCCTGGCTGCTTTTAATCTCAAATTTTTCATAATGTCTGTCCCGTATCCGCCTTTCGGTCTGTCATCCATTTTACCAGCATGACAGACAGTAAAATCATGCATACAACCGCCATCAAAAGGTTCGCTCCGTTTAAAAACGTAAGCACGCCGTGATCCAGCAATCCGTGATGAATCCGATAAACCGCGCATGCAAAATTCATGATTGTCGCCGCTATCAGGAAAACTTTCACCCGTCTTGGATTTTCATTCAGCGAAAAATATCCGTCATGCCAGATACTGTAAGAAACATAGATCACTGTCCCGACCATCATTCCGCAAAACAGCATCATGGACATATCCATAAGCTTAATTTCCCATACAAGGTCGGCTGCAATGCATAACCCCTGAAATATCATCCATCCAAAGAATCCATACTGAAATCCAAGACCGCGGACGATCTGCTGACGTTCATCGAGTTTACACTTTACAGCTTTGTCCTTTTTCATCAGCTTAAGCATTAAAATTCCTACCAGACAGCCGACTGCCACTCCCGCCAAAAAACCTAATTGACCCATTCCATTTTCATGCATATCAAAACCCTCCTTTTTTAATAGCTTTTTGTTTTATATGTTAGTCTCAATATAAACTATTTTTTAATATTTGTCAATTATATTTTACAATTTTATTTTTTAGCATGTCTGTGGACCTGTAAGCCGGCACGCGGTCGGAATCGTCGTCTTATTTTTGTATTTCTATCGTATGATCTGTATATTTTCGTTCCATTTCATGCCGGATCTTCCGATTTGCGACTGTCTCAAATAAAATGGAAAAATCATAATTTTCCGGATACATTTCCGCGGCTGCTACATGGAGCTTCACCCGTTTATGATTGATCCAGATTTTTTTATCCGGCATCTGCACCCGCAGCACGCCTTTTTCATTCACTGGCTGGCATACGATTCCAATTTTTTTGTCCGGGAGTACCATGACGCTGTCTCCGATATGGAATTTTTCTGTCAGTCCCGTGGAAGCCGCTGTTTTTTTTGCTTTTTTTATTTTGGGTGCAGGCTGTTTTTTTTGTTTCTGCTGCGTATATGGCGAGCCGTTGTTTTCTGTCCCCGCATTATTCGCTGCGTCAGACGCAGCTGTTCCGTACGCCGCATCTTTGGCTGTTTTCAGCATACGCTGCGGCATTCCCAGTTTTTCCGCAATATAAAACGCACAGCTTTCTCCTGCTTCACCGATTACCATCTGATAAACAGGCTGTAAGGTTTGCTTGTCAAATTTCATTCTCGCATTCCGGACTCTGTCTGAGCGGTCTGCGTACTCTTTTACTTCGGGATAATGCGTCGTAGCTAAAAACAAGCATCCGCTGTTTCTAAGCTCTTCTAAAATGGCAATAGCGATTCCCATGCCTTCTGTGGGATCCGTGCCGGAACCAAGCTCATCCATGATGACCAGGCTGTCCGGACGAACAGCGTCAACGATTTCCATTACATTTTTAATATGTGCTGAAAACGTAGATAAATTTTCCGTAAGATTCTGTCCGTCTCCGATATCGCATAAAAATGAGCTGTTCATGCAGATATCCGCCTCTTCGCATGTCACATGAAGGCCGCACTGCGCCAGGTAACAGTTCAGCGCCACCGTTTTAATTGCCACTGTCTTGCCTCCTGTATTCGGCCCTGTAATCACAATGCCGTCAGCATCTTTGCCGATTTCAAACTGCAGCGGCACGCACTGTTCCTTTGGCATTAACGGATGTCTGGCATTTTTAAACCGGATCCGCCTGTCCGGATTTATATTGGGTACAGCCGCATCCATGTCTATACTCAGCTTTCCTTTGGAAAACATAAAATCCAGTTTTTCTATGACGCGTATATCTTCTTCCATCACAGGCGCCTGATCCGCTGCCATTGCCGTCAATGTGTACAAAATGCGGGATACCTCCTGTTCTTCTTCCATCTCAAGCAAATGCAGCGTTTCCTGCAGCTTCTCCACTGCTGCAGGCTGTATAAAAAGCGTATTCCCGGTTGCCGACTGATCTATGACACTGCCATGGACTTTTTGTTTGTATTCCTTTTTCACCGGAATGCAGACATATCCGCTGCGTATAATGCAAAACTGGTCTGCCATATACGATTTGTGCGTGCGCATTGTCTGCTCCGCCTTCTGCTTCGTTTTTTCCTTTGTCCGTGCAGTTTCATTTCGAATGCGCTGCAGCTGTCCGGTTGCATAATCGTCGACTCTTCCGTTTCTGATTTTAGACGCAATCTCCTCCCTCAGCTCATCCAATGCATCCAGGTTCTGCTCATACCATGCGAGCGGATTTTCGTATGCCATGCCTTTTTTCAGGTAGTCTTTGAGCCTTTTTACAGCTGTCAGCAGCTTTTCAATCCTTTCCAGCTGTTCCGGCAGCAGGCATCCTTCCTTTGCCGCCCTCGCGATCCCCTCTTTTGCTTCCTCTACGGACGATAACGGCGGTACGCCGCACGTTTCGATAAAGCTTCTGGCATCTGTCGTATCCTGCAGATTCTTTCTCAGTTCGCTCTCGTTTAGATAATATGTCATGTTGTCGATTTTTTCGAGCGCTGCATTTGTTAAGGCAAATTGTTTCCATTTGTTTCTGATCTGGTCAAATTCCAGTATTTTGTCAATATTCATTTCCGTTTCCTTTCTCTGATCCTTCCATTTGTTTCAAAATCGTTCAAGCAGGCTCCCCTGCCATGATTCGCCTTACAAAATTAAAAAACATAATAAAAAAACATAATAAAAAACCATAGCCGCCCAAAAGCTGCGCTATGGTTTCTAAAAAGTATCCGAAAAGCCGCAAAACGCACAAAAAAAGCACACCCTTTCAGGCATGCCTTCATTCTCGAAGTCCAGCATCGGAAATATAGCAATCATATAGATTGATACCACAATGAAAAGCAAATGTAAGGCGAAAACACCAGCAGATATTCTGCTGATAAAAGGACAGACTCCACCCCCTGATTCATCCATAATCAGACAAAATCACATGGATCAGCCATCCTGCAATATTTAGTTTGCTATTTTCTCCATTACATCCACAATTAACATGCAAAATCTCCTTACTTCATTTTTTTAGTTATCATAAATCAATTCTGTTTTTCTGTCAAGTTCTTTTTTCTAAAATTAATTTTACTAAAATTAATTTTACATCACTTTCCTGCCTGCTACATACTTCCCTGCCAGCCTTCCCCCTTCCTCTGACAGATAGATATACCTCTCCAGCCGCTCCTTCGTGTCAAGCGCCCTCGTACTCCTGATTTCCCTGTCGTCAATCACCAAAGCATCCATCTCATATCCCTTTTCGAAGCTTCCGACCTTCCCAAAGAAGGATCCTCCGCCCTTCGTCGCCAAATAAAACGCCTCTTCCATGGTAAGCGGTTTCCTCTCCTGATCGACAAGCCTCCAATACAGCTTGGATACACCGATGGCATCCGCCATACACCGAAACATAGACAGATTCGCCCCGCCTGCCATATCCGTTCCAAGGCCTGCCAGAATCCCTTCTTCCAGATATCTGCGTATCGGTGCGATCCCGGAAGACAAATTAATATTTGACTGCGGACAATGCGCCACATACACACCCTTTTTCTTCATCAGCTCCACTTCCAGGTCTGAGGAATGGACACAATGTGCCATAACCGTCTTCGCCTGCCCGCCGAACAGTCCGTAGCGCTCGTACACATCCCCATAGCAGGAAGACCAGGGAAACAATTTTTTCACCCATGCGATCTCTGACAAATTCTCTGACAGATGGGACTGAACCGGAATCTGATATTCCCTTTGAAGCTTCCCTAATCCTTCCATCAAGGATCCGCTGCATGTAGGCGCGAAGCGCGGCGTAAGCACCGGTCTGGTATTCTGATACCGTCCCGCCGTATCAGCAAGCCACGCAGCCGTATCGGCAAGAGACGTATCCGCATCCTTCTCCCTCAGATCATCCACACAGTTCCGATCCATATTCACCTTACCCACATAGGTAACCAATCCCGTAGCCTCCAGCTCCTCCATCAGATATTCAGTGGCCGGTACATGAACGGTTCCAAAGACGACCGCTCTGGCAGTGGCGCTTTTTTTAAGAGCTTCCGCGAAAATCCCATAAGCCTTCTTCGCATAGTCAAGTTCCTGATACCTGCTCTCCTCCGGAAATGTGTGCGTATTAAGCCACTCCAAAAGCTCCAGATCCATTCCCAGCCCGCGGAAGGGATACTGGGGCGCATGGATATGCAGATCAACCATTCCCGGGATGATCAGAAGTTCCTGATAATCTGTAACCGGCAAATTCTTATATTCCTCAGGCAGAACAGGATACACCCCCTGTGTAATCCCCTGACAGCATACCAGATATCCCTGGTCCATCATCGTTACATGGTCTTTCGTATCCGCATAACAAATATTTCCTTTTAATACATAGGAATCCTCTCTCATAATTTACACCATTCCTTTCCAAAACACAAACAAAAAGTAATCCATCGTTTACAGCATAAAAAGAGCCAGCTACAAAACCAGCGGCTATGTAGTTGACTCTTACGGCAGTCAG
Organism: uncultured Eubacterium sp.; assembly: GCA_948468465.1. Next base: position 401 of record CAOKJJ010000105.1, on the reverse strand, counting down.
TAGAAACTCCGGGCCAATCCCCGGTATATACATATTCTTAAATCTTTTTTTCAGCTTTTTTATTATAGACACAAATTCAATGATATTCTATGCATATTTTACACAAAAAAATCGCCGCACTTTTGTATATTTTAAACAAATCCCTTTTACAAATCTGTCTGCGCCAATTTTCCTGAACTGCTATAGATGATAGCCAGACAGAAACAGGACAAAAAAATCCTCTTGAACACTTCCATATTTTCCTTTATACTAAACATATCCCACGATTCACACTCAATGTCATCTGCCTAACCTGGATCAACCAGAAAGAAACACTTTTTGACATTGTGTTGCTTTTTTATTGGCTATGCGGACGCCGGGTGCGGGGGAAATGGCCTGGCTTGCGGCTCCTATTCCAGAAT